>NZ_BAAAUV010000040.1:0-44388 GCF_039534125.1 Actinocorallia longicatena | reverse complement strand
CCCCCGCCGAACGGCCCCCCGCGCAGCCCCCGGAGCCGGAGCCGGTCCAGCGCAGGCACGCCCAGGAGCAGGCCCCGCCGTCCGCCCCGCGCCGCAGGCGCCAGGAGCCGCAGGAGCCCGAACCCCGGCCCGCCCCGCGCCGCAGGGCGCCGGAGCCCGCCCCTCGCCACCTCGATGAGTCCGGTCCCGAGCAGTCCGGCCCGCAGGACCTGCCGGACGAGCCGTTCGTGCCCGAGCCGCGCCGCCGCCGCGACGGACGCGGGATCACCGCCCATCCGGCCGTCGCCACCGCGATGCGCGTGGCCGGGCACCGGTACGGGGCCGGGGTGATCGTCCTGGTCGCCGCGCTCGCGATCTACGGGATAGCGGAGATCTCCCGCCCGGACCCGGCCCGGACGCCCGCCGGTGGCACCGCCCCGGTCGACGCGGGGCTGCTGGCCTGCCCGGAGAGCGGCGGCGGCCGCGTCGGCGTGGTGTCGGCGGGCACCGGCGCGGGCGAGAGCCAGGTCGGCGCGCTGAACGGCGGCGCGCTCGGCAAGGTCGGCGCCGGCGGCGTCTGGAGCGCCGACGGCGTGAAGAAGGGCGGGGTCGTCGTGCGGTCCACCGGCGGGGCCGCCGTCGGGCTCGCCGCCGACGTGACCGTCCGCGGCAAGAACGGCATCGGCGGGATGCGCTGCGGCGCGCCCGCCACCGAGCACTGGTTCATGACGCCGGGCGCGGGCGACGGCAAGATCGATCTCTATCTGACCAACATCGACGACCGGGAGGCCTCGGTCGACGTCATCGCGGTCTCCGACACCGGCTCCCTCGACACGCCCGACGGCCGCGCCCTCCAGGTCGAGCCGCACAGCACCCGGATCGTCAGCATGGGCCGCAGCGCCGACGGCCTCGGCCTCCTCGCCGCCGACTCCCACATGCTGGGGATCAAGGTCAGCTCCACGAGCGGCCGGGTGGTGGCGGGCGTCAAGGCCGACCTGGGTGACAAGGGCTTCGACTGGGCTCCCGAGTCCGTCGCGCCCGCGACGACCGTGGTCCTGCCCGGGGTGCCGGGCGGCAGCGGCCGCCGCACCCTCTACGTGGACGTCCCCGGCGAGAACGACGCCCGGGTCAAGGTCCAGGCCGTGACGGCCAGCGGCACCTTCGTCCCCGAGGGCCAGGACGTCCTGGACGCCCCCGCCCAGACCGTCACCCCCCTCGACCTCGAGGACGCTCTGGTCGGCAAGCCCGCGGCGCTGATCCTGACCTCGGACCGGCCGATCGTGGCCGGATTCCAGTCCGGCGGCGACGATGTGAGCCTCGGAGCGGGCGCGGAACCCCTGACCGGGGCCGCCACCCTCGCGGACGCCCGCGAGGGCTCCTCGCTGCTTCTGACGGCCACCACGGGCCCCGCGAAGGTCAGGGTCACCCCGCTGACGAAGACCGGCCGGGGCGAGCCCCGCGAGTTCGACGTCCAGGGGGGCCGCACCCTGGAGATCCCCCAGGACTCCGACGGCCTGATCGTGGAGCCCGTCTCCGGCACCGTCTACGGCGCCAGGGTCATCACGATCAAGGGCGGCAAGAAGGGCAAGGAGCGGTTCGTGACCGTCCAGCCCCTGACCCCGACCCCGCTGGCCTACCGGCTCCCGCCGGTCGCCGACTCCCTGACCGCGATCGTCCGCTGAACGGCCGTTCCCGCTGCCCTCGTTCCGCTGACTTCGCCGTCTAGGGGCTGTTTCAAAGTCAACTGCCCTACTGCGCGGCGTCCAGGTGCGCACCTCGCGAGGTTGTCGTCGGTCGCCGACCCAACCAGGTCGACTCCCTCCTCCGCCCCCGCGAGGCACGCACCTGGACGCCGCTCGCCACGGGCGCCGACTTTGAAACAGCCCCTAGTCCTCGGGGTCTATGGTCTCGGGCGGCAGGTTGAGCAGCCCGGCCAGCTCGTCGACGACCAGGTCGTGGATCAGCCGGGACAGCTCGCGGTCGGTCTTCTCCGGCGTGCCGGTGGACCTGGCCTCGACCGGCCGCCGATAGATGATCACCCGGGGGTTCCCGTCGACGTGCCTGAGGGCGCTCAGCGGGACCCTGGTCTCGTCCGCGGGCACCTCGGGGACGTCCTCGACGGCGAACTCGACCCCGGCCAGCTCCTCGGTCCAGGGCGCGACGATCCGCTGGACCTCGTCGCGCACCAGATCGTCGAACTTCTCCGAACGGGTGAGGGAGATCGGGATCTCGGGTGGCGCCAGGGGGCCGCGCAGCCCGCGGCCGTGCCGGTCGCGTCGCTTGGCTCGGCTCACCAGAACAGATTACCGACCTTCACGAGGCCCGGAACCCGCGTCCGGGGAGGGAAGATCGGCCATATTGGGGGGATACGCGAGACACGATCACTCGGATAGTGGCGGAGGGGCCCGGAAAGGCGTACGTTCAGCCCCTGTGAGCCCCGTCCGCATCTGCTCCCGCACCGCCTGCAAGGCGTCCGCAGTGTTCACGCTCACGTACGTCTACCGTGACTCCACCGCGGTCCTGGGTCCGCTGGCCGCGTACGTCGAGCCGCACTGCTATGACCTGTGCGCGGAACACGCCGACCGCTTGACCGCCCCCATGGGGTGGGAGCTGTTGCGCCTGCCCGCCGAAGAGGTCCCCGAACAGCCCTCCTCCGACGACCTGGAGGCCCTCGCGGACGCCGTCCGTGAGGCCGCCAGACCCGCGGGCCCCCGCGGCGAGCCCGTCGGCCACGGCAAGGAGGTCGGCCGGCGCGGTCATCTCCGGGTGCTCCGCTCCGACCAGCCGCGCCAGTGAAGGCCGGATGAACCCGCGGCGGGCCGAAACAACCTCGTAACGGTCGGCCCGGCCCGCACCGGTAGGCTCGAAGCGCACTAGACAGCCACTAGGCAATTCGAACTACCAGAGGGGCAGCCGAGTGGGGAACCCGGCAAAGATCTTCAAGGCGTACGACGTACGGGGCGTCGTGCCCGAGGAGTTCGACGAGGCCACGGCGGAGGCCGCCGGGGCCGCCTTCGTCCGGGTCACCGGCGCCACCGAGATCGTCACCGCCCATGACATGCGCGCCTCCAGCGTCCCCCTCGCGGCCGCGTTCGCCCGCGGAGCCACCGCCCAGGGCGCCGACGTCATCGAGGCCGGGCTCGGCTCCACCGACCTGCTCTACTACGCCAGCGGCGTGCTCGACCTGCCCGGCGTCATGTTCACGGCCAGTCACAACCCCGCCCGGTACAACGGCATGAAGATGTGCACCGCGGGCGCCCGGCCGATCGGCCAGGACACCGGCCTGCGCGACATCCGCGACCTCGTGATCGCGGGCGTCCCCGGCTTCGACGGGCCGCGGGGCTCGGTCCGGTCGCGGGACCTGCTCCAGGGCTACGCCGACCACCTCAACGGGCTCGTCGACCTCGGCGGGATCCGCCCGCTGAAGGTCGTCGTCGACGCGGGCAACGGCATGGGCGGCCACACCGTCCCCGCGGTCCTCGCGGGGCTGCCGCTGACCGTGGTGCCGCTCTACTTCGAGCTGGACGGCACCTTCCCCCACCACGAGGCCAACCCGATCGAGCCGGAGAACCTCCGCGACCTGCAGAAGGCCGTCCTGGAGCACGGTGCCGACCTGGGCCTGGCCTTCGACGGCGACGCCGACCGCTGCTTCGCCGTCGACGAGCGGGGCGAGATCGTCTCCCCGTCGGCGATCACCGCGCTCGTCGCGGAGCGGGAGCTGGCCAAGCACCCCGGCGCGAACATCGTCCACAACCTGATCACGTCGCTGGCCGTCCCCGAGGTCATCAGGGAGAACGGCGGCACGCCGATCCGCACCAGGGTCGGGCACTCCTTCATCAAGAAGACCATGGCCGACACCGGCGCGGTCTTCGGCGGAGAGCACTCCGCCCACTTCTACTTCCGCGACTTCTGGTTCGCCGACTCCGGCATGCTGGCCGCCCTGCACGTCCTCGCGGCGCTCGGCGAGCAGGACGGCACCCTGAGCGCCCTGCTGAAGTCCTACGACCGCTACGCGGCCTCCGGCGAGATCAACAGCGAGGTCGCCGACCAGGAGGCCGCCGTCGCCCGGGTCCGCGCGGTCTTCGCCGGGCGCGACGGCGTCAGCATCGACGAGCTCGACGGCACGACTTTCACGTTTTCCGGAGCGGGCAGCCACCCCGGCTGGTGGTTCAACCTGCGCGCCTCCAACACCGAACCGCTACTGCGCCTCAACGCTGAGGCCACCGACGCGACGACCATGGCCGCCCTGCGCGACGAGGTCCTCGCGATCGTCAGAGGAGGATGAAGTGAAGCTCGATTCCTGGCTGATGGAGATCCTGGCCTGCCCGAACTGCAAGGGGGCCCTCGAGGGAGAGGACGAGCTCACCTGCAAGGGCGAGTGCGGTTACGTCTATCCCGTCCGCGACGGAATCCCGGTCCTGCTGGTCGACGAAGCGCGGGCCCCTCAGGCATGACGTCGGCGTTGGAAGACGTTGACGCGCTCGAGGCCGCCGATCCGGCGGGGATGCTCCGGCGGCTCGCCGGGGGCGCGGCCCAGATCCGCCAGGCCCAGCGACTGGCGGCCGAGGCCGGGATCGACGTGGCGCTCGAGCACGCCCAGCGGCCCCGCTCGATCGTGATCGCCGGGGACGGCCTCGTGGGCGACATCGTCGCGGCGGTGTGCGGGATCGGCTGCCCGATCCCGGTCATCAGCCCGCCGGAGGGCCCGCTCCCCGGCTGGATCGGCGCCACCGACCTGCTGTTCGCCGTCGGCGAGGACTCGCTCGCCCTCGCCGACCAGGCGCTGCGGCGCGGGATGTCGGTCGTGACGGTCGGGCTCCCCGACGGCCGGCTGTCGCAGTTCGCGATCCAGAGCCGGTCCCTGCACCTGCCCGTGCCGAACACCGGTCCCGCCAGGACCGAGCTGTGGGCCAGGCTCGTGCCGGTGCTGCTGGTCGTGCGCGGTCTCGGCCTGCTCCAGCTCTCCGACGAGACCCTCGAGTCGACGGCGGCGCTGCTGGAGGACCTGGCCCACCGGCTGCGGCCGTCCAGCGAGCCGTTCGTGAACCCGGCCAAGCAGATCGCGCTGGAGCTGAAGGACGCGCTGCCGATGGCCTGGGGGACGGGCCCGCTGACGTGGGCCGCCGCCCGCCGGTTCACCGAGCAGCTCGCCGACAACGCCAAGCGGGCCTCGGCCGTGCCGCGGCTGGGCGCGCTCGACGCCACTCCGCCCGCGCAGGACGCCGACGACTTCTTCCGCGACCGCGGCGACGATCCGGAGACCGCGCTCCATGTGGTGATTTTCGAGGACACGGGGGAACGGCGTCCGGCGGTCGGGGAGGTGGCCAGGGCGCGATCACTCGCGGTCACGGAGTTCAAGGCGGAGGGAACCCATCCGCTGGAGCGCGTCGCCTCGCTGATCACGGTGTGCGATTATGTGTCCGTTTATCTGGCGCTGTCGCTGGGGATCGACCCGACCCCCGTGGCCGCCGTCTCGGAATTCAAGGCGAGGACCGCATAGATGTCAGCAGAAGGCGGAACCAAGGCGATCGTCGCGGCCCTCGCGGCCAACCTGGGGATCGCGGTGTCGAAGTTCGTGGCGTTCGCCTTCACGGGATCGTCGTCGATGCTGGCGGAGGGGATCCACTCGGTCGCCGACTCCGGCAACCAGGGGCTCCTGCTGCTCGGCAAGAAGCGGTCGGAACGCGCCAGGACTCCGCAGCATCCGTTCGGGTACGGGCGGGAGCGGTTCTTCTACGCCTTCATCGTCGCCCTCGTGCTGTTCACGGTCGGCTCGATGTTCGCCCTGTACGAGGGCATCCACAAGGTGCAGCATCCCGAGCCCGTGAAGTCCGCCGGATGGGCGTTCGGCGTGCTGATCATCGCGATCGTGCTGGAGAGCTTCTCGTTCCGGACGGCGATCGTCGAGTCGAACCGGCTGCGCGGCGAGCTGTCGTGGGTGCAGTTCATCCGCAGGTCCAAGGCCCCCGAGCTGCCGGTCGTCCTGCTGGAGGACCTGGGCGCGCTGGTCGGCCTCGTGCTCGCGCTGGTCGGCGTCAGCCTCGCGGTGGCCACCGGTGACGGCGTCTGGGACGGCATCGGCACGATCTCCATCGGCCTCCTGCTCGGCGTCATCGCTGTGGTCCTGGCCGTCGAGACCAAGAGCCTGCTGCTCGGGGAGGGCGCCGACCCCGAGATGGAGCGCCGGATCGTCGAGTCGCTGGAGTCGGTCGAGCAGGTCGACCACGTGATCCACATCAGGACCGAGTACGTCGGCCCCGAGGAGCTGCTGGTCGCGGCGAAGATCGCGGTCAACCACGACGACACCGCCGCCGACGTGGCCAAGGGCATCGACGCCGCCGAGGCCAGGGTCCGCGAGCTCTTCCCGGTCGCCCGGCTGATCTACCTCGAGCCCGCCCTCGACGAGCCCAAGCGCGACACCGAGGCCGTCAAGAGCCTCTAACGGGGACGCGGCGCGGTCGTCCAGGTGACGGCCCTGCCGTCCTTGCCGCCCGCGGCCCACAGGAACGAGGTGCCGCGGGTGAGGGCCAGGGCGCGGACCGTCCCGCGCTCCGGCGAGAGGGTCCAGGCCGTGCCGTCGTAGTGGTGGAATCCGGCGCGGCCCGCCGCCCAGATGCCGCCGGACCCGTCGGGGGCGACCGAGGTCAGCCCGGCGGACAGGGTCTTGGGGGCGGTGACGGGCTTCCAGGTTCCGTTCTCGCGGTGCAGTACCAGGGGCGCCTTGCGCCGGGTGCCGACGGCGTAGTCGCCCGCGACATCGGTGAGCTCGGCGTCCGGGCCCAGATCCGGGGTCTCCTCGATCCAGCGCGTGCCGTCCCAGCGGACGATCAGCGCGTGGTCGAGGCGCGTCCCGACGGCGTTGCCGCCGTCGATCGCGACGAGGCCGCTGCCGGGGCCGCCGGGAACGGTGACCGGAGTCCAGGTGCCGCCGGTGCGGCGCCAGGCCGCGGCCTGGGTTCCGGCGAAGCCGGACGTGCTGCCCACGATCCATCCGGCGTCGATCGCGCGGGGGAAGCCCGGGAGCGGCTCGGCGAACGGGCGCGGGGTCCAGGACGCGCCGTCCCAGTGCAGGGCGAGGGGCGTCTGGCCGGAGAACCCGGTGACGTCGGCGTCGTCGGGGGCGGCGGCCGAGACCCCGGTCAGCAGCGCGTTCTCCGGAAGGGGCGGGGCGGCGCGCTTCCACTGGTGCCCGGCCCAGGTCAGCAGCAGCGGTTTCGCGGCGCTCGTGCCGAGCGCGTAGGCCGTGCCGTAACCGGGGGAGGTGATCTCGGTGAGCTCGCCGGGAACGCCGGTGTCCGGCTCCCGCCAGTCGCCGCCGGGAGCCACCAGAAGTGTTGCGATCATCCCCAGAACCCACATGGGACCGAGCCAACCAAAGGGCCGCCGGATCATGCGCCCGGTCGCGGTCAAGGCTGGGCAAAGAAGCGAAAGCCCTCCGCCGGGCAGATCCCCTCATCTGCCGGGCGGAGGGCTTTCAGGAGACCCCCATCTCCAGTCCTCGTGTGACCGGCGGTGGCACCGCCGGGACCCCCGACCCCGGGGGTGCCACCGCCCTGGTCACAGGTAGAACACTACGGCCCTGACCGGGGCCTTGACGTCCCGCTGGAGGAGGGAATCAACCTCATCCGCAAGTCGTACATCACGGGTGGGTATCGCCCTGTGAGGTGAGGCCGACCTCAGGGTCCGGAGGGCAGGATGGAACGGTGAGCAGTGAGAAGAACCTGGGCACAGGGGCGGCGGAACATCTGTGGAGGCTGTCCGGACGCGGTGTCGCCGGGGTCGGCCAGCTGCTGCTCTGGGTGCTGGAGGGGGTCGGCAGGCTGCTGAAGCCCGTCCAGGACAAGATCCTCCGGCGGCTGTACGGGCCGTCGCGGCAGGGCGCTCCCGTCGCCGGGCCCTACGGCACGATGATCGCCCCGCTGGACACGACCGCGCCGATGCCCCGCTGGCTGGGGGCGTGGCGCCGGTTCACCGCCTCGTGGATCTACGCCCCGGTCACCGGCCTCGCCCTGACGCTCGCCGCGATCTGGGAGGTCGGCACCAATCACGACACGCTGTTCAGCGTCCCGGCGGGCTTCGCGATCGCGGCGACCCTGCCGCTGGTGTGGCGGCGTGAGGTCCTGAAGCCGGTCGCGGCGATCGTCCTGGGGGCGGCGTGCGGCTCGCTGCTGTCCGGCCAGGCGTTCCTCGTGACGATCATGATCGCGGCGCTGTGCGCGCTCTATCTGCTGGCCCAGCAGCTTCCCCGGCACTCCACCGGGGTGATGGCGTGCAGCAGCCTGGCCGTGGTCGGGGTGGTCTACCTGGCCGGGACGGGCCTCGACTCCGTGCCGTGGCCCGCGTCGGTGCTCGCGGTGATCGCCGCCATCGGCCTCGGGGACGCCCGGCGGGTCGTCGCGGCGACCGAGGCCGAGGCGCGGGAGCAGAACACCGAGACCCTGGTCCGGCTGGACATGGCGCAGAAGGAGCAGGCCGTCATGCGGGAGCGGGCCAGGATCGCCAGGGAGCTCCACGACGTGGTCGCCCACTCGGTCTCGATGATCGCCGTCCAGGCCGAGACCGCCCCGTACACGATGCGCGAGCTGTCGGCCGAGGCCAGGGACGGCTACGCCGAGATCGCCAAGACCGCCCGCGAGGCCCTGGTCGAGATGCGGCGCCTGCTCGGGGTCCTGCGCTCGGACGCCCGCGACGGCGCCGAGATCACTCCCCAGCCGCGCCTCGACCGCCTCCCCGAGCTGATCGACCAGCACCGCGGCACCGGTGGCAATGCCGGCCTCTCCATCAGGGGAGAGGAACATCCCCTCTCGGCCACTCTCGAGCTGTCGGCGTTCCGGATCGTCCAGGAGGCGCTGACCAACGTCCGCAGGCACGCGCCCGGCGCCCCGGTCCAGGTCGAGCTCGTCTACCACCCCGATCGGCTGGCCGTCCGGGTGAAGAACGACCCGGCCCATGTCATGACCCGGGTCATCGACCGGCGCGCGATGACCGCCCAGACCCGCATCGACGGCTTCCCGGCCGTCGACCCGCAGGCCGCGCCCCCGCCGCCCGGCGGCACCGGCGGGCACGCCCAGCAGGGACCGGGCGAGGCGGCGCCGGGTGATCCGCAGGGCGGTCACGGGCTGATCGGTATGCAGGAGCGGGCCGCGATGCTCGGCGGGCGCTTCCACGCGGGCCCGTCCGAGGACGGCGGCTTCATGATCGCGGCTGAGCTCCCGTTCCGTACCTGAAAGGGAAGATCCGGGTGAGAGCCCTATCCCGGAGGGCCGATTCTGGGACAATCGCCTTCTCGAAGGGGGCTCACAGTGATCAAGGTGGTGATCGCGGACGATCAGACGATCGTCCGTGCGGGGTTCGCGGCACTGCTGGGGGCTCAGGCCGACATCACCGTGGTCGGTGAGGCGGGTGACGGCCGCGAGGCGGTCCAGCTCGCGATGGCCCAGCGGCCGGATGTGGTCGTCATGGACATCCGGATGCCCGGGATGGACGGCATCGAGGCCACCCGCAGGATCCTCGCGCAGCCCGGGATGGAGGCGCTGCGCGTCCTGGTCCTGACGACCTTCGACATCGACGAGTACGTCTACGACGCCCTGGCCGTCGGCGCGAGCGGATTCCTGCTCAAGGACGCCACCGCCGAGGAGCTCGTGTCGGCGGTCCGGGTCGTCGCCCGCGGGGACGCGCTGCTGGCCCCCCAGGTCACGGGCCGGCTGGTGCGGGAGTTCGCCAAGCAGCGGCGCTCCCGCCCGCAGGCCCCGCCCGCGCTCGGCTCCCTGACGGCCCGCGAGAACGAGGTCCTGGTGCTGATGGCGGGCGGCCTGTCCAACGCCGAGATCGCCGCCCGGCTCGTGGTCAGCGAGCACACGGTCAAGACCCATGTGGCGCGGGTGTTCACCAAGCTCGGCCTGCGGGACCGGGCCCAGGCCGTCATGCTGGCCTACGAGTCGGGCCTGGTCGTGCCGGGCGAATCGCTTTCCTGAGAATCGACGCGGCTGGGGGGACGGGCCATGCCCGTGATCGAACCGCTGGGACCCGGCGACCCGTCCTGGGTGGGCGGGTTCGGGCTGACCGGAGTGCTGGGGGAGGGCGGCCAGGGGATCGTCTACGCCGGGGTCGGGCCCTACGGGGAGCGGGTGGCCGTCAAGGTCCTGCACCACAGGTTCACCGGGAACGAGCGCGCCCGCCGGGACTTCGCCCGTGAGCTGCGGGCCGCCCGCCAGATCGACCCGTTCTGCACCGCCCGGATCATCGACGCCGACGTCGACGGCGAGCTGCCCTACATCGTCAGCGAGTTCATCGACGGGGTGTCGCTGAAGCGGCGCGTCCAGGCGGAGGGCCCGCTGTCCGGCGGCGAGCTGGACCGGCTGGCCATCGGCACCGCGACCGCGCTCGTGGCGATCCACAAGGCGGGGATCGTCCACCGCGACTTCAAGCCGAGCAACGTCCTGCTCAGCACCGAGGGCCCGCGGGTCGTGGACTTCGGCATCGCCCAGGTCCTCGATCCCGAGGCCTCCCACTCCAGCACCGCGGTCGGCACCCCGGTCTTCATGGCGCCCGAGCAGCTCGAGGCGGTCGTGGTCGGGACGGCCGTCGACGTCTGGGCCTGGGCGGCGACCCTGGTCTACGCGGCGAACGGCCGGCCGCCGTTCGGGGACGACTCGATCTCGGTCGTGATGGGCCGGATCCTGGGCGAGGAACCCGACCTGGGACGGCTGGAGGGCCGCCTGCGCGATCTGGCCAAGCGCTGCCTGCGCCGCAGTCCCGCGGCCAGGCCCAGCGCCGAGGAGATCCTCTTCACCCTGATCACCGGCGGCAGCTCGCCGCGCAACTCCGTCCCGCGCCGACGCCTGCCCGGTCTGTCCGCTCTGCCCGTCCTGTCGGCCCTGCCCGTCCTGCTCGCGGACCGGCGCGTTCCGCTGGCGGCCGGGGCGGGGCTGCTGGGCGTTCTGGCCGTTGCCGCGCTGCTCGCGCGGACCGGTGGTCCGGACGGTGACGACCGGGAGCGGCGGGTCCCCGCGGCGCAGGCGACGCACGGGAACCCGGTGACCACACCGCTCGCGGGCGAGCCGGCCGCCCCGGTGAGCGTCAAGGCGATGGGCCCGGCGCTGCCGCTGCGCAGTGCGAGCGGCTTCGACTACCGGTTCGCGGCCGTCCAGGCCGGGACGCTCGAGGACGGCAGGATCTTCGCCGAATACGTGCTGACGAACGTGGACTCCAAGAAGGCCCCCGTCGAGGAGGTCGTCGAGCTGTTCATCCCCGAGGCCGAGAAGGACGGCCAGCCCTGCCAGGTCCAGGGCCGGCTCGACCCGAAGATCTGCTCGATCAGGAGCAGGACCGAGGTCGTCGGCCCGGTCGGCGGCTCCCGTCCGCTGCTCTCCGACGGCGCCGACCGCTACCTGCCGGTCGGGGCGGGCTACCTCCTGCGCGTGACCGCCCGCCGCCCGGCCGGTGACGTGGCCCCCGAGGACATCGGCCTCTACATCTACTCCCTGCGCTTCAGGGCCCTGGAGAACCCGCACCGCCTCAGGCTCCCCTGAGCCCGGCCGACGGTGCTCAGAAGCCCTGGCGGCGCTTCATCTCCGCCAGGGTCTCGCCGTAGCGGATGCGCTCGCGCTGCTCGTCGACGCCCTTGAGGGACTCCCCGAAGCGCCGCCGGAAGCCGATCGACAGGCCGCCGCCGACGACGAACAGCGCGCCGAGCGGGGTCAGCCAGAGGACCTTGCGGTGGTCGCGCTCCTTCTTGGCGGCATAGCCGAGGTCCCTGTAGCGGCGCGTGCCGACGTCGACCCGGTGGCAGATCTCGTTCTCGGCCAGCGGACGGCCATGGCACCGCACCGGCCCGGTCGCCGTGGTGACGGCGGTGAACAGCATGCCGCCGCCGAGGGCGAATCCCACGGCACCGTAGGTCCAGGGACCGGGTCTCCAGCTCACTTTCTGCCTCCGTACGGGGGGTTCCTCCGGAGAAGTCGTAGTGCCTTCTGCTGTTCGAAGTCCAGCGCCCGCGCCGGCTGGGCGGTGAGCCGTCCGATCCGCTCGCCGAGATCCTGGATGCGGAGGCGGGTCTCGGGCTCGGCGAGGACCCGGAGGGCGAACGCCAGCTCCGACGGGCCGATGTCGTAGCGCTGTTCGAGGGAGAGCCCGAGGGCGACGGCACGGAGATCGAGATCGCTGTACTGGCGGTGGACGCCGGAGAACCGGGGAGGGAGAAGTCCTAGTTTCTCCCGGTATCGCAGCATTCGAGGTGACGTTCCCAGGTGCTGCGCGGCCTCCGTGATCCTCATTCTGACAATTCTATGTCAGATTCGGCCGTTCCAGCGTGCCTCAGGGGGGTGGCCGCGCCTAAACTCGGGGCGTCGCTACAGAGGAGTCACTTCATGGATTTCAAGGTCGCCGACCTTTCGCTCGCTGACTTCGGTCGCAGGGAGATCAAGCTCGCCGAGCACGAGATGCCCGGTCTGATGTCCGTTCGCAAGGAGTACGCGGCTTCCAAGCCGCTGCGCGGGGCCAAGATCATGGGCTCGCTGCACATGACCATCCAGACCGCGGTCCTCATCGAGACGCTGGTCGAGCTGGGCGCGGAGGTCCGCTGGGTCTCCTGCAACATCTTCTCCACCCAGGACCATGCCGCCGCCGCCATCGCGGTCGGCCCCAACGGCACCGTCGACGCCCCGGCCGGTGTCCCGGTCTTCGCCTGGAAGGGCGAGACCCTGGAGGAGTACTGGTGGTGCACCGACCAGGCGCTCCGCTGGCCCGACGGCACCCCGCCGAACATGATCCTCGACGACGGCGGCGACGCCACGCTGCTCGTCCACAAGGGCGCCGAGTACGAGAAGGCCGGCGCCGTCCCCTCCGCGACCGACGAGGACCCGGAGGAGTGGCACATCATCATCGACACCCTCAAGCGGACCATCGGCGAGACGCCGGGCCGCTGGACCGAGGCCGCCGCCTCGATCAAGGGCGTCACCGAGGAGACCACCACCGGCGTGCACCGCCTCTACGAGATGCACAAGGCCGGTCAGCTCGCCTTCCCGGCGATCAACGTCAACGACTCGGTCACCAAGTCGAAGTTCGACAACAAGTACGGCTGCCGCCACTCCGTCCTGGACGGCCTCAACCGCGCCACCGACGTCCTGATCGGCGGCAAGGTCGCCTTCGTCGCGGGCTACGGCGACGTCGGCAAGGGCTGCGCCGACGCCCTCAAGGGTCAGGGCGCGCGCGTCATCGTCTCCGAGGTCGACCCGATCTGCGCCCTCCAGGCCGCCATGGACGGCTACCAGGTCACCACCCTGGACGAGGTCGTCTCGATCGTCGACATCTTCGTGACGACGACCGGCAACTTCAACATCATCACCGCCGACCACATGGCGAAGATGAAGCACAACGCGATCGTCTCCAACATCGGCCACTTCGACAACGAGATCGACATGGCCGGCCTGGCGAAGGTCGCCGAGAAGACCGAGGTCAAGCCGCAGGTCCACACCTGGGTCTTCCCGGACGGCAAGCAGATCATCGTGCTCGCCGAGGGCCGCCTGATGAACCTGGGCTGCGCCACCGGCCACCCGTCGTTCGTCATGTCGAACTCCTTCACCAACCAGGTGATCGCGCAGATCGAGCTGTTCACCAAGACCGAGGAGTACCCGGTCGGCGTCTACGTGCTGCCCAAGCACCTGGACGAGAAGGTCGCCCGCCTCCACCTGGACGCGCTGGGCGTCAAGCTCACCACGCTCACCAAGGCGCAGGCCGAGTACATCGGCGTCAACGTCGAGGGCCCGTACAAGCCGGACCACTACCGGTACTAGGCCTCGGCGCATATGTCTGACATCACGGACCCCGGCCTCGCTGAGGCCGGGGTCCGGCGCATCGACTGGGCCGACCGGTCGATGCCCGTCCTCCGCCGGATCCGGTCCCGCTTCCGCGACGAGAAGCCCCTCGCGGGGCTGCGGATCGCCGCGTGCATGCACGTCACGACCGAGACCGCCAACCTGCTCCTCACCCTGAAGGCCGGGGGAGCGGAGGTGGCGGTGGCGTCGTCGAACCCGCTGTCCACCCAGGACGACACGGCCGCCGCGCTGGTGGCCGACGGCATCGCGGTCTTCGCCCGGGCGGGCGTCGACATGGACACCTACTACCGGCACATCCACCAGGCGCTGGACCTGGCGCCGCACCTGGTCGTCGACGACGGCTGCGACCTGGTCAACATCCTGCACACCGAGCGCGCCGACCTGCTCGAGGGCGTCACCGGCGGCTGCGAGGGGACGACCACGGGCGTCATCCGGCTGCACCAGATGGCCCGCGAGGGCGCGCTGCGCTTCCCGGTCGTCGCGGTCAACGACACCGCCACCAAGCACATGTTCGACAACCGGTACGGGACCGGCCAGTCGACCCTCGACGGCATCGTCCGGGCCACCAACATCCTCATCGCGGGCAAGACCGTCGTGATCGCGGGCTTCGGGTACTGCGGCCGCGGCCTGGCCGAGCGAGCCCGCGGGCTCGGCGCGCGCGTCGTCGTCACCGAGATCGACCCGGTCAAGGCCCTCGACGCCCTCATGCAGGGTTACCGCGTCGAGCCGATGGCCCAGGCCGCCGGCCACGGCGACGTGTTCATCACCGTGACGGGCAACCGCGACGTCATCCGCGCCGAGCATCTCACCGTCATGAAGGACGGCGCGATCCTCGCCAACTCCGGCCACTTCGACGTCGAGATCGACGTCCGCGCCCTCCAGTCCCTCGCGGTCGACGTCCTGCGCGTCCGCGCCCAGGCCGACGAGTACGTCCTGGCCGACGGCCGCCGCCTCGTCCTCCTCGCGGAGGGCCGTCTGGTCAACCTCTCCGCCGCCGAGGGCCACCCCGCCGCCGTCATGGACATGTCCTTCGCCGACCAGGCCCTCACCTGCGAATGGCTCGCGACCGCCGCCCCCACCCTCCCCCCGGGCGTCCACCAGGTCCCCGAATCCATCGACTCCGAGGTCGCCCGCCTCAAGCTCGCCTCCATGTCGATCACCCTCGACACCCTCACCCCCGACCAGGAGGACTACCTCTCCTCCTGGCGCTCAGGCTCCTGACGATCTCAGGGAGCGTCGGGCTCGGCGAAGCCGAAGCGCAGGAAGACGACATGCCCGTCGATCACCTCGATCGACCGCCGGACGTGGTCGGGCAGCTCGTTGTACTGCTCTTCGGCCAGGAGAGGCGACTGAGGGTCCGTCGCCCGGATCGGCGGGGCCATGACCCGAGCCTGCTGGGCTGGGCACCGGGGGAGACGGGGCCGGCCGTAGTCTCCTTGCATGCCGCGTGGAGCCTATGTCCATCTGAAGTCCGGTCGTGAGGAGCGCTTTCAGTGTGCCCCGGGGCCCGCCGGGTGGCGTTATGTCGCCGAGGGCGTCGATCTGGCGGTCGACTCGCGGTGGCGGCCGGCGCGGCTGCAGCTGGGAGCGGGGGAGCGGGTGATCAGAGGTGGGGCGCTCGGGCGGGAGCTGCTCTGGGTGCGGGACGGGGTCGAGCACTCGGCGGAGGCGCTCGGGTTCCTCGGGGAGTCGCCGTGTTTCCTGGTCGCCGTGGCACGGTCGCTCGGGCTGGAGGCGGGGGAGTTCCGGGACGTGCCTCTCGTCGCGTTCGAGGGGGGATCCCTGGCCGCGCGGACCGTCAGGCAGCGGTGGACGCTCGTCTCGGTCGAGGAGCACGCGACCGAGCTCGGAGGGCTGCCCGTCCAGCAGTGGGCCGTGACCGACCTGGAGACGGCCGAGCAGGAGGAGTTCCATCTCGCGGGGGACGTCGTCCTCGCGGCCGAGGGCATCGAGCTGGCCTCACTGGAATCCCCGCCCAATCTCTGATCGATTCCGGACTCTGAGTGCTGGACCGGCCTGACCGGGACGTGCCCGGGGAATGGCACGCCGAGACGTTCGACGGGGGCGAGTTCTTTCTGCCCGACGAGCTCTTCGAGCCGTTCCAGGGGGCTTCCTGCGGTGTCGAGGGCGCGCCACGGCTCGATGTCAGGCTCGGGGTCTGTGGAGCCGGAGGGGGAGGCGATCACCGGACCGCTCGGTCCGGGCTACCTCTCGGTGATCGGCCGGCGGGCCGTGCGGCCCTTCTCCGCTGTGTGCCCGGTCGGCTACGTTCCTCCCTTATGGGGGAATCGTTCGAGGGCTTCGCGGCGGCCAGGGGGGCGGCGCTGCGGAGGCTCGCACTGGAGCTGTGCGGCGATCCCGTCTGGGCGGCCGAGCTCGCCGAGGACGCGCTGGCGAAGATCGGCCGGCGGTGGAAGAAGGCCGAGGCCGGGGATCCCGAGCGCAGCGCCCGACGGCTGATCGTCACCGCCTTCCTCGCCGGACGGCGCGAGGCCGAGGAGCGTGCGGTGCTCGTCCTGCACCGCCACGACCAGGCGCCGCCCGAGGAGATCGCCGCGATGACCGGCATCGGTCGTGGCCGGGTCGCGGCGATCCTGGCCGGGGCGCCCGAGGAGCTCCCCGCCGTCGCGGGCAGGACCGCGCCGCGCCGCCTCGGACGGTGGGCGGCGGCCGTCGCGGTGCTGGTCGCGGTGCCCCTGGCGGCCTATGCGATGCTGCGGACCACGGACGATCCGGTCGTTCCGGGACCCGTGCCGACGCAGGTCCGGACGCCCGAACCGGTGCCGGTCACCTGGGTCTACGCCGGAACCGGCGGCGCGGAGATCGCCGTGCCCGGTGCCTGGGCGAAGAAGAGGCTTTTCATCGAGGCGGGCGACCACGAGTACTTCGATGAGGAGCCCGGCCGTCCCGCGGTCTACCTGTCGTCCATCGGCAGGACCCATCTCGGTCCCGCCGCCGGATACACCACCTTCAAGGCCGAGCCGGTGACCGTCCTGGGCCTGCCCGGCGAGCGGATGGAGAGCCGCCTCCCCGACGGGATGTACGCCGGTTATGTCCGGATCGCCTCGCGCCGGATCGTGGCCACGGTCCGGGCCGGTGACCCGGCGACCGTCACCCGGATCCTCGACACGCTGCGCCTCGTCGACGTCGACGCGGCGGGCTGCTTCGCGAGCCGCCTCGCCGCCCACGGCCCCACCCGCCGTCCCGTCCCCGCCCGGCCGGACTCCGTGCTGATCTGCGCCTACACCGCCGCCCGCGGCGGCGACCAGGTGATCATCAAGCACTCGGTGCGCCTGACCGGAAGGGCGGCCGTCGCGATGGCCACGCTTCTGCGCGGTGCCGAGCCGGTCTCCGGGCGCCGGGCCGCCCGGTGCGGCACCGTCCCCGACGGCCTGATCACCTTCATCGCCGGGAAGGAAACGACCGTGGCGCTCCACGCCTACGGCTGCGGCCGCTACCTGATCGACGACGGCCGCAGGAGGACCGCCTTCGGCTTCTACGAGTCTCCCTACACGGCCTCTCTCGCCCTGCTGAACGATCTGTTCCCGGGCGCCTCCGCGGCGTTCTAGAATCCTCCCGGTTCGTCCCGTGGTCCCCCTTCTGGAGGCGGAGTGAAGAGAACGGCGGCCGTGGCGCTCGTGGCGCTGGTGGTGAGCGGGTGCGGCACGGCCGGGACCGCGCGTCCGGCGGCGCAGGCCCGCGCGGCGAAGTGCACGTGGTTCCCGGCGAACGGCTTCTACCACGCCGACGTCCGCAAGCTCCCCCGCCATCCGCGCAGTGCCGCGTTCGTCCGCTCGATCGGATCCACGGGACGGCTCAAGGCCGACTTCGGCTCCGGCACCTGGGAGGGACGCCCGTTCGGCATCCCGATCACGAAGGTCGCGCCCGGCACGCCGAAGGTCAAGGTCTCCTTCACCTACCGTTCCGAGAGCGACGAGGGTCCCTACGCGATCCCGAAGAACGCCAAGGTCGAGGGCGGCCGCGGCGCCGCCGGAGACCGGCACGTCCTGGCCGTCGACCCGGCCGCGTGCGTCCTGTACGAGCTGTTCGCCGCCTACCCCAAGGCCGGGGGGACCTGGCGCGCGGGCTCCGGCGCGATCTTCAATCTGCGTTCGAACCGGCTCCGCCCCGCCGGCTGGACCTCCGCCGACGCCGCGGGCCTGTCGATCGCCGCGCCCCTCGTCAAGTACGACGAGACCAAGCGCGGGAGCATCGACCACGTCCTGCGCCTCACGGTCCCCCGGGTCCGGAACACCTACGTCTGGCCCGCCCGCCACAGGGTCGGCGGCGCGACGTCGGCGTCCCTGCCCCCGCTCGGCACGTGGCTCCGCCTCAAGTCCTCGGTGAACCTGGCGAAGTTCCCCCGCTCGGTCCGCCCCATCCTGCGCGCCCTCCAGGTCCACGGCGCGATCATCGCCGACATCGGGTCGGCCTGGTACCTCAGCGGCACCCAGGACAAGCGCTGGAACAACGACGCCCTCCGCGCCCTGGGCGGCGTCAGGGGATCGGACTTCGAGGCCGTGGACGCCGTCCGTCTCAGGGTCTCCAAGAACTCCGGCCAGGTCCGCTGACCCGTCCGGCTCAGGTGACGGTGACGGTGTGGTCCCGGCCGGGGCCCGGCCAGACGAGCAGCGTCCGGGTGGCCGGATCCCAGGTGTAGGGGTCGGTCGCGACGACCTTCGGCGCCGTGGTGCCGGGGAACCAGATGTCGGTGGGGCCGGTCGCGTCCGAGGCGGTCCAGGAGACGGTCAGCGAGCCGGGAGCCGCCTTGATCGCGGTCGGCACCCCGGCGACGGCCCGCGGGCGCGGGCGGGCCATGATCCGCCCGACCTGGGTGAGGCCGCCGTTCAGGATCGGGTTGATCGAGGTGTCGGGCCCGGTCCCGCCCTCGTGCGACCAGTAGGCGTAGCCGATCATCAGGTCCTCGGTCATCTTCAGCCAGTCGGTGGTGTAGGCGGGCCCGCCGGGGACGCTCATGTCCATCGCGCCGATCTCGCCGATCCACAGCGGTCTCCCGAGCGTGGCGGCCAGCTTGGTCATGTTGTGCTTCCAGAACGCGAACTCACCCTGGACCAGCAGCTTCGTCAGCCCGCTGTAGCTGCCGCCGAGATCGACCGCGCCGGGGTAGAAGTGCGGGGCGAGCACGATCCGGTCGCCGTCCAGAGCGCCGAGCGAACTCTCGGCGCCCTGGTTGACGCCCAGCGACTGCGGCTCCACGAAGATCCAGTTCGCCGCGTCGACGGTCCTGATCGCGTCGATGATCCGCTGGTGGAACGGGGTGAGGATCGGGCCCTCGAAGAACCCGAACTGGCGCGTCCCGCCGAACGGCTCGTTCATCAGGTCGTAGCCGAGCACGGCGGGCTCGTCCCGGAACCTGTCCGCGACGTGCCGCCACATCGCGGCGTACCGCTCGCCGAGTTCCGGGTGCCGTCCGGTGGTGTTCCAGAAGTGGTCGTAGGCGCGCAGCACGGCGGGTTGGAGGTAGGTCAGCACCCAGGGGCTCTGCGGGGCGCAGGCCAGCCCGTCGGTGAAGGTCGCCCAGGAGGGGGCGCCGTTGCCCGCGCCCGCGCAGGCTGCCGGGCCGTAGATGTCCTGGTGCATGTCGAGGATCACGTGCATGCCCTGGTCGCGGTACCAGCGCAGCCGGACGGCGACGGCGTCGAGGTACTCCTCGTCGTAGACGCCCGGCGACGGCTCGACGTTCTTCCACTGGATCAGGTACCGGACCGAGTCCGTCCCCAGCAGGCGCCGTTCCAGGGCCACGTCGTCCGGCCCGATCCACGGCAGCCCGGAGGCGCTCTTCGCCGAGCTCGCGGTGTTCAGCCCGTGCAGGATCAGGGCCCTGCCCTGGTCGTCGGTGATCCAGGAGCGTCCTTCGAGGGCCCGCGCGGCCTGCCCCGGCACGACGAGCGCACCGGTGAGGGCCGCGACCAGACCGAACCGCCGCCAGGAGCGCATACCGGAACCTCCGAAGAAGATGAAAGATCTTCGGATTATTGGCCGGTCGCCGAGGCCCTGTAAAGACCTAACGTCCGTAAGGCGCGGAACCCGCAGGAGGCGGCCCGTAGAACTGCGGCGGAGGCAGCAGACCCGCCTGGAACGCGGGCCCGCGCTGCTGGAAGACCGGGGGCGGCGGCGGGTCGGCCGGCACGTGCTGCCCGATCCGGCGCAGATGCTCCTCCCGCCGGTGGCGCTGGGCCGACAGCCGCACCGACTCGCGGCGGCGCCGCTCGGCGAGCACCGCCGAGATGACGACCTCCGGACGGGCGCCGGGCGGAGGCGGCGGCGTCAGCAGCGGGCCGAAGCTCCGCATCAGCTCCCAGCCCAGCTCGTCACGGACCTCGGGGAGCAGCTCCCAGAACCGCTGCAGGTACTGGCGCCCGCTCAGCGCGAGGTCGTCGGTGATCCGCGACAGCTCCAGCGACTGCGCCCACGGCACCAGGTGCATCGGCATCTGCGCGACCGGGCTGTAGGAGGCCAGGGAGGGCGTGCGGTCCTGGATCACCAGGGTTCCGGCGAACAGGTCGCCGAGCCGCCTGCCCTGCCGGTTGAACAGCGAGCACAGCAGCGCGGGGGCCCCGGTGAACATCAGGAACTCCACCACCCCGGCCAGCGCGCGCATCAGCGCCTGCCGGAACAGGACGGGCCCGCCGTCGACCGAGACCGTGCGGGTGCCCATCGCCATCTTCCCGACGGTGCGCCCGCGCGTCAGGGTCTCCATCGTGGCCGGATATCCGACGAACACCGCCACCGTCACCAGGATCGCGACCCCGGCCACGACCGCCTCGTCGGCGTACAGCGCGATGATCTGCACCAGCTGCCCCAGCATCGCCGACAGCGAGGCCATGATGAGCAGGTCGATCGCCAGCGCGCTGGCCCGGCTCGCGAGCCGGGCGGGCCGGATGTCGAGCGCGACCGCTTCACCTGTGACCAGGTCGCCGGGAACCGTCATGAGGCCCAGTATGCCGGTTGGAGCGAACCGGTAGATTCTCGGCTGTGGACGTCGACGCGTACGTGGCCGCGCACAACGCGGAATGGCTCCGGCTCGAGTATCTGATCAACCGTGGCGGGAAGCTGACCGGCACGGAGGCGGACGAGCTCGTCGAGCTGTACCAGCGCGCCGCGACGCATCTCTCGGTGGTCCGCTCGGCCTCGCCCGACCCCGCCCTCATCGGACGCCTCTCGTCGCTCGTCTCCCGGGCCCGCGCGGCCGTCGGCGGGGCGAACGCGCCGCTCTGGCGCGACCTGTTCCGCATCGTCACGGTCTCGTTCCCCGGGACGGTCTACCGGACGAGGTTCTGGTGGATCGGCTGCGCCGTCATCGGCAACCTGTTCTCGCTGGTCTTCGCGATCTGGATCGTCAACAACCCCGAGGTGCAGGCCAGTATCGGCACCCCGCACCAGATCCAGCAGCTCGTCGACCACGACTTCGCGAACTACTACACCGAGCACGACGCCGGCGCGTTCGCCTTCCAGGTGTGGGTCAACAACGTCTGGGTGGCGGCGCTCGGCCTGACCTCCGGCATCCTGCTCGGCGCCCCGACCCTGTACATGCTGTACATGAACCAGAAGGTCATCGCGATCAACGGCGGGCTGCTCGCCGCGCACGGCAAGACCGAGCTGTTCTTCGGGCTGATCCTGCCGCACGGAATGCTCGAGCTCACCGCCGTCTACGTGGCGTGCGGGATGGGGCTCAAACTCGGCTGGACGGTCATCGACCCCGGCCGCAGGCCGCGCGGCCAGGCGCTCGCCGAGGAGGGACGCGCCGCCATGAGCATCGTCCTGGGCCTGATCGGCGTGCTCCTGGTCTCGGGCGCGATCGAGGGCTTCGTGACGGGCTACGTGCACACGACCTGGCTGCGGATCGGCATCGGCGTGGTCGCCGAGATCTTCTTCCTCGCCTATGTCTGGTACTTCGGCCGCAAGGCGATCGCGGCGGGGGACAGGGGGGACGCGCCTGACGTCCCCGACCTGGCCCCCACCGCGGCCTGACGTCTAGGTGATCTCCAGGAGCTTCTCCCGGACGGCGTAGACCACCGCTTCCATCCGCGAGTGGAGCTGAAGCTTCTCGAGGATGTTGCGGATGTGGTTCTTCACCGTGTTCTCCGAGATGAACAGCTCCTTGGCGATCTCCCGGTTGCCGAGCCCGCGGGCGACCAGCCGGAGGACCTCCATCTCCCGGTCGGTCAGCCGGGGCGCCGGCACCTGCTGCTGCTTCTCTTCCGAACGCTTGGCCAGCGAGGTGAACTCGTTGATGAGCTTCGAGGCCATCGACGGGCTGATCAGTGACTGCCCGCCGTGGACCGCCCGCACCGACTGCGGGACCTCGTCGATCGCGATCTCCTTGAGCAGGTAGCCGGAGGCTCCCGCCTTGAGGGCCTCGAACAGGTCCTCTTCCTCGTCGGAGATCGTCAACATGACGATCTTCGTGGTGGGCACGGCCTCCTTGATGGCCGCGCACGCCTCGATGCCGCTGCGGCGCGGCATCCGGATGTCCATCAGGAGCACGTCCGGCAGCAGTTCCGCCGCCTTGGTGACCGCCTCATGGCCGTCACCGCCCTCGCCGACCACCTGGATGTCCCGTTCCTGGGAGAGGACCATCTGCAGTCCCCGGCGGAACAGGGCGTGGTCGTCCACGATCAGGACCCGGATCGGTTCGGTACGAGACTCACGTGGCTCGCGTGGGCTGGGCGCTGATGCGCTCACTCGTTCCTCCCCTTTGTGGGAACGCCTAGATCATGGCATGACGGGAGCGGTGACGGGACGCTTACGTCAGATCACTCCTCGATGAGACGGATGATCCCGTAGTCCCAGCCGCGCCGCCGGTAGACGACGCTGGGCTTGCCGCTCTCCTTGTCACAGAACAGGAAGAAGTCGTGTCCGACAAGCTCCATCTCGTACAGAGCCTGCTCGGTGTCCATCGGAGCGGCCTTGTGCACCTTCTCGCGGACGACCACGGGCCCGTCGCCGTCCATGGCGATCGGCACCAGGTGCTCGTCGAAATCGGGAGCGGGCTCGTAGCCCTGCTCCTCGTCGGCCGCCTCCTTGACGGCCACCGCGACGGGGGTGGGGGGAACCTCGGGCAGGACGTCGATCGCGGCGTTCCTGCCGTGACCGTTGCCGTGCCCGTTCCCGTGTCCTCGGCCCGTGTGCACCTTCCGCCGGTCGGCGGTCTTGCGCAGCCGGGCGTCGAGCTTGTCGAGCGCCAGGTCCAGCGCTCCATAGCGGTCATCGGCCGCGGCTTCGGCCCGGATGACCGGGCCCTTCGAGTGGAGCGTCAGCTCCACCCTCTCCCGCTGGTCCGCCTGCCGGGGATTGCGCTCCTCGGTGACCTCCACGTCGATACGGATGATCTTCGAGTCGAGCTTCTCGATCCTGGCGAGTTTGGTGTCGAGGTGCCGCTTGAAACGGTCGTTCACCTCGGTCCGGCGGCCCTTCACGATGATGTCCACTGGGGACCCCCCTTCTCTACAGAGATAACGGACGGACCGGAAAACAAGGTTCCAGCTGTTTCCGTCGATGGAGGAGCACCCACCCGGCCGACCTGGTCTTCGACCCCACAATCGCCTGCTGAGAGTCTCGCAGCCCATGCCACTACTGCTCTTCTCCCGTGACGCCGGATATCTGATCCGGCGGCGGGGCAGGACTTACTTCTAAGCCGCACCGTGATCACTCGACGAAAAGTCGGCTTACGTGGACCGTTTGGCCTGCGGCTGGCATCGGCTTGCACGGCTCGTGCGCCTCCGAGGAGGAGCGACGATCCGGCGCAACCACGGACCCGGGCGGGTGCCATGTCAGAACGCTAGCCCCTCCCGACCCGAATGTCATGGGGGTGAACTGCGGCAAAACTCACCGTCGGTGATGGCGTGAGTGACGAATTGCCACGTCAGCGCCGTGTGGGAAGCGTTTTCGCGGCAGGTCAGCAGGCTGTGGCCTCGCGGTTAGTTTGCGAGATGAGTACGAAATACCTTGCTGATTGTTACGGTTTGTCCGTGTCCAAGCGGGCCGCCGCGACGGTCGCCGCCCCGACGACATGCGCCCCCGCCGAGGTCAGCGCCGACCACGCGGCCGCGACGCTCGCCCCGGTCGTCGTCACGTCGTCCACGACGATCACGGTCCCGGAGACGGCTCCGGTCGCCCGGAGGGCGCCGTTCAGGTTGGTGCGGCGCTGGGCGCCCCCCAGATCGCCCTGATCGGGTGTTCCCGGCATTCTGCGCAAAACTCCAAGCGCCGCGGCGTCGATCCCCTGAGAGCGCAGCTCGGCGGCCGCCAGGCGGGCCAGTCCGAGCATGGTGTCGCCGCCCCTGCGCCGGACCGAGCGCCGCGCGGAGGGCACCGGGATCAGCAGGACCCCGCCGCGCACGGCGGCCTCGGGGAGAACCCCTTCGGTGATCACCGAGGCGAGGGCCCGGGCCAGCGGGGCGGCCAGGCCCGAGCGGCCGCGGTCCTTGTACTCCACGATCATCGATCGGACCGGGCCGCGATAGGCGGTCATCGCCCAGGCGCGTCCCGCGCGGCAGGGCCTGCGGTGGAGCAGAGCGCCACAAGCCGGGCAGACCGGTCCGCCCGGCGCCCCGCATCCCGCGCAGTGCGCGGGGAGGACGAGGCCGAGCAGCTCGGAGATCACCCCGGATAGACCGGTTCCGCGCCGGCGCCCGCCGACTTCCACTCGCTGTACTGGGGATCGTCGCCCGGCAGCCGCTGGAGGATCTCCATGCCGTCCTTGGAGACCACCCCCAGCAGGATCTCCTTCTTGCTGCCCGAGGTGGCGGCGATCGTCATCGGCTTGCCGGAGATGCTGCCGGCGATGTACCGGACCGCCCCACCGCTGATCGGCACCTGGTAGGGGATGTAGGTCTCGGTGTCGGTGTCGGTGCTGCGGCCGAGCACGGCGAGGGTGTCGGCGTCGAGCCACGCCAGGTCGCGGACCTCGGCCAGCTCGGCGTTGATCGGCTTGAACTCGCCCATGGTCGGGGCGCCGTTCTCCTCGGGCGTGATCCGGCCGAGCTGGATCTCGGTCTTGGGGCCGGAGCCGTCGATGAGCGCGGCCACCCGGACGCCGTCCCTGGCCACCCGCAGCGCGCGCACGTGCGAGCCGCCGAAGCCCCACCCCTGCACCTCGACGGCCTCCGGCGCGGCCTCACGCCACAGCCACAGCCGCGAGCCCGCGGGCCCGGTCTCGACGATCCACAGGTTGTTGTGCCGGTCCCAGGAGGGGCGCAGCAGCGAGTTCTTCTGGTCGGAGACCTTCATGACCTCGGTGGAGGTGACGGTGCCGCGCCGCCCGACCACGATGGCCTTGCCGGACACGCCCGCGAACAGCTGGAGGTCGAGGGAGACGGCCGGGTGCTCGATCTTCCGGTCCTGCAGGACGGGGAACGGCTGGTCGGGAACCGAGAGCTGCACCAGCTTGCCGTCGCGGTTGAGCAGGAAGGAGTCGCCGGTGAGACCGCTCGGCGGCCCGTCGGGGTTGAGCTCGGCGAAGCTCGCCCGGGTCTGGATCTCCTGCCCGTCGGCGGTCTTCCTGATCCTTCCGTCGATCTTCAGCCGCAGGTTCTGGATCTCGGTCACCTGCTGGAGGGTCAGCATGAGCTGGGCCGACATCTCCCGCACGGAGCCGCTCGCGGCCTCCTTGCTGAGGTCGACCGTCGCGGTGCCGTCGTCGGAGATCTCGATGCCGTCGCCCCTGAGCGTGGTCTTGGGCGGCAGCGAGGTCTGCACGGAGGGGCCCGGCAGGGAGGCGCGGTCCAGCAGGGCCTTGACGAGCTGGGTCGGCAGCGAGGCCCGGTTGACCAGCGGGAGGAACACCGAGCTCGGCACCAGGACCTTGTGGTCGGGCGCGAAGAAGTACAGGTTGGTCGTCCGGAAGGCCCGGTCGACCGCGCTGCGGCGCAGCAGCAGGTCGTTGGGCTTGTCGACGATGCGCCACCGGCCCGCGGCGACCTGCTTCAGGGTGAACGTGTAGGGGGTGGCCTTGCCGTCCTTGGCCTCGTAGCTGCCCGCACTCGTGATCTTGCCGAGCAGGTTGCCGGTCACCTTGACGACCGCGGTGTCCTTGCTCTCGGTGGTGTTGTAGGCGAGGTCGTCCTTGGGGTCGTCGACGACCTGCACCTGGTGGAGATTGGAGTCCCAGGTGACGCCGGGGGCGAGGTAGGAGTTCAGCAGGACCTGGCCGTCGTCGAAGTTGGCCATCGCCTTGAGGAAGCCCTGGACGACCTTTTCCGGGCCCCAGCCGTCCTGCGGCTTGGTCGGGATGATCCGGACGTAGGGGTCGTCGAAGGAGCGCTTGCCGTCCTGGTCGGGCTTGGTGTTGACGCTTCCGCCGGTGGGGAAGGAGGCGCAGCCCGTCCCGGAGAGGCCGACCGCGCACACGGCGGCCAGCAGGGGGAGGGCGGGACGGCCGGTCCTGGGGCGGCGGCTCATTCGGCCACCTCCAGATCGACGAGGTAGGTCCTGGTGAGCTCGACCTCGGCCGGGACCAGCGGAAGGGGGCTGCCGCGCAGCTCCTCGCCGGCGACCCGCGGCAGCGACAGCCGGAACTGCGAGCCCACGCCGGACTCGCCCCAGGCCTGGAGCCAGCCGCCGTGCAGCTGGGCGTCCTCGCGGGAGATCGACAGGCCCAGCCCGGTGCCGCCGATGGTGCGGGCGCGCGAGGGGTCCGCGCGCCAGAACCGGTCGAAGACCATCTGGGCCTCGCCCGGCTTCAGCCCGGTGCCGTGGTCGCGCACGGCCAGAGCCACGGCGTCGCGGTCGGCGGCGACGGTCACCACGATCTCCTTGCCGTCGCCGTGCTCGACCGCGTTGAACAGCAGGTTGCGCAGGATCCGCGCGACCCGCCTGCGGTCGACCTCGGCGACCGTGGCCTCGCCGGGAAGCTGAAGGACGATCTTGCTGCCGCGGCGCTCCGCGACGTCCTCGACGTCACCGACGGCCGCCAGCACCAGATCGCGCATGTCGAGCGGCTCGGAGTCCAGGGTGGCGGCGCCCGCGTCGTGCCGGGAGATCTCCAGCAGGTCCGACAGCAGCGACTCGAACCGCTCCATCTGCGACTGGAGCAGCTCGGCGGAGCGGCCGACCATCGACTGGAAGTCCTCGCGGTGCTCGTAGAGCATGTCCGCGGCGATCTTCATGGTGGTGAGCGGGGTGCGCAGCTCGTGCGAGACGTCGGAGACGAACTGGCGCTGGACCTGCGACAGGCCCTCCAGCTCGGAGATCTTCTCCTGGAGCGTGGTGGCCATGTCGTTGAAGGAGCGGCCGAGCTTGGCCAGGTCGTCCTCGCCGCGGACCTTCATGCGCTCCTCCAGGCGTCCCGAGGCCAGCCGTTCGGCCGACTGGGCGGCGAGCCTGACCGGGATGACGACCTGCCGCGTCACGACCGAGGCGATCGCGGCCAGCAGCAGCACCAGGGCCGCGCCGACGCCGACGAGCGTCTTCTGGACCAGGCTGAGGGTGTTCTCCTCCTGGGTCAGCGGGAAGAGATAGTAGATCTGGTAGTCGCCGTACCGGGCGCCCGCGATCAGCGCGGGCTGGTCCTCCTCGTAGAGGGTCTGGAGGGTGCCGAGGGTCCAGGCGCGGGCGTTGGGGTCCTTGGCGATGGTCTCGCGCAGCCGGGTCGGGACGCTGCTCTCCCGGACGCTGTTGCTCGCGATGCCCCGGTAGTCGTCGCGGCCGGAGTTGACCACGTACACCTGGTAGAGCCCGGTCGGCGCGGACCGGCCGGTCAGCTCGCCCGCGACCTCCTCGGTGAGGTCGGTGCCGCCCGTGGAGTAGGCCTGGTACTTGCCCCGCAGGATGCTGACGCCCTCGCCGAGCTGCTGCATCGCCGTCTCCGACTTGCCCTTGAGCAGCGCGGCGGTGATCTGCTGCATCAGGAAGACACCGAGCACCGCCACCACGATCGCCGAGATCAGCAGGGTGATCGTGACGACCCGCACCTGGATCGAGCGCCGCCAGGAGACGTAGGAACGGTTCCACACGCCGCGCATCAGGCGGCGGGCGGAGCGGAGCACGGTGTTCACAGCCGGTCGGAGGTCATGGCCCGTTACGCCGGCCCGGCCTTGTAACCCACACCGCGGACCGTGACGACGATCTCGGGACGCTCGGGGTCCTTCTCGATCTTCGCCCGGAGCCGCTGGACGTGCACGTTCACCAGGCGGGTGTCGGCGGCGTGCCGGTAGCCCCAGACCTGCTCCAGCAGGACCTCGCGGGTGAAGACCTGGCGCGGCTTGCGGGCCAGGGCCACCAGGAGGTCGAACTCCAGCGGGGTCAGCGGGATGTGCTTGTCGCCGCGCTTGACCGAGTGGCCCGCCACGTCGATCGCGATGTCGCCGATCTGCAGGGTCTCGGGAGCGGGCTCGTCGGTGCGGCGCAGCCGGGCGCGGACCCGTGCCACGAGTTCCTTCGGCTTGAACGGCTTGACGACGTAGTCGTCGGCACCGGACTCCAGGCCGAGGACCACGTCGACGGTGTCGCTCTTGGCCGTCAGCATGACGATCGGCACGCCGGACTCGGCGCGGATCTGCCTGCACACGTCGATGCCGTCCGCCCCCGGAAGCATCAGGTCCAGCAGGACGAGATCTGGTCTGGTCTCGCGGAACGCCTCGAGCGCCTTGTCGCCGTCATGCACGAACGACGGCTCGAAGCCCTCGCCCCGCAGCACGATGCCCAGCATCTCCGCGAGCGCCAGGTCGTCGTCGACGACCAGTACACGTCCTCTCATGCGCCCTCATCGCCGTTCGTTTGGAGGTTAGGTGGGGGATCCCCTGATCATTGCCCGGCTTGGCGAGTGCTTGGCCAGGGCTTGCCCAGGCCAGAAGGTTACCCGCGATTGCCGACTCGCCGCGCCCCCAATCACGGGAAACCTCGACGATCTCACCATGCGGCGATGTACGCTGCGTTCCGATTCGCCTACGACACGCGAGATTTGTACCACCTGGGGAGGGCGGGTATGGGGATCTCCTGGATATAGGCGGCCAGGCATCAGTC
Source organism: Actinocorallia longicatena (assembly GCF_039534125.1). NCBI lineage: Bacteria > Bacillati > Actinomycetota > Actinomycetes > Streptosporangiales > Thermomonosporaceae > Actinocorallia > Actinocorallia longicatena. Next base: position 15,589 of record NZ_BAAAUV010000040.1, on the reverse strand, counting down.
GGTCATGTCGCACATGCGGCGTGGCAGGATGTCCGCGTGCACGTTGACCGGGCGGAGCTGCTGGGTGGGGAGATCCCGCTGCGGCCGGTCGGTGTTGCCGAAATGCTGGACACGGCTGTGGCCGTCATGCGGCGCTGCCCGCGGGCCGTTCTCGGGCCCGCGGCGGCCGTCGTCACCTTCGTTCAGGTCTGCCTGACGCTGATCTCCTATTACTTCATCGGCACCTCGCCGACGGATTCCGACGTTCCGGAAGAGCTTTTGCGGTCGGTCGGTAACCAGCTGGTGCTGACCGTGATCGGCATGTTCGTGACCGGCTTCGCGATCCTCGTGCTCGCCGGCTTCTACGCCCCCGTGGTCGCCCGGTCGTTCTTCGGCCTGCCGCCCGAGCCCTGGGCGGACGGCCGGCCGAGCCGCGTCAGGCTGGTGTTCGTCGCCCTGGCCGGGATGGTCGGGCCGCTCCTGGCCTTCGCGCTCCCGCTCGTGCCGTTCGTGCTGGTGGCCAACACCGGAGGCTCTGCCGGGCTCGGCATCCTGCTGGGGTTCGCCGGATTCCCCGCGGGCGCCGCGCTGGCCGCCTGGATCTACGTCCTCGTCGTGCTGGCGGGGCCCGCGGTCGTGATGGAGCGGGCGCCGTTCGCCGAGGCCTTCCGCAGGGCGTCCGGGCTGGTCCGGCGCCGGTGGTGGAAGACCTTCCTGGTGCTGGTGCTGACCGGGCTGATCACCGTGTTCATGGGGTTCATCGCGCTGCGGGTGCCGTTCCTGCTGATCGAGCTGTTCGCGTTCGGGACCGAGCCGAGCGGCGCGGAGGAGCTGTGGGCGCTGGCCGTCAACACCCTCGGCCGGATCGTGAGCTGGACCATCACCGTGCCGTTCGACGCGCTGGTCGTCGCGCTCGTCTACTTCGATCTGCGGATGCGGCGCGAGGGCGTCGACCTGAGGTTGCAGACCCTGGCCGAGCCGCCCGCCGGATTCATGGACCTGTGGAGGGGAAGATGATCTTCCCAGGGCTCTTCTCCGAGCCGGTGACCCGCGACCAGGCGCGCGATCTCGCCAGGGACGAGCTGGAGAAACCGATCTACCACCGGGAGCGGCCGTCGTTCCTGGACAAGATGATCGACCAGATCCGCGAGTGGTTCGACAAGCTCACGCCGGACGGCGTCAAGAGGCCGGGTGGCGGCGGAGGCGACTTCACCCTTCTCATCCTGGTCGTGCTGTTCGTGCTGCTGGCCGTCGCGGTGGTCTGGTGGATGCGCGGGCGCGGCAACACCAAGGCCGCCGGGGCGGCGCTGCTCGACGACGTGCCGTCCAGCGCGACCGACCACCGCTCCGCCGCCGCGGCGTTCGCGGCCGAGGGCCGGTTCGCCGAGGCGATCAGGGAACGGCTGCGGGCGATCGCCCGCGACCTGGAGGAGCGCGCGATCCTCGACCCGAGGCCCGGACGGACCGCGCGTGAGCTGGCCCACGAGACGCTGCGGGCGATGCCCGTCGATCTGAGCGAGGGCGTCGGGGTGTTCGACGACGTCTGGTACGGCGACCGGCCCGGCACCCCCGAGGGGTACGCGCTGCTGGTGGCGCTGGACGAGGAAGTGCGGGCGGCCAGGCCGCGCCCGCTGGAGCGGGTCCCGTGACGGCGGCCGAGAGCACGGCGGCGGTCGTGGGCCGCAGGGTGCGGCGCTGGCGGGCGGTGGTCGTCTTCGTGCTGGCCATGATCGTGGTCGCGGTGGCGCTCGCCGCGCTGCGCCCGGTCAAGACCGGCGGCTACCTCGACCCCGAGTCGCCCGCGAAGGACGGTTCGCGCGCCCTCGCCGAGATCCTCCGGCAGCACGGGACGCCCGTGAACGTCGTCAGGTCGGCCGGGTCCGCCTCGCTGCCCGGCGGGGTCGTCGTGGTCGTGCGCTCCGAGCGCCTGACCGCCGATGATCTCGCCGAGCTGGCCGGCCGTCCGGGCGATCTGGTGCTGGTCGAGCCGGGCAGGGCCGCGCTGGAGGCGCTCGCGCCCGGTGTCACCCAGGCCGAGACCGTCGGCGGGCCGGCCGAGCCGGGCTGCCCGCTCGCCGAGGCCGCGGGCGAGGTCTCCTTCGACGCCTCCTGGACCTACGCGGCCCCCCAGGGCGCGGTGGTGTGCTTCGCGGACACCGAGAACAAGCTCGGCCGGGTCGTGCAGATCAGCACCGGCGGGCGGCTCGTGACCGTGCTGGGTTCGGGCCTGCCGCTGACCAACGACCGGCTGGCCGACGACGGCAACGCCGCGTTCGCCATGAACCTCATCGGGGCGCGGCCGTCGGCGGTGTGGTTCATGCCGCCGCTGCCCTCCGAGCCGGGCACCGCGGGCGACACCTCCCTCGAAGACCTCGTCCCGGCCGGCACGAAGCTGTTCTTCTGGCAGGTCCTCATCGCCGTCGTGCTGCTGGCCCTGTGGCGGGCCCGGCGGCTCGGCCCCGTCGTCGCCGAGCGGCTGCCGGTGGTCGTCAGGTCGGCGGAGACCGTCGAGGGGCGGGCCCGGCTGTACCGGGCGCGGCGGGCCAGGGACCGGGCGGCGATCGCGCTGCGCGACTCGGCCCGCTCCCGGCTGATGCCGCTGCTCGGGCTGCCGCGCACGGCGGCGGACGACTCCTCGCGGATCGGGGAGGTCGTCGGGCTGGTGGCGGCCAGGTCGGGCCTCGACCAGCAGACGTCGTGGTGGGCGCTGTACGGTCCGGATCCCGCGGACGACCCCGAACTGGTGCGGCTGTCGGAGGTCCTCGACGACCTCGAGGGCCGCGTCCTCTCCCTTAAGGAAGATCAATGAGCGAGACCATCGTCGACACCGGTCTGGGCGACGCCCGTCGGTCCCTGGCCGCGTTGCGCGGCGAGGTCGCCAAGGCCGTCGTCGGCCAGGACGCGGTGATCACCGGCCTGGTGATCGCGCTGCTGTGCCGGGGGCACGTGCTGCTGGAGGGCGTGCCGGGCGTCGCGAAGACGCTGCTGGTGCGGACCCTGGCGCAGGCGCTGGACCTGGAGTTCAAGCGGGTGCAGTTCACGCCCGACCTGATGCCCGGCGACGTCACGGGTTCGCTGATCTACGACGCCAAGACCTCGGAGTTCGAGTTCAGGCGCGGCCCCGTCTTCACCAACCTGCTGCTCGCCGACGAGATCAACAGGACGCCGCCGAAGACCCAGGCGTCGCTGCTGGAGGCCATGGAGGAGCGGCAGGTGACGGTCGACGGCACGCCGTTCGCGCTGCCCGACCCGTTCGTCGTGTGCGCGACCCAGAACCCGATCGAGTACGAGGGCACCTATCCGCTGCCGGAGGCGCAGCTCGACCGGTTCCTGGTGAAGCTGACCGTCCCGCTGCCGACCCGCGAGGAGGAGATCGGCGTCGTGCAGCGGCACGCGCTGGGCTTCGACCCGCGCGACCTGTCGGACATCAACCCCGTGGCGGGGCTCCAGGACCTGGAGGCGGGTCGCGACGCCGTGCGCACCCTGCACGTCGACCCCAAGGTCATCGCCTATGTGGTGGACCTGTGCCGGGCGACCCGCGAGTCGCCGTCGTTGCAGCTCGGGGCCTCGCCGCGCGGGGCGACCGCGCTGCTGAACACCGCGCGGGCCTGGGCCTGGCTGTCGGGGCGCGACTACGTGACGCCCGACGACGTCAAGGCGCTGGCCCGCCCGACCCTGCGGCACCGGGTCCAGCTGCGGCCCGAGGCCGAGCTGGAGGGCGCGACCGCCGACGGCGTCCTCGAGGGCGTCCTCACGACCGTCCCGACCCCCCGGTGATCCGGTGGCTCTGACCGGACGCGTCGGCCTCCTGGCCCTGCTGGCGGCGATCATCCCGATCTTCGTGCCGCACGCCTGGGTGCTGCTCGTGATCGCCGCGGTGCTGATCTCGCTGGTCGTCACCGACTTCGCGCTGGCGGGGAACGTCCGCAGGCTCGTGCTGCACCGGGCCGGCGACCGGAGCGTGCGGCTGGGGGAGACGGCCACGGTCGGGCTGATCGTGGAGAACCCCGGGACCCGGCGGGTGCGGGCGGTCGTCCGCGACGCCTGGCCGCCCAGCGCCGGGGCCTCGCCCAGGACCTCGGACCTGTCGGTTCCGGCGGGGGAGCGGCGGCGGCTCGACCTGACGCTGACGCCCACCCGGCGCGGCGACCGGCGGTCCGTCACCGTGACCGTCCGGTCGACGGGCCCGCTGGGGCTGGCGGCCCGGCAGCTCTCGCGGCCGGCGCCGTGGACCGTCCGGGTGCTGCCCGGCTTCCCCTCGCGCCGCCATCTGCCCGCCAAGCTGCGCAAGCTCCGCGAGCTGACCGGCCAGCACGTGGCCCTCATCCGCGGCCAGGGCACCGAGTTCGACTCGCTGCGCGAGTACGTGCCGGGTGACGACGTCCGCTCGATCGACTGGCGCGCCACCGCCCGCCGCGGCGACGTGGTCGTCAGGACGTGGCGGCCCGAACGCGACCGGCGCATCTTCCTGATCCTCGACACGGGCCGCACCTCGGCCGGGCGGGTCGGCGACATCCCGCGCCTGGACTGCTCCATGGACGCCGCCCTGCTGCTGGCGGCGCTCGCCTCCCGTGCGGGGGACCGGGTCGATCTGCTGGCCTACGACCGTCAGGTGCGGGCCAGGGTCGAGGGCGTCTCGCGCACCGACCTGCTCCCGTCGATGGTGCAGGCGATGGCGACCCTCGACCCGGAGCTGATCGAGTCCGACGCCGCCGGGATGGTCTCGACGCTGCTGGCGCGGACCCGCCAGCGCAGCCTGGTCGTGCTGCTGACCGAGCTGAACACCGCGGCGATGGAGGAGAGCCTCCTGCCGCTGCTGCCCCGCCTCACCGCCAAGCACCTCGTCATGATCGCGGCGGTCTCGGATCCGCGCGTCGACGAGATGGCCGCGGCGCGGGGCGATCTGGCGGCCGTGTACGACGCCGCGGCGGCCGAGCGGGCGAGGGGGGAGCGGCGCCGCCTCACCGCCGAGCTCCGCGGGCACGGCGTCGAGGTCGTCGACGCGCCGCCCGAGCATCTCGCCCCCGCCCTCGCGGACGCTTATCTGGCCCTCAAGGCCGCCGGACGCCTCTGATCTTCATCCGTCCCGCGGCTTCGGACGAATGGTCGGTGAAGCGGTGGCCGTGGATCAGTGGGGGTGACATGTTGGGACCTGTCACATATGCACGGATCGCGGAGATGGGTGTGGACGAAATCCCGTCCGATGTGGTGTGGGCGCGACGGCTGGTCTCGGGCGACGAGGCCGCGCTGGGCGAGATCTACGACGCCTACGGCGGCCTCGTCTACGGTCTCGCCCTGCGGCTGACCCGCAGCAGGGAGCTGGCCGAGGACGTCGTGCAGGAGGTCTTCTCCTTCCTGTGGGAGAGGCCCGCGGCCTTCGACCCCGGCAAGGGGACGCTGCGGAGCTGGCTGGGGCTGCTCGCGCACCGGCGCTCGGTGGAGACCGTGCGGCGCGAGGAGCTGCGGCGCAGGCCGGCCGCCTCCGACGACATGCCGCTGCCGGGCGTGGACGAGGCCGTCACCGAGGAGCTCTACCGGGAGCAGATCAGGGGGAGGGTCGCCGAGGCCGTCGCCCGGCTGCCCGAGCCCCTGCGGCAGGTCGTCGAGCTGGCGTACTACAAGGGCCGCACGTACCGTCAGGTGGCGGCCGAGCTCGGCTCGCCCGAAGGCACCGTGAAGTCGCGGATCAGGGCCGCGCTCAAGCAGATCGCCGAGGACCTCGCCGAGGAGGGAGTGACACCGTGAACCCCGACCGACTGATCGACGACGCGTTCGCCGAGCACACCGGGACCCCTCCGCCCGCCCTGCGCGGCCGGATCATGGCCGGTGCCAGGCGCCGCCGCCCGGTGGCGCCCTCCTACGCGCTGCCGTACGCCGTGCGGATCGCCGTCCTGGACGCCCTGCTCACCGAGCTCACGCCCGGCGAGTGGGCCACGCCGGTGATCTACGACTGGACCGTACGGGACCTGGTGGAACATCTGGGCGCGGTCGACGAGGCCGTCGCCGAGCTCCTGGCGGGCCCCCTGGCCGCAAACGGCCAGGCCGAGCTGGACCGCCGCACGGCCGCGGCCCAGTCCTCCACGAGGAGCCCGGACGGCACCCACCGCCACTGGCGGGACGGCGCCGCCGCGCTCTGCGGCGCGCTCGCCGGCCGCCCCCAGGACCTGCCGACGGATCTCGTGCTGCCGCTTCCGCTGGCCGATCTGATGACGTCCCGGGCCTTCGAGACCTGGGTCCACACCACCGACATCGCCGACGCCGTCGGCCGGAGCCTGCCGCCGCCGCTCCCCGAGCATCTGCATCCCCTGGCCGACCTGGGCGTCCGGCTCCTGCCGAGCGCACTGAGCGTGGCCACCGGAGCGGCGGCACCCGCGAGTGCGATGATCACCCTCGACGGCCCCGGCGGCGGCACCTGGACGATCGCCCTGGCCCCCGACGCCCCGCTCACCCCGGCCTTCTCCCTGCGCCTCGACGTGATCGACTTCTGTCTTCTCATGGGTGACCGGATTCCTCCCTCCGCCCTCCCGGTCACGATCACCGGCGACACCCTCCTGGCCCGCACGCTCCTGGAGGCCGCTCCGGCCCTGTCCGGCCCCTAGGGACTCCAGGGCCCCGGGGTCCGGGCCACGCCCGGAGGCGGGACGCCGGTGCGGGAACCAGAACGGAGGGAACGACGTTGAGACGCTGGAATGTGGCCGCGAATTGCGCACGAGCGTGAGCTGCACCATCCTGTAGCTCACCTAAGATGGATGGGCTACGAGTGGTATGCGCGACAGTGGGCCCCATCACTCACTGTGCGGCTATCCGATCTGCAAGGAGCTTCCGAGAGTGCCAGCTGTATTCGACAAGATCCTTCGCGCGGGCGAAGGCAAGGTCCTGCGCAAGCTCAAGCGGATCGCCGCCCAGGTGAATTCCATCGAAGAGGACTTCACCGACATGAGCGACGCCGAGCTGCGCGCCCTGACGGAGAAGTACCGGGAGCGTCTCGCCGACGGCGAGACCCTCGACGACCTGCTTCCCGAGGCTTTCGCCACCGCCCGTGAGGCCGCCAAGCGCGTGCTCGGGCAGCGGCACTTCGACGTGCAGGTCATGGGCGGCGCCGCCCTCCACCTGGGCAACATCGCCGAGATGCGCACCGGCGAGGGCAAGACCCTCACCTGCGTGCTGCCCGCCTACCTCAACGCGCTCGCCGGCAAGGGCGTGCACGTGGTCACGGTCAACGACTACCTGGCCAAGCGCGACGCCGAGTGGATGGGCCGCGTGCACCAGTTCCTCGGCCTCGAGGTCGGCGTGATCCTCGGCAACATGAACCCCGAGGAACGCCGCAAGGCCTACAACGCGGACATCACCTACGGCACGAACAACGAGTTCGGCTTCGACTACCTGCGCGACAACATGGCGTGGTCGCTCGACGAGTGCGTCCAGCGCGGGCACTACTTCTCGATCGTCGACGAGGTCGACTCGATCCTCATCGACGAGGCCCGCACGCCGCTGATCATCTCGGGCCCGGGCGACCAGAACTCGAAGTGGTTCGGCGAGTTCGCCAAGATCGTCCCTCGGCTCAAGAAGACCACCGACAAAGAGGGCGACGACGGCGACTACCAGGTCGACGAGAAGAAGCGCACCGTCGGCATCCTGGAGTCCGGTGTCGAGAAGGTCGAGGACTGGCTCGGCATCGACAACCTCTACGACGCCACCAACACCCCTCTCGTCGGGTTCCTGAACAACGCCCTCAAGGCCAAGGAGCTCTACAAGAAGGACAAGGACTACGTCGTCATGAACGGCGAAGTCCTGATCGTCGACGAGTTCACCGGCCGCATCCTGCACGGACGCCGCTACAACGAGGGCATGCACCAGGCCATCGAGGCGAAGGAGGGAGTGGCGATCAAGGACGAGAACCAGACCCTCGCCACGATCACCCTCCAGAACTACTTCCGCCTCTACGCCAAGCTCGGCGGCATGACCGGTACCGCCCAGACCGAGGCGTCCGAGTTCAACAAGATCTACAAGCTCGGCGTGATCCCGATCCCGACGAACAAGCCGCCGCTCCGCGACGACGTCGCCGACGTGGTCTACAAGACCGAGCAGGCCAAGTTCGACGCCGTGGTCGACGACATCGCCGAGCGGCACGAGAAGGGCCAGCCGGTCCTGGTCGGCACCACCTCGGTCGAGAAGTCCGAGCGGCTGTCGAAGCTGCTGAAGCGCCGCGGGATCCCGCACGAGGTGCTGAACGCCAAGTACCACGACAAGGAGTCGGCGATCGTCTCCGAGGCGGGCCGCAAGGGCGCCGTCACGGTCGCGACGAACATGGCCGGCCGAGGCACCGACATCATGCTCGGCGGCAACCCCGAGTTCCGGGCCGACCTCGACCTGCACGCCCGCGGCCTGTCCCCGCTGGAGACTCCGGAGGAGTACGAGGCCGCCTGGCCCGCCGCCCTGGAGAAGGCCAAGGACGCCGTCGCCGGCGAGCACGAGGTGGTCGTCGAGGCGGGCGGCCTCTACGTGCTGGGCACCGAGCGGCACGAGTCGCGCCGCATCGACAACCAGCTGCGCGGTCGCTCCGGCCGTCAGGGCGACCCGGGCGAGTCCCGGTTCTACCTGTCCCTCGAGGACGACCTGATGCGCCTGTTCAACTCCGCGCGCGTTGAGATGATCATGACCCGTCTCAACATCCCGGACGACCAGCCCATCGAGGCGAAGATCGTCTCCTCGGCGATCAAGTCGGCCCAGCACCAGGTCGAGCAGCAGAACTTCGAGATCCGCAAGAACGTCCTCAAGTACGACGAGGTCCTCAACCGGCAGCGTCAGGTCATCTACGCCGAGCGCCGCCGGGTGCTCGAGGGCGCCGACCTGCACGAGCAGATCCGCCACATGATCGACGAGGTCGTCGACGGCTACGTCGCCGGCGCCACCGCCGAGGGCTTCGCCGAGGAGTGGGACCTCGACAAGCTGTGGAAGGCGTTCAAGCAGCTCTACCCGATCGCGCTGTCGTCCGACGACGTGATCGAGGAGATCGGCGGCGACGTCCAGAAGCTCGACGCCGAGACCCTCGCCGACCGCATCCGCGAGGACGCGCAGGCCGCCTACGACAAGCGCGAGTCGGAGCTGGGCGAGGAGGTCATGCGCGAGCTCGAGCGGCGCGTGGTCCTGACCGTCCTCGACCGCAAGTGGCGTGAGCACCTGTACGAGATGGACTACCTGCAGGAGGGCATCGGCCTGCGGGCGATGGCGCAGCGCGACCCGCTGGTGGAGTACCAGCGCGAGGGCTACGACATGTTCGTCTCCATGATGGAGGCCATCAAGGAGGAGTCGGTCGGCTACCTCTACCACCTCGAGGTCGAGGTCGAGGAGCAGCCGGAGGCCAAGGTCGCCATCGCGCCCAAGACCATCGCGGGCTCCGCGGCCGTCGGCGAGAAGCCCGACACCGGCAAGCTCGACTACTCGGGCCCGGCCGAGGACGGTTCGGTCGAGCACCACACCGAGGGCGCCGACAAGTACGAGGGCGTCTCCCGCAACGACCCGTGCCCCTGCGGCTCGGGCCAGAAGTTCAAGCGCTGCCACGGCGGCCGCTAGCTCGACGCCGAAGGCCGCCGTCCCGTGAAGATCACGGGGCGGCGGCCTTCGCCGTTCCCCGTTCAGGAGGGGATGGCGGTCTCCAGGGCGGCGCAGCGCCAGCGGCCGCGCAGGAGGACGAGGCGGACCGCGATGGGCTGGATGCGGCCGCCGATGATGACGGTGGCGGTGACCTCGGCGACGCCGTCGCCGGGGCGCTGGATCCGGCGGTTCCTGATCCGCGGCGGGCCCGGCCTGGTGGGGATGGCCGGCTGCTCCTGCCGCTGGAGGACCTCGGCGAGCTCGGCGGTCGACAGGGCGGCGAGCTGCCGGAACGCCCGGCGGCCCGCGAAGATCTCGGCGGTGATCCAGAGGATCCTGTCGGCGGCCGCCGGAAGGTCGTCGTCGGGTGGTCCCGGAGGGGTGCCGCGCGCGCTTCCGGGGGCGGGTTCCAGCCGGAGCGCCAGCGAACCGAACGTCGGCGAACCGGACGCCGTCGGGACGGCCTCCAGATCGGCCTGGACCTCGTCGGCCGAGACCAGGCGGAGCACTCGCGACCGCGGCATGGGCGGCCTCCTCTCGTCGATGCGCGATCTGCGCACCCACAAGAGGCCCGGGCGGCCCGTTTGATACCTTGGGCGGCCCAAGTGTGGCGGGACGGCTAGTCCTCGCTCTCCTCCTCGTCTGCGGCCCTTCCCGGAGTGGGGAGGTCGAACCGGGTGATCAGCAGCCGGAACACCCCGTAGTAGGCGAAGAAGTACACGACCCCGAGCGCGACGATCAACGGCAGCCGCCGGGTGTTCGGCGCGGTGGCGTTCAGCAGCAGGTCGATCAGGCCGGCCGAGAACCCGAAACCGAGCTGCGCCCCGAGCGCGTTCAGCAGGCCCATCGAGAGGGCCGTCAACAGGCTGTGGACGAGGTACAGCAGCGGCGCCGCGAAGACGAACGCGAACTCGATCGGCTCGGAGACACCCGTCACGAAGCTCGCCAGCGCCGCCGCCCCCATCATCGCGCCCACCCGCTTGCGCCGCGCGGGTTCCGCACAGTGCCAGATGGCCAGGGCCGCGCCCGGCAGCCCGAACATCAGCACCGGGAAGAACCCCGCCAGGTAGCCGCCCGCGTGGGGGTCGCCCGCGAAGTACCGGGGGATCTCGCCCTCGGTCCCCTCGTAGCTCCCGGAGACGAACCACACCACCGAGTTCGGCAGATGGTGCAGCCCGAACGGCAGCAGCCCCCGGTTGACCAGCCCGTACAGCCCGGCCATCGGCCATCCGGGGTCGGGCCGTCCGGTGAGGGCCGTCACCAGCGGCGGCGCCGCCAGTCCCGCGGCGATCCCCAGCACGAGGCCCGCGAGCGCGGTGGCGAACGGCACGAACCGCCGCCCGCCGAAGAACGCCAGCCACGAGGGCAGCTCGACCGCGTGGAACCGCTCGTAGAGCACCGCCGCGACCAGCCCCATGACCATCCCGCCGAGGATCCCCGCCGGGCTCGGCCCGCCCCCGACCTCCTCGGCGACCCCGTCGAACACGAGGTACCCGACCACGGCGGCGAGCGCGGTCGTCCCGTCGGCCCTGCGCGCGAACCCGACCGCGACTCCGAGCGCGAACAGCAGCGGCAGCGCCCCGAGGATCCCCTCGCCGGCGGCCCGCAGCACCGCGACGTCCAGCAGGTCGGGCTGGCCGAGCCGGACCAGCAGCACGGCCACGGGCAGCACGGCGACGGGCGTCACCAGGCTCCGCCCGAGCCGTTGCAGCACCCCCAGCAGAGCCTCCACGCGCCCACTCTCCCAGCAGGCCCGCCGGCCGGGAGCCGGGCACGCGGATCCGATCCGGTTTTCCACATACCCCGCTACTCTGAGTCGAGGTTTTCTCTACGATATGGGAGCTGATCGTGAGAGAAGGGTCGCCCAAAGTGAAGGTCGCCGTGGAATTCGAGGCCGGAGTGCAGTTCGAGCTGCCCGACTCGGCGCTGGCGCTGTGGGAACGCGGCGAACTGCACGACCTCCTGAACCTCCCTCATGACGGAACCCGAGTCGAAATCATCGATGGGAAGATCGTCGTGACCACCGCCCCCGAGTTCGGCCACAACTTCATCGCGCTGGAGCTCACCAAGTGCCTCGCCCGCACCGCGGCGGAGTCGACGTGGGAGGCGGTCGGCACGAGCGGGATCGTGTTCCCCGACGCTCTCGCGGGTTACATCCCCGACCTGGTCGTCGTCGAGTCGTCGATCTACTATGCGGCGGCCGAGGCGCAGGTCCGGCGGCTGACGTCGGACGAGATCGAGATGGTGGTCGAGGTGACCTCCGGAGGATCGGCCCAGAACGACCGGCCGCGCCCGAAGTCCGGCGGCGGGAAGTGGGAGGGGTACGTCAGCATGGAGATCCCCTACTACCTGCTGATCGACCGCGATCCGAAGGTGCGGCGGACCACGCTCTACTCGGTGCCGGACCCGGCTCGGCAGATCTACGCGCTCAACGAGTCCTGGGCGTTCGGCGAGACGATCTCCCTGCCCGAGCCGTTCAACCTCGAGATCCCTACGAGCAAGTGGTACGACTGGCAATAAGCCTCAGCGGCGGTGTTCCAGGGCCGTGTGGAGCTGGTAGCGGTCGGCGCGGTAGGTGGACTCGGTGAGTTCGGCGCAGGTGGCGGCCTGGTAGGAGCGGCGGCGGAGCAGCAGGACCGCGCTGGGGTGGGGCAGGTTCAGCAGGTCGGCGTCGGCGGGATCGGCGATGGCGGCCTCGACGGTCTGGTCGCCGGAGTCGAAGACGATGCCGAACGTCCGTTCGAGGACGGTGTACAGGGACTGGCCGGTGAGGCGGATGTCGAGCAGCCCGGGGGCCAGGGCGGCCGGGATGTGGCAGCGCTCGATGGCCATGGGCGTGCCGTCGGCGGTGCGCAGGCGCTCCAGGACGTGCACGGAGGCGCCCTGGGGGAGATTGAGGCCGCGGGCGATGTGGCCGGTGGCGGGGATCGTGCGGTGGGACAGGTCGACGGCGCCCGGTGCGAGCCCGCGTGAGCGCATCTCCGCGGTGAACGAGCTGGACAGCCGCAGCGGCATGTCGATCTTGGGCCGGGCGACGAACGTGCCCTTGCCGGGGACCCGGTAGAGCCGTCCCTCGGCGACGAGCTGGTCGACGGCCTGCCGGACCGTCATCCGCGACAGCGCGTACCGGACGCACAGGTCGCGTTCGGAGGGCATGGGGGCGTCGACCTGGAGGTCGGCCTCGTCCACCAGGTCCAGGAGGAGGCCGCGGAGCTGGACGTACTTCGGCACCGGGCTGGACGCGTCGATCGCGGGCAAAGGGGGCCGCCTCGGGTGGGTCGGGGACTTTCGGATATTGCTACCACAAGGGTATGGTTCATACCGGTCTAGTCCGGACTGGACCATGAGTCGTCCGGGGTGTCAACGCGTGAAGGACATCCTCGTGCAGACGGGCGTATACCCTGGGGTCCCAAGATCCCGGAGGAATCGGTGAGCAGGGCGGAAACGATCCTGGCAGGGCTCGGCGGGAAGGCGAACATCGTCGACCTCGAGGCCTGTGTGACCCGGCTGCGCACTGAGGTGCGCGACGGGGCCCTGGTCGACTCGGCGGCACTGAAGAAGGCCGGTGCCGTCGGGGTGCTGAGGTCCGGCAGGATCGTCCAGGTCGTGCTCGGTCTCGAGGCCGACACGGTCGCGACGAGGATCAAGAGCCTGCTCTGAACGTGTACGCGCCCCTGGCAGGTTCCGTCATCCCTCTCGCGGAGGTCCCGGATCCGGCCTTCGGGCTGCTCGGCGCCGGAGTCGCCGTCGAGCCGGCCGGTCAAGGAGAGGTCACCGCCCGCGCACCGATCTCGGGGACGCTGCTCACCTTGCGTTCACACGCCTTCGCCATCCTGGACGATCAGGGCCGCGCGGTCCTGGTCCATCTGGGGATCGACACGGCCGGGCTGCGTGACGGCGGGTTCACGCGGCTGCGGGCCAAGGGCGACCGGATCCGCGTGGGCGAACCGGTCACCCGCTGGAACCTGACGGCCCTGGCCGGACGGTCCCCGCTGTGCCCGGTGATCGCACTGGAGGCTCCCGAGGTGACCCGAACCGCCGCGGGAACGGTCCAGGTCGGCGACCGGCTGTTCGTCTGGAACAATTCACCCTCGAAGGAGGATCATGGCTGAGCGTCATGTGAAGGTCGAGTCCGTGGTGGGCCTGCACTCCCGCCCGGCCGCGGAGTTCGTCAAGACCGCCGCGAAGGCGCCGATGGACGTCTCGATAGGACGGTTCACCGGCGAGTCCGTCAACGCCAAGAGCATCCTCGCGGTGCTGGCGCTGGACGCGCGGCACGGCGAGCAGCTGCGGCTGCGGGCCGAGGGCGACGGCGCGGAGGAGATCCTCGACGCGCTCGCGAAGGTCATTGCGGAGCCGGATGCGTGAGCTTCTCGGCACCGGGGTGAGCCCGGGCGTGGGCGTGGGCCCCGTCCGGGTGGTGAGCGGCGACGTTCCCGAACCCCCCGCCGAGCCGTTCCGCGGTGACCGCGTCGCCGAGACGGCGCGCGCTCTCACGGCCCTCGAGGACGTCGGGAGCGAGCTGGAGTCGCGGGCCGACGCGGCCGGCGGCGACGCCCGGGACATCCTCACCGCGCAGGCCCTCATGGCGCGCGACCCCGATCTCGCGGGCGAGGTCACGGTCGGCGTCTCCGCCGGCCTGACGGCCGAGCGGGCGGTGTACGAGTCGTTCGGGTTCTTCCGCGATCTGCTGGCGGGCGCGGGCGGCTACATGTCGGCGCGCGTCGCCGACCTCGACGACGTCCGCGACCGTACGGTGGCCCGGCTGATGTCGGTCGCCGTCCCCGGCATGCCCGTCGCCGACGAGCCCTACGTGCTGATCTGCCAGGACCTCGCTCCCGCGGACCTGGCCCTGCTCGACCCGGCGCGGGTGGTCGCGTTCGTGACCGAGGAGGGCGGGCCGATCGGCCACACCGCCATCCTCGCCCGCGCGATGGGCATCCCCGCCATCGTGTCCTGCCCCGGCGTGCTCCATCTGAAGGACGGCGACCACGTCCTGGTCGACGGCGCCTCGGGACGCCTGATCGTCGACCCGGCCGACGAGCAGGTCGCCAGGGCGCAGGCCGCCGCTCTGGCCCGGGCGGAGGCGGTCGGCAGCGCGACGGGCCCCGGCGCGACCAAGGACGGCCATCCCGTCCCGCTGCTCGCCAACATCGGCGGCCCCAAGGACATCCCGGCGGCGCTGGCCAGCGGCGCCGAGGGCGTCGGCCTGTACCGCAGCGAGTACCTCTTCCTCGACGCCGACATCCCGCCGACCGAGGCCGAGCAGATCAACGCCTACCGGAAGGTCCTCGAGGCCTTCCCGCGGGTGGTCGTCCGGGTGCTGGACGCGGGCGCCGACAAGCCCCTGTCGTTCCTGCCGCCCGCCGCGGTCGAGCCGAACCCGGCCCTCGGCGAACGCGGGCTGCGGCTGCTGCGCCGCCATCCGCCGGTGCTCCGCGGGCAGCTCAGCGCGCTGGCCAAGGCCGCCGACGGCCTGCCGGGACGCCTCCGGGTCATGGCCCCCATGGTCACCGACGCCGAGGAGGCCCGCTTCTTCACCGCGGCCTGCCGTGAGGCCGGGCTCACCCAGTCCGGGATCATGATCGAGGTTCCCGCGGCGGCGATCCGCGCCCGCGACATCGCCGAGGAGGTCGACTTCTTCAGCCTCGGCACCAACGACCTCGCCCAGTACGTCTTCGCGGTGGACCGCCAGGTCTCGAGCCTGACCAGGCTCCAGGACCCGTGGCGTCCCGCGCTGCTGGACCTGATGCGCATCGCCACCGACGCGGCCCGCGCCGCGGACAAGGGCTGCGGGGTCTGCGGCGAGGCCGCCGCCGACCCGATCATGGCCTGTGTCCTGGCGGGGCTCGGCGTGACCTCACTGTCGATGAGCGCGCCCTCGCTGCCGCTGGTCAGGGACGCGCTGGCCGCCCACACCCTGGCCGAGTGCCAGGCCGCCGCGGCCGCCGCCCGCAAGGCCCGCACCGCCGCGGCCGCCCGCGCCGCCGCCCTCGCCGAGCTCCGCGCCCTCGGG
>NZ_BAAAUV010000039.1:0-56222 GCF_039534125.1 Actinocorallia longicatena | reverse complement strand
CCGAGTACGAGGAGACGTTCCATCGATCAGCCGCCGGCACCGGCCTGGCGAGCGAGAACCACGCGATCTAGCCTCCAACTTCGCCGGGGCGGCCCACTCCAGCCGCCGGACGTCATGATCCGCGTGCCGGGCAAGGTGCACCAGAGACTCGAGTCGTTCACACCGAGTAATATTCACGCCTGCAGGTCGGCGGCGAGGGAGAACCGGAGGATCGTCTTCGCCGGGCAGCGAGTCGATGGTGTGGCTCGCGCTGGCGGCACTGGCACTCCAGGTACAGGGCCAGGGCTAGTTCGGAGAGCGCGATGCCTAGACGTCCAGTACTCATCCCCCGGCAGCGGAGACCGGAGCCGAACAGGCGTCTGCGTCGAGTCCTGCTCACCCTCCTGAGGCGCTAGGTGATGCTCTCCTGGTGGGCCCCTGCAGCCGTGCTGGTGCCGCATCCGCGCTCAGCCGGATGACGTCACCGGTGACCATCAAGCTGCGGGCCCTGCCCGGTACCCCGACTCCCGCCGCAGAAATTTGGCCGGGCCACCTACCGCGTCCAGGGGCCAACTATCGCCCCCTGTCTCAGCAAAGCTGATCGTCCGCCCACCTGGCTGGAGAAATGTCAGTGGGGTCCTTTACGGTGATGTAAGTAGGAGCAACGTGGAGGCTGTGGATGCCGAGTGTTCCCCCCAAGGAAGCCCAGATCCGAGCTCACCTGGCCCAGCGTTTGGAGACGCTCGAGCCAGGCCTGCGACTGGTAGCGGAAGAGTACGTGTTGCCGAACGCGGTAGGTACGGGCGGCCGCATAGACATCCTGGCTCGGGACCAGCACCAAATGTGGGTGGTCATCGAACTCAAACGAGCGGATAAGACCGCCAGGGAGGCAGCGAACGAGATCACCAAGTACGCAGAGCTGCTGCGCCGGAATAGAGGTCTTCCCGCGGACCGAGTCCGTACAATCGTGGTTGCACTCGAGTCTCAGTGGCGGGAATTGCTGGCACCTCTCAGCAATATTGCTCGCGACTGGCGGCATGATCTGCGCGGCTATAGCCTCAGCATTGATGAGATCACCGGGGTTCCTCTCTCGGCTCAGCGGGTGAAGTGGCTTCCGGAGCCCCTCGACCAGCGGCTGACCTCGATTCACATTCTGTACCTATTTGGCCAGGCCCAAGACCGAGATCGCTGCTGGGAAAGAGTTTGCAAAAGCGCGGCTCAAGCTCACATAGCCGACCTCGTGGGTGTCGACGTCACGTATCAGGTCCCTTCGGAAACCGTGCGTTATCCATATGGGCTATACCTAGCTCTAGGGCGCATCGACCCGCAGCTCGGCCGGCCGCGTTGTCATCAGGCATGTAATCATCCGGTCTTGCTTGCTGATGAGCGCGAGGATTGGCGACATCCTGATGAATATGACGCGCTTTGCCATGTAACGAGTCAGGTCCGCGGGGGCGATCTTGAAAGTGGGGGTCCGGATATTTTTAATAAGCTTGTGCAGGACTCTCGCTGGGCGATCGGTCAGGTTCGATCCACTGGAGCATTCTCGGGCGGCCTATATGAGGACAGTGACTTTATTGCGGCGCTGCGTGGCAACGATGGGGAGGCTCGAACTCTGTTCCACGCCAGCGCAAGCGCATCTGTCGCATCCCGATGGAACCTGCTCAAACAGGATGTCATGAACTGCCTGGTCGGCAATCAACAGTGGACCGAACTGATGGCTGGATGGTTGGAAGCCGTCGAGCAGGGGCCTGGAGAGTACGACGTTGAAATTCATATCTATAATCCATGCGATCTCCTTGGTGCGCTGATCCATGGCTTGCCGCATAATATTCGTGAGTACCGGACCAAGGCGATGCCCGAGCGCCTGGCTGAGCTTGTACCAATGCTCGTCGCAGTAGCGCGACCGCGCGATGAGAAGGCCGAAATTTCGGTCCTTCATGGCAGTCTGCAGTGGGACGGAAATCCGGTGGCCGTGCAGCGGGAAGCGGAAACTGTCTACCCGGAACCCTCGACATGGCTAAGTTACCAGTACGGGGATGTAATTAGGCAAGCAGATCAGCGATTCTTGTCATTGTTGGGTCTGTGGTACGTGATTGACATTCAAATTTTGGCTCCCGACGGTTCGGGCCGGTATAAAAGTGTTTACGAAAGCACGTTCCTGCCATCGGGTTTGGACGCTGAAACCGTGGAAAACGCGGGCGGCCTACATAGCCTTTTTGATTTTATTGAGCGCTATGCAGAGGATCTTTACCTTACAGTCTTGCCTTATCGGCTACTTTTCGGCACCTAATAGGGTCTGCGCGGCCGGGAAATCCGTCGATTGCCGGAAATTGTCGCATTGCTTCATAGGTAACCCATAGAGGAAAGATCCATCGATGCGTTCTCATTCCTACTTGAGGATATGTGCGACTCTTTTCCTTTTATCGGAAAAATGAGATTAAGGTCTTAATTTGAAGAGTCAGCGAGCTCGCGTTTCGCGCAGTAGTAGTTCCATAATTCGCACACAAAGCACGATCTCGGGGTGTACTGCTCTAGATCCTCTTCCTATCCGCATCTAAGAGAGGTCTGTTCTGAGCCTTCTAAATTCTATGTCGGGGAGGAATCGGCTCCATTCCTCCGGACTTAGGTTTCGTTGGAGAGATGCGAGACCTGATTTCTCGACTCTCTCACCGGACGAATCCCAGATGCGCGCGGTGTTATCGCTGCCAGCGGTAGCGAGGTAGGCGCTGTCTGGACTGTATGTGGCGGCGTAAACGGTTCCATCGTGTGCAAGGCGTGCGGTTTCGGTGCTGGTGGTGAGATCCCAGATACGTGTGTAGCCATCGGCGCTGGTCGTAGCGAGTTCGGAGCCATTGTGGTTATAGGCCACTGAGGTTACGGGGGCATCGTGGGTGAGTCGTGTGGTTTCGGTCCTAGTGGCGAGGTCCCAGAGCTGGGCCGTACCAGCTGTGCTAGCGGTGGCGAGGCGAGTGCCATCTGGGCTGAAGGCGACTGCAGTTACCTCGTCGTCGTGTGCGAGGCGACCAATTTCGGTGCCGAGGGCAAGGTCCCAGATACGTGCGGTGCCGTCAAAGCTGGCAGTGGCAAGATGGATGCCATCTGGGCTGAAGGCAACTGCAGTTACCTCTCCATCGTGTGCGAGGCGTGTGGTTTCGGTGCCGAGGGCAAGGTCCCAGATACGTGCGATTCCGTCGGCACTCCCAGTGGCGAGCTGGGTGCCGTCTGGACTGTAGGAAACTGCGTAAACGACATCACCGTGGTTAAGCCGAACGGGTTCGGCACCGAGGGCAAGGTCCCAGATACGTGCGATCCCGTCGGCACTCCCGGTAGCGAGCTGGGTGCCGTCTGGACTGTAGGAAACTGCGTACACTACATCACTATGAGTGATGTAGACGGTTTCGTTGCTGGTCGCAAGGTCCCAGATGCATGTGAACCCGCTGGCACTGGCAGTGGCGAGGTGAGCGCCGCTTGGACTGTAGGCCACCGAGTGAACGGCGTCACTGTGGATAAGACGCTTTACTTCAGCGCTAATAATCAGTTCCCAAACGCGTACTCGGCGGTCGGCGCTGCCGCTCGCGAGGTGAGTACCGTCTGGACTGTAGGCAACTGCGTATACGGGGCCGTCATGCGTAAGGCAGGTGCTTTCGGCGCCGGTGGCAAGGTCCCAGATGCCTGCGGTTCCATCGGCGCTGCCGATGGCGAGTTGGGTTCGGTCTGGGCTGTAAGCGACTGCATGCACAGCGCCATGGCGGGTGACGCGGAGAGGCGCGAAGCGCGCGGTCTCTGTACTGGTGACGAGGTCCCAAGTCTCTACGGTGCCGACTGCGTTGATAGCGGCTAGTTGGGCGCCGTCTGGGCTGAAGGCGATCGCAGTTGCTGTGCTGTCTAGCGTGAGGCGGGTGGTCTCGGTGTCAGCGGCGAGGTCCCAGATGCGTGCGCAGTCGTGGCCGGCAATGGCTAGTTGAGTGCCGTCTGGGCTGAAGGCGATCGCAGTTGCTGTGCTGTCTAGCGTGAGGCGGGTGGTCTCGGTGCCAGTGGCGAGGTCCCAGATGCGTATGTAGCCGTCGGCGCTGGTCGTAGCAAGTTCGGAGCCACTGTGGTTATAGGCCACTGCGGTTACGTCGCCATCGTGGGTGAGGCGGATGGTTTCGGTGCCATTGGCTAGCTCCCAGATGCGTGCGGTGCCGTCGGTGCTGCCCGTAGCGAGATAAATGCCATCTGTGCTAAAGCCGACCGCGGTTACCTCGCCATCATGGGTGATAGTTAGGCGCAGGCGATTTGTGTGGAGCGTTGCCTTTAGTAGGGCTTGGCTACCTTGCCAGGTGCGAAGGTGCTGGATCGACTCGAAAGCGAGGACGAGCGCGGGAGTAGGGTCCAAGGGGTAATCGTTGAGTGCACGGGCACTTCGCTCAGCGAGGTATAGGGCGGTAGTCCGTCGCTGTGAAAAATCTTCTTGGTGTCGTTCGGCGTACGCGCGGTGGTGGCTGGCATCGAGAAAGGCATTTAGGCCGATGACGTCATCAGGGCAGAGATCGACCATTTTTTTGGCTTGGAGAAGGAGGGGGCGGGGAAGAAGAAGCGCTGGGTCATGGTCGTACTGCTGCCATAGGTCGCGGGCACTGATGGTGCGATTCTTCCATTCCCGAAACTCTCTACTGTCGTTGAGCCAGTCATGCAGTCGGTGCCAGGTGCGAAGCAACGCTTCGTGGGCGAGTTCGACGACTTGAGTGTCCTCGCCGCCGGCTGCGTTGTTGATGACCAAGAGTCGGTGGTCGCGGAGGAGCTCGACGGTGGACCAGTCTGCGGGGCGAAGGTCTGTTCGGCGGGCTTGACGGGCGATGTCAGTGCGGTTGGCTTGGACGAGCTCGGTAAAAATCCTCCGTGCGGCTTGCTGCCTGGCCGGACTGAGCGTGTCTATGACTGCGTCGGCGTAACTCGAGAGAGCCGTTGTAACGCCACCGAGATCGAGATACGTCTGCAAGGTGAGGGTGCGGCTGGTCTGGCGTTCCCACAGTCGGGTGAGCGTGAACTCCAATAGGGGAAGCTCAGTCGGCCGACCGCGGAACTCCTTGAGGATCAGCTCGACCAGTCCGGGTGCAAACTCGACTGGGTGCGGTCCCCCTGCAACTCGAGCTGGGCCGGTAATCGCTGAAGTGAGCTCTTCGGGGGTCATTGCGCATATTTTGTGAGCTTTGTGCTGAATATAGGAGCCAAGGGGTTCGGGAGCCTCGGTGAGCTCGCCGAAGAAGTCCCGTCGCACGCTTATTGCAGCCTGGAGCCCTGTGGGTTCATCGACCACGAGCGTTCGCAGGAGTTCGAGGATTTCTTCACGTCTTTCGATGGACGCGCATTCAGTGAAGATTTGCTCGAACTGGTCCGCGACGATCAGCATCCTGGAAGCCCCGGTCGCCGCCTCGATCATCTCCCGAGTTCCAGCCAAGCCCTCAGCCCGGAGCTTGCTGATCCAATAATCAAGATCGGTTGGCGATGTAGACCCGGGCTGACAGAGACCCACTAGCGCGCTGGCCAAGTTGAGCAGAGGGTAGGCGCCGGGCCTGAAGACAGCTACGGCCAAGCTGCCTTCGCGGCGGAGAGCTGGGACCAGTCCTGCAGCAACCACCGATGACTTTCCCGATCCAGATTGCCCATATACAGTGATCAAGGGCTGTTCCCGAGAGGCTTCCACCAACTGCTGGGTGAGAGCTTCTCGACCGAAGAACACGGCGGAGTCATCTGGAGTAAACGCGGCCAACCCCTTGTATGGGCACGGGGGCGGGCGATAGAGAACGTCCGGCCATGCCTCGACAAGAAGGTCGCCGTCAATGACATAAACGTCGACAGCGTCTTCGTCTGTCGGGACGGCTTGTACGACTCCGACGATCTGGCCGGACATCTGGTCCCAGACCGGCCCCCCGCTGAAGCCCGCGCGGGCACGGAATACGCCAGACAGCTCTTGGTCGACCTGAAGGCGTGCCCTGTCAATACGGCCAAGAAGCACCCCCGTCACATGGCCCTCGCGGTGTGTCCGTCCGGCCGGGATAGGTCCCCAGAGTTGGACTCGCTGTCCTGCGCCGTCGCCTCGTTGGGTCGCCAGCGTTGCCGGGACTGCGCCTATCGGGAGGCTTTCGTTTAGCAACAGTCCCGCAAGGTCTCGCATTTCAAAGGCGACCCCCTCGATTGGGAGCCATGTCTCCAGGCGAGCCCGCCGCTCGACGACCTCTCCTGTTTGGCCGGCGAATGGGAACCTTACGACCACCCACGGTGAACCTGGTGACGACGCTTCTCGTTTTCCCCGCCCGGCAAGGGCCGCATTGACGACGTGGGCGCATGTGACAAGATGTCGGTCTCCGGCAATGAACCCCAACCCGACTGGCTGGTCTCCGGGTCCGAGTATTTGGACGATGCAGTTCTCAGGACGGGTCCGGTTCATCTTCCTCGTCTCCGCCGGTCGCGGCTGTAGAGAGCGTCTCGTCCGGTTGCTTCGTCCAAGTCACTGTGACCGTGAACGATGTCTCGGCCTTGCCTTTGGCGAAGATTAGCCCCGTCTCTCCGCCGAGCTTCAGCCCGAACCCCACGCTGATTTCATCCGGCGCACGAGCCGCGTCTCTTAGCCGGGTCACAATCATTCCAAGCGCTGGCTCGATCCGGTTGAAAGCCTCGGCCAAGCTGTGAGCGGCCTGCACGATCCGGCCGTCGCTGTCATGGGCGACGAGCTCAACGCTGTCAAGCTCTTGCGCATCTACCTCGGCGACCATGAACTCCCCGGAGCCGTCGCCCAACGGCACCCTCATCAGAACCGACGCCATGACTACCCGTCTTCTCTCGACAGAACCGCTAGCTAAAAATTAGCCCACACCGATAAATATCGCCACAAAAACAGCAGATCCGCCAACGGCTCTTACAAGTCTGAGTCGCCGGTCCATCCGGCGTTGCAACCGTTGAGCCAAAAGTAGACGCCGGTACGCGGACCAGCAGCTAGCTCCCGCCCGTGTTGGCTTGGGACGGGTCTTCCGGTTTGATCGGCTAGCGCCAAGGCTATTTTAGCGTTAGGGCGCTCCCTGGCTCCAGCGACAGTCTCAGGTGGCCTAAAGGCCCAGGATCTCCACGGGAGTGAGACGGTTCGCGACGGTCTCTAGGGATCTTGCAAGCCTGCCTGCCTGAACGATCGGATGGTGTTGTTTCGGGGGATAGACGCCCCAGTCGGGCTTGCGTTCGTCAGTCCACTAGGTAGTGGGCCTCGATGTAGGCGACGGTGGAGTCGTATGGTTCACCTACCGGCTTCAGCGTGTATCGGCGGTAGACCGCGGCGGTGGCGCGGCGGACGCCTCGGTTGCGAGCGTCAGCGTTGTCCCACGTTCGGGCTAGAGCGCGAGTGACCACCTGGTCGATCTCCTCGGCCAGGTTCCTCTCAGTGATGGTGAGCCCGGACGGTGCATGGTCATGGATGATCCGTGACAGGACACCCACGCGGTCGTCGTCCAGCACGATGACGGTTTCGTCGGGGTGTTTCTCGGCGTTCACGATGACTCGGGCGATTCGAAGCGCCTCGGACAAGAAATCCAGAGCGTCTTGGGCGTTTTGAATGATCCGGTCCCGTAGCTGCTTGATCCGCTCTGCGAGGGCAGTGTATTTCACGGACCCCGGTTCGACGCCTTTTTCGAGGGCGGCTTTAATCTGATCAAGGATTTCTGCTGCAGATGGTGTATTTTCGTCACTGGAATCATTTTCGGACTTGGGGCGGACAAGGGATAGCAATTCCTTGAGCACGGAGATTCCCTGCGCGTCCAGAATGAGGGGAGTCTCCTGGGAAGTTACCACAGAGAAGGAGTGGACGTGAGCATTAATGATCTCCAGGACCATCGGCCCCAACTCGCTCAGCCGTTCCTTCCTTTCCTCGTCGGAGGACTTCTTGAACAGGGTCGTGTATACAGATCCGAAAAGGGCGAAGCCGTCCCGGTACTTGGCGACCCGCTTGTCGGAGTGAATGAGCGGGTACAGACGAGCCAGTAGCCGGTAGTCCTTGATAAATACCTCGGCGGCGCCAGCATTGGCGTCCAGGAAGACGTTGATGGCTCGCACGGACTCGTATCCGTGGACCGTGAGGTCCAAGCCGTCCACATCGACGAGGAGGTCTTCAATGCATGCGAAGGCGGTACGGAACTCTGTGACCAGCTCAGATAGGTCAGTGACGAACCCTCCGCCCTTTCCGGTCTCCGGTGAGGTCGGATCGACGACGGCCCGCTGGACCTCTTCGGCTAGGCCGATGTAGTCCACGACCACGCCGGAGGTCTTGACGAACCCGTTGGGCGATACCCAGGTGCGGTTCGGGCGGGTGATGGTCTGAAACAAGGTGTGGGCCTTCAACGGCTTATCCAGGTAGAGGACTCCTTCGTTGGGGGCGTCAAATCCTGTCATTAGCTTCGCGGTGACCACCAGGAAGCACATTGGGTTGTCCGGGGTTAGGAACCGCCGCTTCTGCTCCTCCTCCTGGACAGCTGATAGCCGGTAGGGCCGCATGGCAGGGTCTTCGACCTTGGTGTCCGAGACGGAGATATTCACCTCGGCGCTAATGCCGTCATGCTTCCCGACTTCGGCGAGTACCTGCAACGCCTCAAAACCTGACAGCAGATCGTTGATCTTGTTTGTGTACGCTACGGCCAGCTCACGGTTGTAGGCAACGATCTGGGCCTTAAGGCCATTGCGGTAGGCACCGGCCAGGTAGTGAGTCACGATGTCCTGACAGACCGCCTGGATCCGGTCCGGGTTGGTGAACACCGAGGTGAGGCGCCCAAACTTACGAGACAAGAGCTCACGGTCGGGATCGTCGAGATCGAAGTCGTCGGCAAACTGGTCAAACTCAGCCTGCAACCTCTCCGCATTGATCTCGAAGGAGACAGGGCGCGGGTCCAGCATGACCGGGACGGTCGCCTCGTCCAGGAGGGACCGGGATACCGAGTACCGGTGCAGCACCCTGCCCGGGTCCGCCTGATCGCCGAAGAGCGAGAAGGTGTCGGTGGCGAGGTTCCTGACGGGCGTGCCGGTCATGCCGAAGACCTTTGCGTTTGGCAACGCTGCGCGCATCTTTCCGGCCAGCGACTTCGCCTTGGCGGACTGCGTACGGTGTGCCTCGTCGACCATCACGATGATGTTGCTCCGGGTCGACAGATTCGCGCCGGCGTCGGCAAACTTGTGGACGGTCGTGGAGATGACCCCACGTACGTCGTTGGCCAACAGGGAACGCAGCTCCTGGCTGGTGTCAGGCTGGTGGAAGTAGGCGTCTCCCATTGCGGATGTGAACACCCCGGAGGTTTGTCGGACGAGCTGGGTCCGGTCGGAGAGCAGGACGATCGTGGGCGACTCAGTGCGGGTGTCGGCCAGCAGCAGCGAAGCTGTGAAAACCATCAGTAGCGTCTTCCCGGATCCCTGGTGGTGCCAAACGAGGCCCTTTGACCCGCCAGCCAAGACGCGCTTGTGGATCAGGTGCGCGGCCTCCAGCTGTGGGTAGCGGGGTAGGTACTTCATGTCTACCCCGCCCCCGGAGGTGTCAAAGAGGGCGAAGTTCAGGAGCATGTCCAGGATGGTGGCAGGGTTGAGCAGCAGTTCAACGGATCGGTGCACGTCAGCCTGGCCGGAGAGGTTCTCGTCGTCCGCAGTTGACCGGAACGGCTGCCACAGATTTGTGGGCGCACCTGCGGCACCGAATCGAAGCTTCAGTCCGTCGGAAGCAACAGCGAAGACGTTGGCGGTGAAGAACCACGGATACTCGGAGACGTATACATCATTGATCTCCCGGGCGGCGTCCGCCCAACTGGACTTTGTGGTCGGGGACTTTACCTCGACCACCACGAGGGGCAAGCCGTTGACCCAGTAGACGAGGTCGAGCCGGCGGGAAGTTTTGCCGGGGACGGTGATGGTCACCTCGTCTGACACAACCAATGTGTTGGCCGTCGAGTGATCGAAGTCAATGATCTTCAGGGCGTGCCATGCACCATCGGTGTCACGAAACTCTTGATGTCCGCGAAGCAAGCGCAGCACTTGCTCGTTGGCCCGCACTAGCCCGCCTTCCACGGCGTTGACCGTGGAGACGATCTCCTCGACAACCGCATCCACGTCGAAGCCGTCGATCACCCCAGGGTTGAAACGGAGAAGAGCATCTCGTATCGCGCTGACGACCACTGTCTGCGTTGTCTTACGCGGCAACGACCTGCCCGCTGTGTAGGCCCAGCCCATTGGGAGAGACCACTGGATCATCAGGTTTTGGAACTCGCGCTCCCGAATTCCCTTCGCCACTGCTCAGACCTCCAACTTGGCAGACTAGAGCGATTTCATATTGATCACGCACTTAGGGGGCGTCTGCGGGCATGCAAAAAGGATGTCCAATATCGGGTTGAGTGAAGCCATGCAGGAACACCTTCGTGATGGCACCCTATGTAACGATCGACGATGATGCGACCGAAACGCCAGGTTTGCCGGTATGGCATTCTAAGCTCGGCCACTTAGAGTCGCCTTGTCGCGATGACGCAAGCCCGACCGGTTAGCACCCTCAGACGCTTCGGCTGCGGTGTACCTGCCACCATCTGCGCCCTTCCTGCTAGTACGGACGTTGATGCAGTAAGTGGCTCTGAGCAGCGTCGCCGCGGATCGGGCCATAGACGTCACTGACCTCTGAGCGACACCGAGCTGGCCTCGGTGATGCCTGGGATTGACTGGACGACCCATCTCCCACGGAGATCTTTGGCTGTCTGTGCGAAGGGCCGGCTACTGTGAGTAGATATCGATACCTCTCGGACTGCTAAGCTTCTCGCTCTGCGTCAGCCAACGTGATGCTGCGGTCCAACAGACCGGATAGCAGAGATGCACGCATACCACGCAGCCGGTTGGTCTCGGTGCGCAGGGCGCCGATGGACGCTTCCTGAGTCTGCAACTCATAGATTGCCCGCTCCTGCTCCTGAGCCGAAGGCATGCCGACTGGCGACTGCATTAGGCGTCGACGGTTTAGCGTTCGATTGCGTCCCGCTCCACCCGGGGAGCAGTTAGCTAGGAGCTGCGTGCCTGCCTTGCTGGAAAAGAACAGTCTGAAGAATTCGATGTCCCCGCCGTCAACCCGCTGGTAGGCCGGGAACCTGTGGGATCCGCAGTATCCCTTAACTTCCGGAGGCACAACGGCGACTGCACCCTCCCAGGCGAAAACGATGTTGATGACCAGGTCACCGGGCTCGACCCAGTACACCTTCTTGGACCCAAGTGACTCTCCGGTCACGGCTTCCTTGGTAAACAGCCCGCGCCCGTGGGACCTGATCCCGATCTGCAAGTATTCGGCTTCAGGGGTGGTGGTAATCGGGCGCTTGACTTCTTGCAGTATCTCGCCGATTGGCAGTGTGGTTCCCGTTGTTGAGTAGCGCGCGAACAGCTCTTCCCTTCTTCCCTTAAACAAAGCATCTAGCGCGCTTATCTCGGCGTCGAGCATAGTGATGTGATCGTCTATCGCGCCGATGACTTCGACGATTCTTTCCTGAGTTGGAATCGGTGGAAGGGTGATCGATACCGACGCGATGCTAATGGCAGATAGCTCGGTCTGGTTGGTGCTTCCCGTCTGCAGGGATTCGAAGTCTGTCTTGCGGGTTGATAGCGCCAGACCTGCGAACCCCGATGCGAACCGCTCCGGGTCGGGGCGCACGATGGTGACGTGAGTATCGGCGGTTGCTGACTCGGGTAGTTCGCGGATCTCTGCAGCCCGCCCAAGCGTGCCGCGTCCGGTGGAGTTAATGAGCACATCTCCGATCCGGAGCTGAGCGTGTTCGGGCAGCGCCCGTGAGGGGTCGGTTCGACGCGCTAGTGAAAGTTCGATCCGATTTTCTTGCCGTACGCACTTCTGATTCAGCACCAGAAGTCCCTCATCAACATACTTCGGTGCCCTGCCTCTCCTAATTGATCGGCAGGCGTCCCCGAGCCTCATTTCGACCCATTGATCACTCATCGAAGCCCTCGATCCCAGCGGCGGAGAGGACTTTACGCATTCGTTCCTCGGTAATCTGGCGCTCAGCGCGCGCGAGGTTGTAGGCGTCGATCAAGGTGCCGAGGTCTTCGGCCTCGGTTGCAGCCTGTTTGATGTACCGGCTGACGCTTAGGTCATAGTCGTTGCCCTTGGACCTGATCTCATTCAGGGAGACGAAACGAGCGACGAGGCCACCGCTACCATCGGGGTGAACTGGGCTGCCATCGGCATTGAATGTGGAGTGGTATGAGCTCACTACATCTGCGATGTCCGCATCGGTCATGATATTACGGTTCTTGGCCTTGGTGAACCGTTTAGAGGCGTCGATGAACAGAACCCCGTCCCGGCGTTCCGCTACTTTGGTGCCGGGGGCACGGAACACGAGGACGCAAGTAGGTATGCTCGTCGAATAGAAGAGATTCTCTGGTAGGCCGATTACGGCCTCCAAGAGGTCTTGGTCCAAAACTCGCTGGCGGATGGCTGCTTCCTGGCCGGCGCGGAAGAGGACGCCGTGGGGCAGGACGACGCCAGCGCGGCCCTTCTTCGGATCCATGCTAGCGATCATGTGCTGTACGAAAGCCCAGTCCGCTGTCGATTGCGGGGCGATCCCCCCGAGGGCGCGCGGGTCACTGGCCCATGGCTTCCACTTCAGACTGTAAGGCGGATTGGCGAGGATCACGTCGAATTGCGCAACGGACCCATCCGGCTTCTTAAAGCGAGGGTCTTTGAGTGTGTCGCCGACCTCGATCTGGAACTGGGTGAGGTTGTGCATGAAAAGGTTCATGCGAGCTACACCCGCGGTGTCCAGTACGGCTTCCTGTCCGTACAGCTTGAGTGTGTAGCCACGCCCTCCGTGGGATTTCAGGAGATTGGCGGAAGCGATGAGCATGCCGCCCGAGCCGCAAGTCGGGTCGTACACTGACTCGAAGCCCTTCGGATCCACGATCTCGACGATCAGTTCTACGACCTCACGCGGGGTAAAGAACTGTCCAGCTCGAGTACCAGACCCGTCGGAGAACCGCTTCAACAAATACTCGTATGCCCCACCGAGGACATCGTGAGACATATTGCCTTCGTGCATCTTCGGGGTTCGATCCATCGCCTGCATGACCGCCGCCAATACCTCCCCTGGCAGTACTTCTTCGGAGGTCCAAGTCATGGATCCGAATAGGCGGGAAAACTTGTCAGGGTTGGCCGTCTCGATGGCCAAAAGTGAGGCGCGGACCCGCTGGCCGAGGCCCGGCTGAGCGATAGTGGCGAGTATGGACGACCAGGAAGCACGGCGCTGCTGGACGGTGCCAGGGCGGATGAACGGGATCTCGAACGACTGGTAGTCGCGGTACTCGATCTCGTGGGCCTCCTCGGCAGATAGGCCGTTCAGTCCCTCATTATCAGCCAGGAACTCCTCGTGTTGATGGTCCCAGGTGTCCGACAAGTACTTCCAGAACATCAATGGGAAGACCACGGAGGCGTACTGCGCTTCGGGCAGCGCCACACGCAGTTCATCGGCGGCATCCCACAACCGATTCTCGATCTCCTGCTGGGTCACAGTCATCAGATGGGACGTCCTTGCTCGTTAATGGGTGGCTATGTAAATATTGACGCGCTACTGCTCGCCACTCAGCTTCCGACATGCCCGGCATTAAGCTAGGTCTGCTCACAGAACGAACGCGTGAGAGTTCGTGCTCCGGGGTGGGTGGCCCATCAAAGTTATCCCATGCTGGATGAACTAATCAGGTTTCGCGCCTCGAAGGTGCTACCTGATTCAGTCGGACGAGGAGCACCCCCTTCGTCGCGGGTCGTCCCTCAGGCCGGTGTCGGTGTCCAAGAGGCAGAGGCCGCGCTCTAGGTGGCAGTGCATGGCCGTCGAAGTCGCTGAACGCACCGGCATCGACCGGGGCTCGTCCTCGACTTTCTTGCCGTGCTCGGGAGACATGGAAGAGCTTGGGCGAGCTGGTGGGCTTTGGGGACGGGTGGGTCGGGCGTAGTAGTCGGCGAGAGCGGGTGAGCCGCCCCGGCCCCGGCGCCCTACTAAACCGGACGTCAACGAACGGTGTAGCTCAGGTATCCCTCCCCTGTTCAAACGGGGCGGCGACGGCCAGCCAGTAGGTGATCATGGTCGAGGGCTCATTCTAGATGCGGCAGAAGGCCGGCGGCTTCCAGGACTTTCAGGGTGACGAGTACAGGGTTGTCACGGTACTGGCTGCGGCTGGCGATCAGTCGGACATGCTCGACGACGTCGAGGACCCCATAGACCTTGATCGGTCCAGCGCCAACATTCTGGGCGCTACACCATTGGCGAATTCGGGTCTCGTGACGTCCTTGTTGCTGACTGGCCTGTTGGCCTGCGAACTTTCCGACGTAGAGATGAAGCTGAATCCGGGAGACCGGATAGCCGTATCGCTCCCCAGCCCCTGTGAGGACCGCACTCTGGACTTCCGGGTTGTTCAGGAGAACGTACTGATTTCGGGCGCTCTCGTTGGCGGTTTCTCCAATGACGTGTTCCGCAGCAACGCCACGGGAGCCAAAATAGGACTTCACCGTTGCGAGCACGAGACGATCGCCCCTTGCGGCTACGAGATCGACCTCGTAGCCGTGGGTTTGGATCTCGCGGTAAGCCCGCTTGCGTGTCTGTCGCCTAACGGGGAACTTGACGGCCTCGGAGACGACGAAGCCTTCATGTTCTAGTGACAGGGCAACGAAGGATTCGAAAGCCTCCATCGTCCGATCTTAGGCGAGCTGGACCCCGGATTGAGGAGGGGCTCGTGGTTGGAAACGGCGGGTGCGGGTGAGACATGGGCGGGCAAGATGAGTCCATGACCGCGACGAGCAGGCCACACTTGGTAGACGGGTTGATTAGGGAGGTCGATCAGGAGCCAGGTCCTGAGCCCATCCTGATGGCTCTGCACGCTGAGTACTTCGATCTGATCTGGCAGGGTTTGAAGACGCATGAGTTTCGGCGGCGCTTCCTAGAAGGGCGGCCTACTCGCTGGTTCGTCTACCTCAATGCTCCGGTCTCGCGGCTGGCGGCCGTGATCGACCTGGGGCCTGCTGTAGTCGATGCGCCCAAGCTAATCGCCGAGATCGCCGAAGCGGCGCGGGCGGGTAACGGTGCGAGTGTGCTGGAGTACGTGAAGGACTTGGATCGTGCTTTCGCGATTCCCATCCTCTGCGTTACGGAGTACCGCGGCCTGTCCGCAGACGACTTGCGCCAGGCACTCGGGAGGTTCCATCCGCCACAGGGCTATATCCGGCTCAATCGGCATCCGGAACTGTTGGCCGTCTGCGAGAAGGTTGCCGCGGCCCCGCCCATTCGCGAGATGGTTGTGCATCATCGGTGACAGCGGCCGTCCCTCTTCGTGTCGGCTCCCGGCGTGAGCGGTCACGCCCGCTCGGTCGGCGATTTCCCGGGAGGGACGTCTGTGCTGCAAAGGTGCACAGCGGCAGGTTCCTGCCATCACGTGACGCGTTGATCAGGATGAGTACTTTCACTCGGCAATCTGGCGACCGTTGGCGTCATGATCAACGTGTGTCACGTTGGGTTTCGTGTGGGAGCCTGACGCATCCATGATCACGGAGTTGGCGGGGAACCGATGGATACCTTTGGGGAACGTGTCGAGCTAGTGGTGGTTGGAGGCGGCTGCGCGGACGAGCTTTCGGCGTGGCAGAACGCCGTGGTCGCGGAGATTCTGGTCTGGGTAGGCGATCATTAAAAGATGATCTTGACGGAAGGGGAGGTGGTCACGGATGCGGAGACCTCTCTCCCGGTCGCGTGGCTGGGACGGACGTCTACAGATGACCAGCAGGACCCGACGCTGTCATTGCCACGTCAGCTTCGGAACAGCCGCGAAGCTCTACCTGCGAACTGTGTGATCGTCGCTCACTTCTATGACGTTGAGTCGGGCCTTCTGGATCTGAATGCGCGTGGTCAGGGCCATGTTCAGGCGGGCTTGGAGGCGCTGATCCCGCGGGACGGTGGCATAAAGGATCTCTTGGCTGAGGCTGAGCGTCCCGACCGCCGTTTCGTGGCGGTCGTGTGTGAGTCGGTAGATCGTGTCGCTCGAAGGACGTACTTCGGTGTGAAGGTCGAGCATGAGTTGGAGCAGGCGGGCGTAGTGCTCCTGGCGGCGGATGAGCCGATGCCTGCCTTGGGCCGGCCACTATCTGGGCGTTCGCGCAAGCGCGCGACCCCGCTACTCACCCGGCGGATTAAGCAGGCCATCTCCGAGTGGTACGTCCTCCAGCTGATGGAACTGTCCTGGGACGGGCTGTGTGAGCACACCGAGCAGGGCTGGAACGTCGGTAAGCCCTGCTACGGATATCGCGCAGACAAGATCCCTCATCCGGTGCCGGCCCGCAGAGCCGAAGGACGTACGAAGACACGTCTGGTACCTGAAGCAACGGAGGCGTCGACTGTCAGGCGCATTTTCGTACTCCGGGCTTTCCGACGTCTGGGGTACGGGGCTATCGCTGATGAGCTCAACGCGGACCTTCAAGCCCATCCGCCGCCGCGGCCGGTCAACCCGCTCAATGCTGTTGGCCGTTGGAGCGGGTCGGCCGTGCGGGAGATCGTTGGGAACCCGAAGTACACGGGTTTCATGGTTTGGAACCGTCGCGCTACGAAGCGCGGTGCGAAGCCCAACCCACCGAGCGAGTGGATCTGGTCTTCGCAACCGACTCACGAACCGCTCGTCACGATGGAGCTCTTCAGAGC
Organism: Actinocorallia longicatena; assembly: GCF_039534125.1. Lineage (NCBI taxonomy): Bacteria > Bacillati > Actinomycetota > Actinomycetes > Streptosporangiales > Thermomonosporaceae > Actinocorallia > Actinocorallia longicatena. Next base: position 39,531 of record NZ_BAAAUV010000039.1, on the reverse strand, counting down.
GGCAGGCTGGAAGGGGCGCGCCACTCTTCGAGAGAGAGGAACTCCTACGGAGACAGCAAGGTCCCGCCACACCTACCTGCTGAGGTCGTACATCCACTGCGACATATGCGGCCGCCCCATGTTCGGAAAGTCCCGTCGCGGAACGCCTTACTACGCCTGCCTGCCCGACCTGCCAGGCACGGCACTGCTCCCAGAAGGTCATCCGAAGTCAGTCTGGGTTAGAGAAGAATGGCTGCTCCCCGCTGTCTACAGGATGTTTGAACAGCAGCTCCTGCCGCTCCGGCTTCCTGCAACGCGGCAGGATCTGAGGGTCGCAGGCCTTCCTGCGAAGCTCCAGCGCGCCCTATTCGACAGCTTTCGACTCGATGTGCGCTTCCATCAGCTGAACCACAGCCTTGTTGTGCGCGGCACGATTCCAGGTCCGAATGAGGTGGTTCGGAATCCGTGAGGATATCCATCAGTTCATGGTTGCTTCTGTTCGTGGATCAGGCGTTCTGGGGAAGGCGGGCGCGAAGTGTGCTCAGGGTGACTCGGCCGGTGTCCGTCTCGATGGCCCAGAATGCCCATCCGTTGACTGATCCGCCGGTGATCTGTGATGCGGCCGCTGACGGTGCGCTGTAAGCGCGCCCGTCGTACTCGATCATGCCGCTGGCGAGGACCAAGGCCTCGGCCGGCCATGCCCCGTTGGTGGAGACGATCTTTGTTTCGGCATCGAGGAGGCCGGCCGCGAGGAGATCGCCCACGGTTCCGTAGACCTTTTGTTTGGTCGAGCCCGTCATCCGGGTGGTTTTGACCTTGACGGATGGGGTCTCGCCTGGGGTGGCTGGGTCGTAGCCCAGGAGGCGAAGTACGCGGACGATCGGCATAACGCAGGACTCGAGCATCTGCCGGTCGTGCGGTGGGAGTGTCATGTCTTCGGGGCGATTCTTGTTGTGGAGCTGGGCTAGCTCGGCGGCATGCAGCAGGTCGTAGAGGCGGCCTTCGAGCCAGCCGACCTGGGCGGAGTGGAAGCCGTACTTGGTGTCGCGGCGGATGAGGACGGCGCGGGACCAGTGGTCCTTGTCGTTGACGTGGTTCAGCAGGCGGGACCTGATTCCGGCGGGGGCTTTACCGACGTAGCTGCCCCAGGTGCCGATTGCTCCAGGTCGATCCAGGAGGATGTAGGCGCCGGGCACGTCCCAGTCCGGAGCGAGCTGCCTGACTCCTTCTCGCTCTACAACCGCGACGCAAAGCGCTGCGTGGTCGATGTAAAGCTCGATGGGCTCTTCCGGCGTCTCCGGGATAACTACGTTTGCGGACAGATGATCCTTGTTTACGGGCTTCAACATCACTCCTTGACTCTCAAGGTTCGTTTCTCCCCGGGTCAACGGAGAGTCACGCCTGAGGTTGGGTGAGAGTATCTAGGTCGTTACTCGCCCCTGCTCGGTGGAGCTGGAGGAATCGATCTCCGAGGGCTCCCAGAAGGGCGCCCTGGCCGGACTGAAGGATGTGCGCTGCCTCCAGCGGAACCCAGAAGCACTCGAAGTGCGTCGGTTCCTGCTCGCCGTCGTGGTCCTCCTGGCTCGACCACCGTTCGGGGGCCTCTTCGGAGAGCTCCAGGTGGAAGACGTGCCGATTCTGGACCTCGTAGCGGTACGGAGAGATGTCGTAGGTCGTCTCCCCGAGCTTTCGCACGATCTTGAAATCGGACAGGCCGGTCTCCTCGCGGGCTTCTCGGAGCGCGGCTTCTTCTGGAGTCTCGCCCTCCTTGATACTTCCGGCCGGCACCTGGATTCCGACCTCCTCGTAGGAGTAGTCGGTGTGACGGAAGACCAGGAGCCTGCCATCGCGTACGACGTAGCAGAGCACCTTGTCCTTGACGACCTTCTCGGGCATGACGTCCTTCCAGCAGCGGGTCGGCGATGGCTAGGCGAAGGCCGGGATGCTTGTTCGTTACGAGGGCGAGCTGGCCTCCGTCGGGCGGGGTCCTGGTCGCCATGGCCTCGGACACCAGTGGCGTCACGTTAGACCCGTTACTAGCGGGCTGGTCTGTCGAGCGTGGAGACGGCAACGGCGGCGTGGCCTGTGGCGGGGAAGGCCCCACGATCAGCTGGCTGTTTCCGTTCTTCGTCTGCGCTAAGGATTGTGAACCCGCAGCAAAAGGGACATTGCCTCCCGCAGCGAGAACTCAGGTTTTCTCGTTCTTCGCTTTCAGGAGGTAGCGGGCGAGGATGACGTCGCCGATCTGGCGGGTTTCGGCGAGCTGCATCCGGTTGCTGGGACCGTGGGGGAAGTCGCCGTTGCCGACGAATCGCGGTGCGGCGGGGTTGCCGACGAAGAAGGGCGCGATGACGAGCTGGATCTCGTCGACCACGCCGGCGGCCAGGAACTGGGTGTGGATGGTTCCGCCGCCTTCGACCATCAGCTTCTGCACGCCCCTGCTGGCCAGGTCCGCGAGGACTGTGCCCAGGTCGAGCGGGTCTCCCGCATCCACCACGGTGGCGATGTCTCCGAGGCGTTCGCGGCTCTTGTCGACGCCGGAGCTGGCGCTGTAGACGATCTTCTGGTTGTCGCCAGTAGTGAAGAACTTTGCGTCAGGGTCCAGGTCGCCGCAGCCGGTGAGGGTGACCTTGATGGGGCTCTCAGGCAGGCCGCGGGCAGTTCGTGCTGCGCGGCGTTCTTCGGAGCGGACGAGGAGGCGGGGGTTGTCCTCGCGGATGGTGTTGGCACCGACGAGGATGGCGTCGACCTGGGCGCGTTCGGAGTCGACGCGGTCGAAGTCTTCGTCGTTGGACAACAGGAGTCGGTTATCTGTGGCGTCGTCGATGTAGCCGTCGACAGAAGCGGCTACGGAGAGCAGGACGTAAGGGCGTTCGGGCAACTTGTCTCCAGGGTCTTCGGTCGTGAATTGCATAGAGCATGCGGTCGAAGCGTTCGATCCCTCTGCTGGGATCAGGCGCCTAGGGTGATGTTGTCCCATCTTGCTGGGCTTGGATTGACCGGCAGTCGGGCGTGGTCGGCGAGGGCGAGAGCGATTCCAGCAGCCCCGGTGAGGAGCCCAGGGCGAGGCGAGCCGGGGTTGGGCTCCGTGCTGTTGTCGAGGGCGTCGACGATCTGGTCGACAGCGGTGCACGCTGTGGAGGGGTGCAAGATGGCGGCGGCTTGGAGGATGCCTGCGGTGCCGTGGCAGAGGGTCGGGCCTTCGGTGTCCCAGGAGGCGGTAGGCCTCTCGTTGAGCGATGTCATGGCGGCGCGAGCGATGGCGGTGAGCGATGCGTCGCCGAGGGCCGCGCCTGCGTGGGCGTGGGCGAGGGCGATGCCGGGGGTGCCGTAGCACCAGGCGTCGGTGCGTCCTGGGGTTGGTGCGGTTTCTGGGTGGTCGAGCTGGTGACCGGTGATGTGGGGTGGCCAGGAGTGGGTTCCTGGTGTGCGCCAGCGGAGGAGCCAGTGGGCGGCGTGGTGGATGGCGTCGGTTTGGCCGTGGACGGTGTGTCCGTTGCTGTGGGCGATGGCGAGCAGGGCCAGGGGCCCGGCGACGCCGTGGGCGAGGCCGGTGGTGGCGGCGCCGCTGTGGTGGATGCGGACAGTTGTGGGGTGTTGGTCGGCGGGGAGCCACCAGCCGGGGCGCGGGTCGTCGGTGGGTGTTAGCAGGCGGGTGAGGGCGTGGAGGACTTCGCGGAGGGCTGGCTCGCTGTCGTAGTGGCCGCAGGCGTGGGCGGTGAGGAGGACGCGGCCGATGCCCGCGAGTCCGTTGATGACGTCGTATCCTGCCCAGCCCGGCTTGGGACGGGAGGCGAGATCGGTGGCTTGGGCTGAGAGCCAGGCGGAGGCGCGGCGGGCGGCGTCCTTGTGGGGGCTGGGGTCGGGGAGTAGTGCTGTTCCGATGATCAGAGAGGCGGCAAGGCCGCCTCGGTCTCCGTAAATGCCGCATCCAGGCGTCGGCCGTTGCCGGATCAGGTCGGCGGCGGCCTTCCAGTGAGCGGCGGCTGCGTTCGCGAAGCGGCGGTCGGCCGCAGCTAGGCGGGCGTGAAGGAGTGCGGTGCCCGCCAGGCCGTGAGCGAGCGACGTGCGGGAGCGGGCGGGCAGGGCAGTGGTGACGGCCTCGACGGGGATCAGGACGTCGGCGATGCGGAGGGCGTGTTCGCTGGCGCGGTTGTTCATGGTCGCCAGTGGAGGAGGTCGACGGCGAGAGCACGGGAGATGGGCTCGAGCGTTGTACTGCTGAGGAGGCGGTTGCAGTGCATGTGGATCATGCTCGACGCGCAGTCGGTGCGGCGGTCGGGGTTGAGGGTGTCGCGGTAGGCGAGGAGCGCGTCTGTTCTGGCCGTCCAGGTGGGGTGTTCGAGTAGGGAGACGGCTTTGGAGCCGTTGCGCATGGAGCCGTAGAGAGCGCGGGTGCGGGGCCTGAGCGTCGCAGCGCGTTGGCGTTCAGTCCGGTCGAGGCGGGGCCTGGACAGGGCTGCGAGGCCGTCGTCGGCGACCAGGCTTGCGATCGTTGCCGCGGACAGGGCGGCAAGGCCGAGCCTCTCGTTGGGGTGGCTGCTTTTGGAGAGCGCGTATACGGCGAACGCGCTGTCGGTGGCGAAGACGTGTTCGGCGGCGGAGATGGAGGCGTCGTCGCCCCCATAGCGCTCGATTTCTTGCTCGTAGGTCTCGATGGTGAAGCCGGTAGCGAGGCCCGCTGTGGTGTCCGCCCAGTCGGCTAGCACGGGAAGGAGTCGGCCCGACAGGTCGGCGGGCTTGCCGTGGAAGCGGGCGCGGAGATGGGGGCCGTGTTGAGGGCTGGAGTACCTCAGCCAGAACCATGGGTCGGTGTGGTGCTTGCCGATGATGGCGGCGAGCGAGATCAGCAAGTCATCGAGGTAGTGCTCGGGTCCTGGGATGGACAGGGAGAGCCAGTCGGTACCCGGTAGGTATCGGCCGTGGCCGGGCATCCGGACTCTGCATGGAGTCTTGATGACGCTTGGTCGCGGCTGTGTGCGCAGGCTTCGGGTGCTGTTGGTGAGGGGGATGACGAGTTCGAGGACGTGGCGGCCGTGGGGTCCGGTCACGACCTCCTGGACCGCGCCGGCCCCTCCGGGAGTCTCGGCGACGGTGGTCAGGCCTGCGCGGACATAGCGGCGCAGGAGTTCTCGGTCATCGCCGCGGCTGAGGTCGAGCGGGAGCCGCCGGTCGAGGTCATCGGTGACGATCACAGAGGGAGGGGGCGGCGTTGCTGTCTGGACCCAGTGGTCGAGATGGCGATCCCAGGTCGTGCGGTCGGTTGAGGCCTTTCGGACAGCGGGGGGAAGCGCCCATCGGGCAGGGGCCAGGATCGTGCGTCCGTAGCGGACTCGCGGCTGGAAGGGCATGTCGGCCAGGTGTTCCCAGGACCAGCCTTTCCAGGTTCGGGTTCCGGCGAGTCCGGCTAGATGTAGGAAGTAGGCCACGGGAGTGAGCAGCGCGGGTGCGATCTTCGAGAACAGGACGGGAATCACCCGCTGGTTCCGGCTGAGTGACCAGATGATGATGTGGTGTCCGTTGGAGCCGACTACGAGATCATCCAGCGTGAGGTGGTCGTGGTTGACGGGCACGCCGACGGCGATGGCGGCTGGCGCCAGGCCGGTCGGTGGCGCGAGGAACAGTGCTGGCGTTGCCCGGGGTGCCACGAGCAACTCGGCGACCAGTGCGTCAGAATCCTCGTCGGTCCGTGGCGTCGTCATCTTGGGCAGCGCGGGGAGGAGCCGGCCGAGGCTTGATCCGGCGGCTCGCGTTCCGCTGCTGGGTCCGACGGCCAGGCGCAACTGCCCGGCCGCGAGATCGTCCCGGCTGTCGGCGATGACCTGTACATAGATCTCGCAGGTTCGCGGCGGGCCCTCCTCGGACGGCCCGCGCAGCGCGTCCAAGTCGGATTCGGTGAGCTGTACTTCCAGGGCTCCGGCTGCGACGGCTTGGTGGTAGAGGGCGGCCAGAGCGGCTCTCCGCGTTGACGGCTGATCTTTGTCCTCTTTGGGATTGGAGTCGAAGCCCAAGCCTGTTGCCGGGTCGAGCAACTCCAGGAGCGGGACATCCCGATGCCTGCCGTACCGTTCGAGGAATCGGCGATGGAACTGCGCGAGCGGGTCCAGGTCGCGTCCAACCGTCCACAGAGCAGCGGCTGCGGCAGCAGCCTCAGCGCCTAGGACCGTTGGCAGGATGATGGTCGCGTCGGCCGTCGTGTCGACCGACAACGGGCTTTCCTGCATGGTGAGCGCGTCGGCGGTGCGCTGCGCGGACATTAGCGCGGCGAGGCGTGCGGGCCGGCCGGGCGGTAGGCGATCGGCTTGGGTGAGCAGACTCCGCAGTCGCAGCAGCGGCTCACGAAGCTCGTGCTCTTGGGGGATGCGGTCGGATAGGTGTCGGAGCGGATCGTCGGACGGCCGAGCGGGCAGGAGATCTGTCACCAGGAATCCCGTCCGGATCATCGTTTCAATGACCGTGGCGAATCTTTCCGGCGGGGCAGTCGGCCAGCGGGTGCAGAGCTCGTTGTGAAGGTCGCGGAAGGAGACTCCGCGAGCGGACAGGCTCAGGATCGTGTTCGTGACGGAGGTCGCCCTGATGGTGCTCCGCTGGATGATGCCGCCTGGCCGGGCGGAAACCTCAGCCTCCAGACGGTCTCCCCGCCGAACGGCCAGGCCGGTGCCGAAGAGGGTCAGACCATCGAGGACGGATGGGTCGCTGACCACGATGGAAGCGATCTCCGACAGCCAGGCGCCGCTGGGCAGACTTCGGGCTTGGTGCTGCCGTCGGAGGGCGAGTTCCGTCCGGCCGGTGGGGTCGAGGAACGCCCATGTGACGCCGGCGAAGACACCGAAGGGCGTCGGCCGCCAACGGGCCCGGAGGTCGTAGCCTCGCTCGGTCACCCTGCGATGCTCACCGTCCGCCGCGGCGTAGGCGGCTCGAGAAGCGAGAAACAAGCACTCCTCCAGCAGGTCTCCCGACTGCTTCCCGTCTTCAGGTGCGGCGGGAAGCAGCGGGATCCTGGCGAGAACGGGGAGCGCTGCTACCGCGAACACTCTCAGTCCTTGTGCTGGGCTATCAGCAGCCCACGCAGCTGGCGGTGCAGCCATCGCTGGTGCACTCGTCGGACCCGCCCATGCCTGCCGGGAGCCTTTCGGCCGGTTCCAGCTGCGGGCTGAGGTCGAACAGGTCGTCGAGCATTTCGGGGGTGATCGAGGTGTCGGTTCCGGTCGTCATCGTGCGCGCACCACCACTCGTGAGTCTCGTTTGGGAATGATCAGCAGGCCGTCAGGGACAGGGCCTTCAGCCGCGTGCAGTTCGATCCATACGTGGCCGAGCGCCGTGCGCTCCTTCTTCCACGCTCCGATCCGTTCAGTGACCTGGTCGGTGAGCTCCCGGTCTCTCGGGCCGTAGGCCGCGATCCCCAGCTCGATCGTGGGCTTCCCATCGGCGTTGACGCCGGCAGGTCGTTGCAGCACGTAGGCGAGGCTGTCATCGGTGATGACCGCCATGCTGCCCCACGGATAGATCGGATCGACCAAGCCGCCCTCGACCGCTTCCCGGCTGACGATCAGCCTGCTGAAGCCGGGCTGAGCCGACAGCCACAGGTCGAGATCATCGACGGTCCGCGTCACGACGCCGGTCCACTCCACCACCGGTGAAGTCGCCAGGGCGGCGCCGAGCCGTTCTGGGTGAGCGTGAAGCCCTTCATCCGTGCGGATCCAGACCCCCGCATCGCCGGTCAGCCGCGTCTGCTGCTCGACGCCCGTACCCGCGCCAGCTCCACGCATCGGCATGAACCCGCACTCGGTCATCCCGGTGCTCCGCCAGATCTCGCCCTCCCTGCGGAGCGCGACGGCACGGGTGAGGCCGCGCAGTCGCAGCGGGACCACGATCAGGCCATCGGGGGCGAGCTGCTCCTTCCATGCCGCAGGCACATCCCAGGCTCCAGCGGTGGCCACGATGCGGTCGAACGGAGCGGTAGCAGCGTGGCCTACTTCCCCGTCTCCGGTCACCACCTCGACCGACGTGTAGCCGGACTCCCGCAGATGCCGGGCTGCCTCGGCGGTGACGTCCGGGTCGATGTCCACGGTTGTCACACGGCCTTCCGGCCCAACCAGGTGGGAGAGCAGAGCGGCGTTGTATCCGGTGCCCGCGCCGATCTCGAGGACGTGCTGGCCCGGGCGGAGCTGAAGCATTTCGAGCATCGTCGCAATGATCGCTGACTCCGAGGCAGAGCTCGTGGCGGCCCCTTTCTCGTCCCGATGCGTCACCACCGACTCGCCGCTGTAGGCGCGCTCGATGGAGACTTCCGGGAGGAACTGGTGCCGCGGGACGGCCAACATGGCGGCCTCCACCTGCGGGTCGTGCAGTACTCCCCGTTGGCGCAGCCGTTCGACCATTGCGGCACGCAGCGCTGCGGAATCTGAGGCGGTGTCCTTCTCGGTACCCATGCTGTTGAACCCTAGATCTCGATAGGTGGACACGCCCGGACCCTTGCGACTCCTGTGGGTCCGTGAACTCGTTCGCGAGGCCATCCTTCGTGAGACCGTGCCGCCGTGTGACGGGGCATGCCGTCGAACATGGCCATACCGGCTCTCCTTTCGGCCGCTGGGCGATCGCCTCCTCAGCGAACTCGGCCGAGCCAGGGCAGGCTAGAGGAGATCAGAGGAGGTGATCATTTGCCGGAGGAGGAGAGGGGAACCGTGCGGATGACGTCCCACCGGTAAGCGGTGTCCTCACGGCGTAGTTCGACCACGTCGATCGAGGCCACGCGGAGGGCGACCGAAGGTAGCGAGCGCAGAGGGGCCAGGAGCGGCGCCAGCTCGGCGGCGGAACGTTCGCGGTTGTTGTAGGCGATGCCCAGGTGAGGTCGGAACCGGGAGGTGGGGCGACCGCCGGGAAGCCGGGCGGCGGTATTGGCGGTGGTGATGGCCTGGTGCAGGCGGACGAGCGGGGTCCAGGGCGTCACGGTGAAGCGGGCCGCGCCGCGCGAGGCCACGAGCGGGTGAGCGTGGATGACGAACGGGGGCGGGAGGGTGCCGAGCGTCGCGGAGGCGAGGCGTTCGACGGCATCCCGGTCGATGTCGGCGGCTTCGCCGATCTTCGTCATGGTGATGTGGAGCCCGTCGTCGGGGACGTTGTCCATGCCCAGAGGAGCAAGCGCCTCCTGGCACTGGCGGGCGAGCTTCACCAGGTGGGGGGCGTCGGGGAAGGTGAGCATCCAGTAGTAGGCGCGGTAGCGCTCGGTCCAGCGGTCCCGGTCCCAGTGGTCATGCATGCGTTCGAGATGCTCGAATGCCGCCCAGTCGTTCGCGATGATCGCCTCGGCGCCGTCCAGATCGGATGGCGGGGCAGGAGGGAATGAACTCTCGTCAGCGGACAGGACGGACGTCATCCTCGAATCCCCGGATCTTCTTCGATAACTGCGTGAGCGAGCGGTTCAGCGTGCCAGTCAAGGAGGCGCTGACGATAGGCGGCGGCCTCTTGGTGCTTCGCCCAGCGGCCGGCGTGGTTGGCGAGTTCCCGGGCTCGCTGGCTCACGGAACGAATCGGTGCTTCCGCCGTCACTTCCAGGGCCTCCCGGCCGAGCGTCATCGCACGCTCAACCTCGGGGGAGGGCTGGGCGAGGAGGGCGCTAGCGACGTCCAGACGTACCAATGCCTTGCTCCACCGTGAATCCGAGCCTTCGACCAGCTCGTCTACCTGATCAGCGTAATGGAGGACCTGTGCCGACTTTCCCAGGGACAGGAACGCGGTGACCGCGTTCGCCGTCGTCCGCGCCGGGCTGTAGGGACCGAAGGCGATACACGAGGACATGCCGCTCGGCAGGCCCTCGGTCCGGTCGGACAGCGCCAACGCCTCACCGATCATCCGCTCGGCTTCTCCCTTGCGCGTCTCGATTCTGGCCAGAGCACGGGCCCGACCATTGATCAACAGCCTGATTGCCTGCGGACTCGACGGATCGATCGCCACACCAGCGGCAGCGGCTGAGTCCGCCTCGTCGTATCGGCCCTGGTAGTACAGGCCGAACGAGCGGGTGCCCAGGACCCACATCTGGAGTTCAGCATCGTCCGCCTCACCTGCCAGCATCGCTGCCTCGGTTGCGTAGGAGTCGGCCAGCACGGGACGGCCCATGTTCACAGCCATGTAGGACAGCAGCCCGGAGACCCGACCGGCCAGGACGAACAGCTCGCGTCGCTGGGAGAGTGACTGCCGTCCCCGGAGCAGCGAATAGAGGGTCGACCTCAACCCGCGCATGTCGCCCACCAGAGGCCAGGGGCCTTGACCCTCGTACGTGTCGACCACGTGCCTGATAGAGCTCGAGGCCGTCGCCAAGACGGCTTGATCAACATTGGACGCGATGAGGGACCGAGCCTGTGCCACGATGCTCGTTGGATCCTCGAGCCCGTCGGCCGTCCTTAGAGACCCGTCTATCCCTGCGATTGCTGCTGCGGTCGGTGAGGCATCAGCGAGAGCCCAGACCCGCCGATACAACTCGGTATAAATCGAACCTGGTTGATGGCGTCCGCTCTCGTGGAAGCGAATCTCGCGAATGATCGAGCTGCGAGCGGGGAGGTGTTTGCGGGTGGCTGCGTCGGCGGCGAGCTCCAGGCGTCGGGCCAGCTCGTTCTGTGTCCAGCACATACGAAGCCGCCGAGCGCGTATGGCCTCGGCCCAGTCAGGTCGCGCCTCCCTGCTGCTCATAACCAGGAATCACCTCAGCTTTGGTGTCTGCACGCATCCTGCGATCGCCCTCAGTCTCCCTGTGAAACTCTCGTTTCGCAGCCCTTCAATTGCTTGCGGATCAGATTGCCCTGCACTGACGCTTAGAGATGGCGTCGAGTTTCGCAGGCGTACGCTCGAGGTATGAGCCGCCATCTCGAAGTCCATGTGACCGCTGCGAACAGCGCCGAGGCTGAGCAGATCGTCAATGCCGTGGTCGAGGGCCGCGTGGCGGCGGGAGCCCAGATCAGCGGGCCGATCGTTTCCACCTACTGGTGGAAGGGGGAGATCCACCGGGATGAGGAGTTCTTGCTCCTCATGAAGACCACCTCGGATCGGTTGGAAGAGTTGATCGAGGTGGTGCGGGGGGTGCACTCTTACGAGACCCCGGAGATCGTTGCGGTGCCGATCGAGGGCGGTCTCGGCGACTATCTGGCTTGGATCACGGAAGAGACGGCTGCTTCGCGGTCGGTCGGCTAGCGGCGTACTCAGCGCGGAATTCGCGGACGGTCTGGTCGCGGGAGCCTGCGAACTCCGCGGTGACGGTGTCGAGCCGGTCCCATCCCAGAGGGTGTGCCATAGCGGTAGTGGCGTCGAGTGCGGACCGGGCGAGATTCACCGCTTCGGACACTTCGCCGAGGCGATATTGGGTGAGGGCCATCTCGGCTTGGACGACACAGAGCTTCTTGATCTCTGTTCCGGGCCCGAGGTGGAGTTCGATCTCATCCATCGCTCTAGCCGCATCATCAGGGCGGCGAAGTCGTGAATAGACCGCGAGACTCATCGAGGCGAAGCGGCCGGGGTCGAGGAAGCAGGTCCAGGGCCGGACGGTGATCTCAGCACCCGCATATACGTCTTCTGCCTCTCGGATGGAGTTCAGGGCGCCGGCCTGATCTCCGAGGAGCGCCGCCTCTTCGGCGTGGCGCCCCAGCAGCCATGCTCGGGTGGCAGGATCGCTGTCGCCAATCTGGTCCAGGGCGTGTGCGGCCAGGCGGACGCTTCGCTTGCGATCGCCTCCGGTCATGTAGGTGCGGTAGCCCCCCATGCAGGCGGCTATCGGAGGATCCTCGGCTCGGTTGGAGGCGAAGCCAGCGAGGCGGGCATGAGTGGCTGCGCTCAAGCCGTCCCCCGCTTCCCATGCGAACCAGGCCGCCAGGACGGCGCTCTCTCCAGCGACGATCGCAAGGCGCCGCCGGTGTGGCTCGGATGGCCCTGCTTCCAGGAGGGCGCTGACCTCGTTCAGGTGGGTGACGAGAGCGGGGTAAAGGGTCTTGCCGGGGACGTGCTCTTCGAGCCGGTGGAAGCCCTTGGTGCGGTCTTCGAGGTAGGTGATGGTGGCGTCGTCTGGGCGGTGATCTCCTGCGAGAGCGAGCATGAGGCGCTGGGCGGGGTCGAGGGCGACGCCCGCTGTGGTGGTCGCGGCGAGTTGCAAGAGGGTTCGTCGATCCATGCGCTGGCCGAGCCTTCCTACCGTCCAAGCCAGGACCAGCGGATCGCTGATCGGCTCGGGTTCCTGCTGCGTCGTCGGCTCGGGGTGCAGAGCCCAGACACGTCGGTAGAGCTCGGCGTATACCGGTCCGGGCCGGTGAGCGCCCGCTTCGTGGAAGCGGATCTCGCGGATGATCGAGCTACGGCCGGGGAGCCCGGCGCAGGTCCGGGCGTCTGCCGCGAGCTCGAGCTGTTTCGCTAGGTCGTTCTGGGTCCAGCACCGGCGGAGCCGCTTGGCGCGGATGTCTTCCGCCCATTCGGGCCTGATGCCATCGTCGCTCATTTTGGGTCCGCCTTGTGGCCGGTAGCTGGGGGTTCTCCTGCAACCTCCTCCAGTCTCCTCCTGACAAACCCGTTTTCGCAGGTGTTCGCTGTCGGTGACCGGATCGGTACTTGCACGGAAGACTTGGGGCAGGACACTCATGGAACGTGAAACGGACCCCGCGAACTCCGGGGACCTCGGACAGCGGTTGGAGCAAGCCGTTCCGCTCGCACAGGTCGCCCTGCTCAACATGGTCCGGATCATGGCCGCTGAAGGCGTCCCCCGAGAGGAACTGGCTCTTCTCATTCCGGCCGGCTGGCCGAAGACGGTAAAACGCGCCTTCGTCGCCCTGCTGCCGCGGCTGAAGGACGTTGCTCACCTGCTCTCACTAGGTGATGGCATTGATCAATGGGAGTCCCTCCCCGCTGAGAGGAAAGCCGCCTATCTGGCGGCTGCCTACGGACGAGTGATGGATTCGCCGCTTCCCGACATCCCACATGCCAGTGGAACCGCTCCTGTATGACACCAACGTCCAATTTTGTCCTTGGACGGTTGCGTGCGCTGGCCTGGCGGTTGAACGAGGAGGCAGCTCTGTCCGCCGCCTTTCTGGTCGATCCCGGCGCGGTACTGGTCCGCCGGGCCGCCTCGCCGAAAGCCCGCGATTTGATCACCTGTGGTCGGCGGGACGGGCAGGGCTCGAGCTGGTGGTTCTTCACCTCTTGGCATCACCCATCGCGGTGGTGAGCGATCTGGAAGCTGCCGTCATCGAGATCAGCCGATATCTGGGGTCCGAGTCATGACGAGCACCAACCCGAATCGGGCTCCTTCTACCACGGCTGGCCTGCGGACTCCTCACCCCACCAGCAGCGCCGGCTTCACGCGGCGAGGAGCAACTGAATCGGCCGACTTGACCTTGCGTCGGGAGGCGGGGATTCATTGCCGGTCCCGGCCGCCCTGGCCCGTTACTGGCTGTGGGACATCCAAGAGGCGGCCCACCTGGAAGGGGTTCACAGGCATGAAGTGCGAGCGTCCCGGCTGCAGCCGAGGCGGGAACGGAGATGACGGTATGAGCGGTATGGAGACGGCTGGGGCCGAGCCTCAGGCCTGTCGGGTGGGTCTGTCCTCGGCGAGCCAGCAGCCGCGTCGCAACAACCGGGCCAAGCGGCAGGGGAGCCGATGAGACTCACCCTTCCCCGCACCGACCACGAAGGAGAACGTCTGGTGTTCATGCTCGATGAATGTGCTGCCGAGGCCCGCAGGGTCGCCGAGCTGGGAGAAAGGCAGCTGGCGGGCGATGAGCTGACCTGGTTCCATCATGGCCGTCACCTCAACCCGAACGAGGCCGCGGACCTGCTGGGGGTCTCGATCGAGGCGGTCCGCCGGTGGTCGCTGTTCGGCTGGGTGCGGTTCCTTCGTCTGGACAGCCGCTCCCACTACCTGTACTGCGAAGACGACGTGATGGACCTGCTGCGTCTGTGTGAGGGGTACGGCAAGCCGTCGGCCCGGCTGATCCAGGCGCGTATCCGTGCGGTGCTCGCTGAGCGAAGGCGTTTGGTGTCGCAGGCGGTCCCTGTCGAGGAGATCGACGAATGGCGGGCCAGCTCGGCCGGGGTGAGCGATGCCCTCGCGGGCGGCCGCAACCACCTGAAAGCCGACCGCGACCTCGCCGCCGCGCTGGCGGAGGTGGCGCCATGGGTAAGTAGCGCGGTCCGATCCCAGGACCAGTTCACCTCCCGTGCCCTGGCGCACATGGCCGAGCGGGGCGTGCGGAGCTTCCTGCACCTGGGCGGCGGCTACCCCCGTGCTCGGCGCGTGCACGAGCTGCTGGTGGAGACCCCGGATGTGCGTGCGGTGTACGCAGAGGACGACCCTTTGGCCTTCGCCCATGTCCGGGCCCTCCTGGCGCGCGGGTCAGCGGAGACCCGGGTGGTGCGCACCGGCCTCGCCGATATCCAGAGGCTGCTGGACTGCGAACCGGTGCAGGGCCTGCTCGCCGAGGGCCGGCCGGTCGGGGTCCTCGCGGTGGGCCTCGCCCACCGCTTCACCCACGACCGGCGAGCCGCCAATGCCCTCGCCCGCCTCAGAGACGCTCTCCCCCTCGGCTCTTACCTAGCGTTCACCCATCCCGAACGCACCGCCAGCCTGGTCACGCTGATCCCCGGAACCGAGGCCTACCAGTGGGAGAAGGCGCTCCTGGAGGCCGCGGACCTCTACAGCCGCCACTGCGTTCCGGTGCGGTTGCGGACACGGGAGCAGATCTGTCGGCTCCTGGACGGCTTCGACATCCCGGGCGGCCTCACCGACTTGGACCGCTGGTATCCGCCGGGCAGGGCTGTTGGCAGGCCGAACCCGGATGCCCCGCCCGTGCTGGCCGGGGTCGCGTTCAAAGCCGCACCCACCCGCACCCGCCGCGAGCGCCTGACCTACCTCATGGACGGACTCCGCCGAGGAGCCAACCCGCCCGCCAGCACCCCGGCCACCGGAAGGACCACGACATGACCGGCACGACCTTCACCTTCCCGCCCCAGCCCACCCTCCGGGCTCCCGATACTCCGCCGCCGAACGGCGGCGGTGACCACACCGCAGGAGGACCACCCGACATGACCACCACACCAACCCCGATCGAGAAGCCCTGGGGGATGCCGCACCGAAGGGCGTGGCTGGCCGCCGCGCCCGACGGAGTGATGCGGCACGCCTTCGACGGCAAGCCCGAACACGTCGCGCAGGCCCGCCAGGTCGTGAGCGATCTGTTCACCGGGACCGGCCGCGAGCACGACGCCGCCCTGATCGTGGACGAGCTGGTGAACAACGCCATCCTCTACACCCGCTCCGGCCACGAGGGCGGATGGTTCGGCATCGAGATCGTCTTCGGCACCCTGGTCCGCGTCGGTGTCGCCGACCTCGGCGGAGCCGGATGGCTCATCGGCAACCCCCCCGCCCGACGACACCGCCACCGTTCCCGAAGCCGGGAGGCCGCCGCTGATCGCCGATCCCGACGGAGACCTCGAAGACATCGACATTCCCGGCCTGGAGGGCCTCACCCTCGGTGGACGTGGCCTGAGTATCGTGGCGACCCTCGCCGTCACCACCGGCGCCTGCGGAAGCCCCCACATCGGGCACACCGTGTGGGCGGATTTGGAGGTGACCTGCCCGACCGACCCATTCCCCGAGGTCGTCACCGCTTAGCGGAGGCCCAGCCTGCTGTACACAGGCTGGCCCTCCTCCGAAGAGGATACGGCCAAAACACCCGTGTGGACCCCGCTTGCCAGAGCCACCAAAGGCCTGGTCAGCGGGGCCTTTCTCCCTCTCCACCGCAACGGGTGCGAGAAGCCAGTCGAGCTGACGTTTCGGTGTACGGCAGCCAGATAGCCACACAGATAGAGAGCCTTCGCGACGATGCATCGCCAGCCTTCAGTCATCAGATTGGGGCCTGAAGGGTGGGCTTGACCTTGGGTTTTGAGGTGTTCGTCAATGACGGTCCCGGCGCGCGGGATCCAATTGCCGTGATCACGGTGGCCCGTGCATCGGGAAGGGAGGTACACCGATGGGAACCCAGAAGTGGGGCTACAAGTCCTCGGCGGCATGGCTGGCGCAAGCTGGTCCGTCGAAGTGGTCGCGAACGTTCAGCGGTCGGCCCGAGGCGGTCGAGCTGGCCCGTGACCACGCCTACAGCCTGTTCGCCGGAACGGGACGGGAGACCGATGTGAAGCTCATCGTCACCGAGCTGGCCGCGAACGCGGTCCGGCACACCTTGTCGGGAAGGCCGGGCGGCTGGTTCGGCCTCGATCTGAAGGTCGACACCGAGACCGCCTGGATCGCGGTCACCGACCTGGGCAGCGACGCCTTCCCGGTCATCAAGCCGCGTCAGGACCTGACTGCCGCAGACCTCGACGACCCCGCCAAGCTCGCCACCCTCGCCGAGAGCGGCCGGGGCCTGCAGCTCGTGGAAACCCTGGCGATCGCCCTCGGCATCCACGGAAGCCGGAACGGTCGGACGGTCTGGGCGGACCTCGACATGAAGGCCGATGCAGCCGCGAGGGTCAGGCCGTCGGTGCCGGTGTTCGCCTGCTGAGTGAGGACCAGCCCGTTCCTACCGGGCTGGCCCTCGACGCCAGCGTAAGCGCATGCCAGCTGCCGTGCCGCCTGTCTTGCAGACCGAGAGGTGAGGACGGGCGGGTGGCGCAGCCAGGGCGTTCTCACTCACCCGGGTGAGGACGGCCCTCGTTACACAGCAGAACTTCCCGGCGGCCGGTCCGCGCCCGGCCCCGGCCTCAGCAGCGAAGCAACGGAGTTCACATGAACGTGGGCAAGTCATTCGAGCAGCTCGTCCGGGAGCGGGCGGAGGAGGCGGCGTGCAAGCAGCATGACGTCGAGGGGGCCCTGATCGTCGAGATGGATCAGCGGGCCATCTCCGGGGACGCGCTGGAGGCGGTCGCGGTGGCGCAGGCGGTCTCGCGGTGGTGGCAGATGACCGTGGAGCTCACCTCGATCGAGAAGCTGACAGCGCAGGACGCGGTCCGGGAAGCCCGTTCGCTGGCGGTGCGCGACATCGTCGACGGGCCGGTCGACCAGGCGGGGTCGGCCTTCGAATTGGCCATGAGCGCCGCGACCGTGGAAGCCGCCCGGATCTTCTTCCGCGCGACGAGCTACACGGCCATCATGACCGGCCGTGTTTCCTGACCCTCATCCGTGGGGCTCCGCTCATCTCGCCGCATGTCGGCGGGCTGGCGGAGCCCCTTTTGCTGTTGACGGATTGTGAGCACAAGCCGGGCATCTTTGATCTTCCTCGCGGGGCGTGATCACGGTCGGTGCTTTGGTCGAACCATGATCACTGACTGTGTGTGTCGGGCTCGGTTGCCATGATCATTATCGGGAGGGTGGGTGTCAGCGCGAGATTCTCAGCGCTGATCGGCAAGGTACGGCGAGTCATGTGCGGGGGCTATTTCATGACGGGCTTCAGGGGCAGTGAAGGGGCAGCGGTGCGGGGGGTTTCTTGGATCGCGGGCCTGACGCTGGCGGGTGCAGTGTGCGGAGCATTGTTCGTTCCGGCTGCGGCGCGGGCGGCTGATTGCGTGCAGTTGGAGGGCACGGCGGCAAAGGTGTTCGACACCGACACGGTGTGCCGGAACGTGGTGGAGGAATGGCTGGATTCGGCGTCGCAACACCGGCCGATGGACTGGTCGAGGCCGTTGAAGAAGTCGCTGCGCAACCCTCAGAACGCGCCGGGCAGCAGTGTCTCGAACATCAGGCAGTCGGCGCCCGTCAAGGCGAGCACCGGCATCGCGACGGGTAGCCAATCCGCGCCCCGGAAGGCTCCGGCGAAGAAGACGCCCCGCAAACCCACGGTGAGGAAGCCGCGCACCGCACCAGCATCCGTGCAGGTTCCTTCGGCCGAGGTCAGGGACACGCCAGTCAAAGCCAAGGCAACCGAGGCAACCAAGGTGATCAAGGCAGCGAAGGCGGCTTCGCCATCTGCGCCGGTGAAGTCACCGGTCGTGAGGCCTACCTCAGCGGCTTCCAGGCCGGTGCCGGTGAAGACCGGGAGCGCGATGGTGACCGCCCCAGAGACTGGTCTCGATTGGAGGACCGTCACGTCGTCGATGCTTGTGCTCCTATTGGTGGCCCTGGGCGCGTTGGCCACGCTCCGCATGGGCTTCGTCCCGGCCGGGACTGCTGGACTGCGACGTCGCTTGCACCGCGCCCCGTCCTCATCCCCAGCCCAGGCACCCGTGGTTCCCGTTGAGCCGGTTGCTGATGCCCCCACCATGCCGCTTGCGGTGGTTGATGAGACCGACCGGCTGGGGCCGGTGTGGGTGACGCTCGGGCACCGTGACGGGCTTCCGGTCCGGGTCGACCTCACCGGCACCGGCGGTTTGCGGCTGATCGGCCGGGGTGGCGAGCGGGCCGAGCGAGCCCTGCTCGTCGCGGCCTTGGCAGAGGTGAAGCAAGGGCGGCTTCAGATGGTGTCCACCCGCGGTGACTTGGCCCGCCTGCTCGGCGAGGCGGGCGCCGCGGCGCTCTTGGCCGACAAGCCGGACCTGCTGCACGCCGCCGGCACTTCTGGCGAGGCGCTGACCTTCCTGGGCGGGGAGATGGTCACCCGCTCCGGCCTGCTGGACGAGACCACCACCGAACGAGCTGCGGCCCTTCCTCTCCTGTGCGTTCTGTCAGGGGAAGGAGAGGCTGCCCGGCTGCGCGCGGACCTTCGCGTCGGTGCCGAGCGGGCGGTGGGCGCCCTGGTCCTGGGCGATTGGCCGCACGGTACGACTTTGGCGGTGGACTCGGCCGGGATCGTGGTGGACGCGACCGGGCGGCACGCGGCCGGGCTCGTCGGAGTACGCGCCGCGCTGCTCGACGACGCCGCCGACCGCATCACTTCCCTCATCACCCCTCGCGCTACGGGTCAGGTTGTTAAGGCGGCCGACGTCGAGGGCCGGGACGACGAGCGCCAGGCCGCCAGCGAAGACGAATCCCAGAGGGAAGGCGAAAGGGAAGGCAGTGGGAAGGCCGTCATGGTGCGGCTGTTCGGTGAATGCTCCATCCAGTGCGGCGGAGAGCGTTCTCTGGTTGTCTCGGAGTTTGGGGACACCGAAGCGCTGCTCGGGCTGCTGGCGGAGAACCGCGGGATCTGGTTGCCGCTGGAGGGCAGCGAGACCAAGATCTGGCCGAACGGCGATCAGTCCGCGGAGCGGGGCAAGACCGTGAAGAAGGACATCCGCGCCAAGGTCAAAGAGGCGCTCGGGAAGGCCTACGCCGACCCTCTGGAGTGCGCTCGGGGGACCGGCTACCGGTTGAACGCCGACCTGCTCACCTGTGATGTGTGGGAGTTCCGCGACCTGCTCACAGCGGCGAGTACCGCGGCGTCGGCCGAACAGAGAAAGCTGCTGGCCCGGGCCGTCAGGCTGTATGAGGGGCCATTCCTGCAGGGGGTGAACGCCTCCCGGCTGTGGGCAGCCGACCGTGCTCGCGCCTACTCCCGCCAGGCCGCCGAAGCCCTCACCACCCTCGCGAACCTGGAGGACGACCCCGCCGAGGCGGTGCAGCTCCTGGAGGAGGCTGCCGACATCGTGCCGACGAGCGAGAACGTGTGCAAGGAACGCATGCGCCGCTACGCCGAACTCGGCCGTCCCGGAGCAGTGGAGTCCTGCTACGCCCAGCTCGTCGACGCCCTCAAGGCCGCTGGCAAACGCCCCAACATCCACACCACCCAGACCTACCAGCAACTCACCACGGCCGTGTGAGCGTTCAGGCTGCCTGATTGTCGGCCTCGCCCGAATTCCGAGCGAGGCTGACAATCGAATCTCGGGCAGGGGTATCCAGAATCTGACCGAGCCTTCGTAGAGCCTTCGTCGCGTCTTCGTGGAGCGCTTAGGCGCTACCCCCCGGGGGGTTAAGGAGCCCCAGGTCAGAACACTAAGGGAAGGCGGATCCACACCCCGACTCACCTACTAAAGGTGACTCCTAGTGTGTGCGGCTCCGCCGACATCCTCAACTCAACCCCTTCAACCTCCATCTCTGACCCTCAACATCCACCCCTCCTCTCTCCCTTCCTCCTCTCTCCTTCCACCCCAAGCCACCCACCAAGGCATCCCCGGGCCAGCCGCCCGAGCCGCGTCGTCCCTTCACCCGGCGCGAGGTCCCCCTCTCGCCGCAAGCCTCCGCGACGACCACCGGGGAAGATCATCCCCGAGCCCCGGCCGGAAGCCCCGGCCTCCGAAACGCGCACCGCCACCTTCGACGGTGCGTTTCGCATTCTCGACCCCGCCATTTTCCCCACGCCTGTAACCGCGCCCACGCTGAAGTCAAGCAATGCGCGCGATATGGCGCCAATTCAATTTCCATGACTTTTATGAGGTAAGCCTCTCCAGTCGTTATAGCAATCCAATAAATGGGATTGGCGCAGCATATTCGGGGTGTGGTGGGGGATAATCAATGTGTAACCAAATAACGCGGCGGCGGGACGAATGGACCGGCCGCCGGAATGGCGCGAAGGAGCCCCCGAAATGACGACCACCACCACCGCCCCGGCCGCCCCCGCAACCACCGCCCCGGCCCCCGCCACCCCCCGCCCCACGGGGGCGGTGTGGGACGCGCTGACCGCCCACCCCGGCGGTCGGGTGTCCACGATCGCCCCGGCCGCCGGTGCCACCCGCGCCGCCGCCCGCGACGAGCTGACCACGTTCGTGGGGGCCGGGTGGGCGGTCGCCGAAACCGTCGCCAAGGGCGCGGACGGCGTCACCTACACCGCCGTGACCGTCGAAGACGCCCCGGCCGCTGACACCGCCGACGAGACCCTCGTCGCTACCCCGGACGCCCTCACCGATGAGGCCCCCGCCCCGTCGACCGAACCGGCCCCGGCGGACGAGACCCCCGTCGGTACCGCCGCCCCGGCGGACCAGCCCACCCCGCCCGCCGGTGCCGCCGGTGAGGGTGGTGAGGGTGGAGAGGGCGGCCCGGCCGGTGAGGGCGACACGAACGAGGCGGCGGTCCCGGTGGTCGCGGTGGTGCCCGAGCTGACCGAGGAGATGCTGACGGCGGCGGTCGCGTCGCTGACCGCCGAGCCGGTGCGGCGCGCGTCCGCTAACGACGAGATCGCCCAGCTGATCGCCGAGGAGAACGCGCGCCGCGCCGAAATCCTGGCGGATCTCGAGCGGCGTCAGCTGACCGAGGCCACCCGTCAGGGACTGACGGACCTTCTGTCCGCGACGATCGCGGCTCTGACGGCGGTCAACGGCGACGACGAGGACGCGGTCGCCCCCGCATTGCGGGCGGCGTTCAACGCGGCCGAGGAGGCGTGGGAGGCGGCCGGGATCGTCGCCCCCACTCCCGCGCCCGTCCCGGTCCAGACCCGGTCGGGCGGCAACGGCAACGGTGGTCAGCGTAAGTCCCCGACCGCACTGCGGCCGCTGGTGAAGGCGCACCTGGATGCCCACCCCGGCAAGGACTTCACCGCCGGTGAGATCGGCAAGGTCCTCGGGAAGTCGTCCGGTGCGATCTCCAACGCCCTCGCCACCATGGCGGCCCAGGGTGACGCCATGCTGACCACCGAGGCCCCCATGCGGTACACCACCACCGCCGCCAAGGTCCCCACGTCCCCTGAGGACGCCGCCCTCGCCGGACAGGCCCCGGCCGGTGAGGCCCCCGCCCCGGCGGACGCCCCCACCGACAAGACCCCGGATGCCCCCGCCGCCCCGGCGGACGCCGCCTGAAAACCCCGGTAGGCGGGACCGGCCCCCGGTCCCGCCTACCGGCCGCGTTAGCCCCGGCCACCCGGCCGCCGCCCGTTCTGCCGGTCCGCGCCCGGCCTCCACCACCGCCCAACGCACCCGCCCTAGGAGGCCCCGTGCTGACCGCAACGGACATCCGCAACGCCCACGAAGACGCCCTCGATGCGCGCGGAACGATCGAGGCGAACCTCGAGACCGCCATGCGCGAAACGGATGAAGACGGCTACATGATCAAGGAGCTCGACCGGCTCGCCCCGGCCCGCGCCCTCGTGCGGTGGTGGTGGGATGTCCGCCACGAGGTCGAGGACATCGGGCACACCCCGCAATGCGCGCTGACCGCCGCCCTGAACAACGCCCACCGCTACCTCACCGGCCCGGCTCCCCGCCGTGCGTGCCCGTTCGATCAGGGCTTCGCCTACGGCGAGCACGCCGGAACGAGCGTGTTCTACCGCGACGCCGCCGCCCTCCTACCCGCATGGCGACCCCAGGCCCCCATCCGTCCCGCCGGGTTCCGGCCGGGCATCCCCGCCCGGCCCCTGACGTGCCCTGACGCCGCCGCACCGGCCGCCCCTGAATGCGACGCCGCCCTGCACGCCATGACCCCCGTACGGGCCTGACACCCCGTATAGGCGCCCCGGCGGCCGGTCCGCGCCCGGCCGCCCCACCACCCAACCGATACCGGCCGCACGGCCACCAACCGAAAGATGATCATGACTGTTTCGCATGACGTCACCGAGGTGTTCGCGGACACCTACCTCGAACACCCTGACCTGCGATCAAAGGCGTTCTCCTTCATGTGCGACCTCGGCTACGCCATCGTGTGCGTCCGTGAGCCGGGTGTCTCGTTCGACGAGGCGAATCTCGCGATTGCCGCCGACCTCGGCCGTATTGTTCGCGCGACGATCGAGGGCGAGCGCCCGAAGGGCATCGACTTCACCGGCCGCCTCGGCACTGACATGGCCACGCGGCCCTACACGCGGCCGATCGGGCCTTCCCGGTCGGTCGACGTCGCCGCCCTTCTGGACGCCTACGCCATGTGCCCACACGGCCAGGCGTCCAGGGCGATGGCCCTGCTGATTGACCTCGCCACCGCTTACGTGCTGGCCGAGGGCCTCGCCGTCTACCCCAACACCCTGTGGTGCACGTTGGACGCCGTGTGCGACAACGTCGACATGCTCGCCGTGCGCAACCTCGAACCACTAGCCGACCTCCGTACGCCCGAGACGGCCACCGGCGGCGACCCCCAAGCCCCCCGCTAGCCCACTTATCCCCGGCGGCCGGACCGCGCCAGGTCGCCTTCACCGACGAAAGAAGACGATCATGAACGTGAGTCGTTTCCGGCGGGCGGCCGAGCAGTGGGCGCGGACCGGCCGTCGCCGTTACCGTCCCGGCCCCTGCCACCCTCGCAACATCCCCAGTCACGTACGCCGAGCCGGGGTCCACGCCGCCGTCTACCGGGATGCACGGTGAGTGGCCCCCACCCATCCCCAGGCGTTCCGGCGACCGGCCGCCCGGCGGGGACGTCCCCGCCGGTCCCGGTGGCCGGGGTGTCCCTGACGGCGGCGCTTCGCGCACTGACGGACGCGCAGGCCGCGTTGGACACGGCCGGTGCCGACTCGGCCGCCTTCAACGCTGCTACCTGTGCGTTGGAGGAGGCGGCCCGGCGGGTGGTCGAGGCGGCCGGGCCATTGCTGGCCTCACCCGGCCTGCTCGGCCAGGCCCTCGCCGATGCGGCGATGCTGCGCAGGTGCCTTCGCGAGTGCGTGTGCGAACCGGAAAGGGCCGCCTCCTCCGCCCAAGGGCCGGCGGCGGTCGAGCCTTCCCCCTCGATTCCGGCCGGGAAGGCGTGCTCCTTCGATCACCGCAACCAGCGCCAGGCTGACGCCTACGATCATCTCGCCGAGGTCCTGACTCCGGCTCCACCGTGACGTCATCCGCCCTATGAGCCCTCGCCGACCGGCGAGGGCTCGCCTCCTTTCCCGCCACCCAGCGCTGTTCGGGGATGAGGGCGGGCGTGTGCGAGGGCGTCGCTGACAGGAATGGCTTGGTCGAGGCCGGTCAACCGCAACACCTATCAAGGCCGTCCCCCGGGATCGGCGACCAGACGCAGGACCCCATTGTGGGCGCGGACCGCAGAGTGTGCCTTGGCCTCCTCGCCCCGTCCCACGGGCGATGGATCCTCACCTAGCCCCCGGTCGACCAAAGCCGACCACATCTCCCCGGATCGTCCACTCACGGATCCGGACCTGCGCTCCTGTGTGCGGGGCCTCGATCATGCGCCGGTTGTCGAGGATCATGCCGACGTGTCCGGGTTTGCTCATGGTGCCGAGTGCGCCTTTGAAGAACACCAGGTCTCCCGCTGTGATCTGGTTGCGAGGCACGGGGCGGAGTGTCTGCCATTGGTCGGCTGCGACGCGAGGCAGGGTTATCCCGGCTTGGTGCCAGGCGTAGCGGACCAGTGAGGAGCAGTCGAAGCCGATCGTTCCGGCTCCGCGTCCGAATCCGCGTGAGGGTCCGGTCAGGGAGCCGCCGCCCCAGGAGTAGGGGGTGCCGAGCCAGCGCAGCGCGGCCTTCACCGCGACTGCTGCCCGCCCGGACGCCGGACCGGCGAACGGCATCTCGCAGGAAGGCACGGGGCCTTGCTTGGCGTAGCTGGCCGCGGTGGCGAGTACCTGCCTCACGTAGGCCGGGGAGTGGTTGTAGGCGGAGACCGCTTTCTCTATGTGGGCGGGTGCGCCGTTGCGGCGTAGGTAGAGGGCGGCGGCGGGGATGGCGTCGCGCGGGTCGTAGACGTTCTTGGTGCCGTTGTCGTCTCCGTCGGTGGCGTATCCCTTCCAGGTGGAGAGGAGGAACTGCATGGGTCCGGCGGCTCCGGCGTAGTTGGTGCCTGAGCGGATGCCGGAGCCGGGGCCTCGGCCGTGGTCGGATTCGGCTTTCCCGATGCCCGCGAGCACGCTCCAGGCCACCCCGTACTTGGCCCCGGCTGCCTGGTAGAGCGCCAGGTAAGTGGGCGGGATGTCGGAGACGTCCTTCCCGTTGCTGCTCCCGCCCGCCCGGGTGAGGGCGGGCGGGCAGCCCAGGAGTCCGGCGTCCATGGCGGGGCCGGGACCAGAGCGGAAGGCGGGTATGAAGGCGCCCAGGGTTCCGATCATGACCACCAGGACCACGAAGGCGGCACTGCCCGCTGCTGCGAGGAGCGGCACGCTATACCCCCGGCGGGGTGATGGGCCGGGGCCGGTTGTGGGCGTCCCAGGCGGTGCGGAGCCCGATCAGGGTGCGGCGGGGACCGGTGGTCCCGGCCGGTAGCCACACGGGCCCAGCCGGTCCGTTCGCTGTACGGTCACCGGGTACCGGTCCGCCGGGGGCGGTCCCCATCGTGTTGACGGCGGTTGCGATAGGTACGGCAGGGGTGCCGAGCAGCGCGCGGAGGTTGGCTTCGCGGGTGGGGTTGGGGAGCCAGAACAGGATGGGGACCCGGATGCGGTGCCGGGTCATGACCTTGGCGTATCCGGGCAGTTTCGCGGCGACGCGGGCGAGGGTCTCGGTTCCGGTGTCGTGTTCGAGGAAGAACTCCAGCGCGGTGGGTGCGCCGTTCACGGGCTCGGTCCAGCGGCCGAAGGCGTCGGGTTGGGCGAGGTCGCCCCATTCGGTGAAGCAGGCCCGTTCCGACCACCACTGCTCGACGTTCCGGTCTTCGTGGAGGCGGGCGTGGGCGTGGAGGCTGGTGAAGAAGTCGGCGACGCCGAGGTGATGGTTCAGTTTCTGTGACAGGACGAACTGGTGGAGGTGGTCGCGCCGGTAGCGCAGCTCTTTGACGGTCTGTCCGCGCATGGCGGCGACGGCGTAGGCCCCGGCGGGGGCGAGGGTCCAGCGGATGGGGATCGAGCCTCGGTCGTCTGAGCGTGGCTGGAACCGCTCCAGCGCTCCGGCGTGGTGCAGGCGGGCGAGGACTTTGCGGGTGGTCTTCGGGCTGGTGAAGAACACCGCGCCGATCTGGAAGGTCGTCAGGACGCGGTGCTCCCACACCAGATCAAGGATGCGGCGGTCTCGATGGTTGAGAAGCATCAGCAGCCGTGTCGTGTGGTCTGCGGAAGCCTTGGGCCTTGCCGCCGCGGGTCGGCGGATCGAGGGAGTGCTCATGCCTGGCCCCCTTCGAGGGTCGCGCCGTTGACCGCGCTCGGCTGGATGTCGGGGACCTCATCGGCAGGAGCAGGCGCGAACTGGTCGAGGGAGGCCACCCGGATCTCTTCCTGCCGCCCTTCGATGGGGTCAGGGAGGGGCCGGGTTCGGAAGGTGAAGGCGGGCGTGGGTGCTCCGCCGTTCATCAGCCTTCCCACGGCCTGGAACGCCCCTAGGTGGGAAAGGTCGTGTGGGGTGAGTTGGGGTCCGACGTGCCGGACCAGGCTCGCAGCGTCCTCGGGCGATGCCGCGAAGTAGATCTTGTTGCGGGCGTCCGCTGATACCGCTTCGCGCAGGTCGGGTGGGAGCTGGGTGAGGTGTTGGTGGGCGAGGGTGAGGGAGAACCGGTAGCCGCGGGCCTCGGCGAGGATGTCGGAGACCGACCCGGGCAGGTTGAGGAAGTTGTGGGCTTCGTCGACGTAGGCGGCAACGTCGCGGCGGGAGTTCTCGGGCAGGTTGGCGCGTGGGGTCATGGCCTGCCAGGTGTGGGCGAGCAGCAGTGACCCGAACAGACGTGAGGCGTCTTCCCCGAGGGTTCCCTTCGGGGCCCGCGCGAGAATTAGCCCTCCGCTGTTGAGGATCTTCCCGATATCGACGGTGGAGGCCCGGCCGCATAGGGCTTCACGGATGAATGGGCGGAGTAGGACCGCGCGGAGTTTGTTCATGACGGGGCTGATCAGTGCGGCCTGACCGGCCGGGGTGAGGGTGTCGTAGGACGCCCAGAATCCCTTGAGGAGTGGGTCGGCGTTTTTGCCCTTCAGCCTCGCGACGGTCTGGGCGCGGTAGCCGTCATCGGTGAGGAGGGCGGGTAGGTCGGCGAGGCTGGCGCCATCGCCGTAGACCTTGGCGAGGGTCAGGCACGCGGTCCGCATGAGGTCGTCCAGGCGTGGGCCCCAGGCGGAGGAGAAACAGCGGTGGAAGGTCGTCACGATCGCGTCCACTGCGAAGGCCCGATCCGGTCCGATGAGCACGTTGATCGACGGTGTCCCGTCCTCGGCCGGGTCGAACACCACCGTCCGGCCGATCGCCCGCTCGGGCAGCCGGTCGAGGATGTCGTTGATCAGGTCGCCCTTGGGGTCGATGACCAAGGCTCCCCGTCCGGCGCGGGCGTCCGCGAGGACCTGCTGGACGATCAGCGTCGACTTGCCGACACCGGTCTGCCCGAGCAGGTGGGTGTGCTGGCGTCCGCCCACGACGGAGGCGGCCACCGTCCGCTCCTTTCCGGCGTCGGCGTCGCCGAGGACACGTACTCCCTTGTCGTAGGCGGTGGGGACGGCGAGGGTCGGTGCGACGGGTCGGGCTCCGGACCTTGCTACTCCGGGTGCGCCGAGGTCGTAGGGAAGGTGGGCGAGGGCGGCGAGTTCGTCCACCGACAGCAGGTAGCCGCGCGCAAGCTTTCGGCCGGTGAGCTGGGCGGCCGGGTTGAGGAGGAGACGACGCCGCAGGAACTGCCCACTGTGGGAGTAGAGGGCGAAGGTGGAGGCGATCTCGTGGCAGGTGGTCTTCAGCCAGCCTCGCGCGGCCGGCCCGACGCGGTGAGAAGTCGCCGCGGCGTACACGACTTGGACCTCGAACCGCGGCCGGGCCGCCTTGGTGAGCACGTTGCGGATCTGTTCGGCCCGCTCGGGATAGAAGGCGGCCAGGCTGTGGCGCTGCTTGTCGCTGCCCGGGGTGATGAGGTCGAACAGGACGGCTTGCGGCGCGGCCGAACCTGCTCCGCGTAGTGCGGCGGCGGCTCGGTGGGCGCGCTGCAGGCGGCGGCCGGTGACGGGGCGGACAAGGATCTGCACGGCGGCGTGCTCACCGGACCCGAGTTCCTCGACCGCGCCGAGCAGCGCCCGGAGCGGGTCGTTCTTGTGCTCGGACAGCAGCGGGTAGTGGTCGGGCCGGGCCAGGACCATGCGGCCTCCCGCTGCAGGGATGGCTCCCGGAATGGGCGGAGTCGCGGGTCGGGCGGTGACCGTGGAACCGGGCCAGGCGGAACGGATGGTCTTCACGACTTGGATGTGGGAGATGGTTCCGGGAACCCACACCTGGACCTTCACCCCGTCCTCGCCCGCGAGGTACTCCCACGCCAGATGCGGCTGCCCGAACAGCCAACGCTTCCACCAGGGGTGGAGGAGCCCGGCGAGGTGGGACCACCAGGCGGCGGCGCTGGCGGGTTCGACGTGCGGCGGGACGGAGATCTCGATGACGTGGGAGCCGAGGGTGAGCCGGTTGTTGCGCCACCACCACAGCACCGACCGCCCACCGGCCACCGCTCCAGCCGCGAGCAGCAGCGTCCCGACAGTGCCGGGCGCGAATCCGGTGAGTAGATCGAGGACGGCCTGCGGTCCGCCGAGGATCTTGTCGAGAGGGAAGGCTGGCAGGTGGGGGGCGGGAATGGGAGTGACGGTGGGCAGGTGGGGCGTGTACTCGGGGACCACGAGCGGGGTGACGGTCGGCATGATCGGGTCGAGCGGGTTGTGGTTCAGGGTGTCAGCTTTCTCTGCGAGGACGGACGTGGAAGGCAGCGGGAAGGAGGCCGCGTGGTGCATCAGGTCGGCTTTCTGAACAGGGAGGGCCAGGGAATGCACCGCCGAAGCGAAGGGGAAGGCAGGCAGGTAAGGGAAGGCGAAGGGGAAGGAAGGCCAGGTCACAGGGCTTCTCCTTCGGCTGGGCTCGTGGTGGCGGTGGCGTGCTCGCGGCTGCTCGCGATCGAGGCGAACGCGGTCCGGGTGGTGCCGGTCCCGCCTTGAGCGGCGCCGCAGACGAGGCCTTCTCCTTGGGCGGCGGTGAGGAGGAAGGCGCGTTCTCCGTCGGTAAGGTCGAAAGATGCGGCGATCTCCTCGATCACCTGCGGCGCCTGCCGGAGCAGGAACTGGGTCGCGGAGTTCGCAACGACCGCCCGCCCGAGATCGGAGGAGAGAAGGTCGGCGGCGTCCTGGGTGACGACGGCGACCCCGGCCCAGTGCTTGCGGGCGGACTTGGCCAGCCGGTACAGGAAGCGCGCGCCCTCGCCGTGCTGCATGAGCGTCCATGCCTCGTCGACGACCACGAGCCGCCGCCTGCGTTCGTGGCTGACGACCTGACGCCAAATCGCGTCCAGGGCCAGGAGCATCCCGACCGGTTTGACTTCGTCGGAGAGGTCCCGCAGGGAGAAGACGGTCAGATGCCCGGAAGAGGCACTGGAGGTGGGGCCAGCGAAGAGCCCGGCGTAGGAACCGGTGACGAACGGCTCCAACCTGGCGACCAATCCGGCTGCCTCCGGCCCTTCCGCCTCGGTCAGGGTGGTCTGGAGGTCGGCCAGGAGAGGGGCCGGCATCGTCCAGGTGCGCGGGTCGGAGGTGATCCCTGCTCGCGCATAGGTGGCGATTACGGCCCGGTCGAGAACCGAGCGGGTGACCGGTTCGAGCTTCTCGGAGAACATGGTCGCGGCGAGCGTCTGGAAGAACAGTGCCCGCCGCGTCAATGCGTCAGGCGGCCCGTCGGGGTCGAGGTCGAAGGGGTTGAAGAACACCCCGGGCGATCCGAGCGGGATGCGCCGTCCGCCCACCGCTGCGGTCAGGGCGCGGTACTCGTCTTCGGGGTCGACCACCGCGACCTGCACGCCGTGCTGCAGTAGCCGGGAGATCTCCAGCTTGGTGAAGTACGACTTCCCCGCACCCGATCGGGCGAGCGTGACGCTGTTGTGGTTGTCCTGGGCGAACCGGTCCCACAGCACCACCCCCGAGGAGTAGACATTCAGCCCAAGCAGGACGGGCGCAGCGTCGAGCTGGGCGTCCAGGTCGGGGGAAGTGAAAGGGAAGGCCGCCGCGAGCGCGGTCGTATCGAACGCCCGCGTGAGCCTGACCGGATCGGATGCCAAGGGAAGGGTCGCTACCCAACCTTGCAGCGCCCGGAACGTGGTCGGTTCCGCGTCGAGCAGCATGGAGGCGGCGAGGGTCTTGACCCTTTCGATCTCGGCTTCCAGCTCGCCAAGAGTGCCGGCGTGCACGGTGAGGTAGAGGCCGACCCGGAACAGGCGTCCGTGTCCTCGGGCGATGGAGGCGGCGAGGTCGGCGGCGTCCTGGGCTGCGGTTTCGGCATCGAAGTCGGCGAGCTTGCCCGCCGCCGCGTCGGCGCGGCTTCCGGCCTCCAGCTTGGCGCGCTGGGCCTTCAGGCGTTGGGCGGCGATCCGAGGCGGGATGGGCTCGACGTGCAAGGACACGTCGAGCCGTCCGGCGTAGGTGGTGAGAGGCGACAGCCAGCCCGCGCCGACTTCTGCGGGGTAGCCGGCCACGGCGAAGGAGGCGCACACTCCCGCAGGTAGTTCCAGGGAGGCGGTGTTCACTTTGAGCGCGGTAGGTGCCGCCACGTCTCGGCGATCTCGGCTTCGCCCCGCGGCGTGCTCGTTCTTGACGCGGATCTTCATCGTTCCTCCTCCAAAAATCCGGTGATGATCTGGTCAGGGTCGGCGAGACCGCTCAGCCGGTCTTCGCCTGGCGACAGGGCATCGGCCAGGACGCGCGAGGCGGAGTCGACGTCGAGCACGGTGGCGGTGACGCCGAGGACCGCCAGAGCCTGGGCGGCGTCCTGGGCCTGGCGAAGGACCACGGCGGCGCTGATCTCGCGGGATTTGGCCCGGCGGCCGGTCGCGGTGCTGTCGCGGAGGATGAGATAGACCTCGCGTTCCAGCAGCACCCGGGTAGCGCTCAGCTCTGACAGGAACGCCGCATGGTCGAGGGCGGCGTCTTCCAGATCGGGATGCGGCAACGCCGCAGCCGTCTCGGTCAGGTTCTCGGCGAGCCAGGACAGGTCGACCGGCCGGGCCTGGACGAGGATCTGCGCGGGTGCCTCGAGTGAGTTGAGCCACCGGCCGAAAACGCCGACGAGGGCGGCCTGCTCCCCGTGGGAGCGCAGCGCGAAGGGAAGCGTTCCGGCTTTGACGATGACTGCGGTTCCGCCCTCGGCGAGTTCGAGCACGCCGTCTTCCCGCACGGCCAGGACAGGAAGGCGCAGCGGTGCGGGAAGGCGCCCGCGCATCCGGCACCAGACCGGCGGCGGCGTCGCCGATCCCGAGACACGTTCACGGGAGATCCGCAGATGCAGGAAGGCGGCCAGCCCGTAGCGGTCCAGCGTCATCCCGTCCCGCCGGGCGAAGGCCAGGACCAGGCCCGCCACAACCACAGGTGTGATGAGGGCGACGGTCACCGGCAACGGCAGGACGGTCCCGGCCGTTGCCCAGAACAGCAGGGCGAGGAACCCCGCAGCGGCTAGGAGGGCGAGCTGGTGGGAGGTCATCCCGTAGGCGACCTTGTCGGGCCGGTCGACGTCGGCCGGGATCGCGGCCGACAGCGGCTCTTCAGGCGTGCGTGACATCTATTTGCCCTTCTTCGGCGCAGGCTTCTGAGGTACTGGCTTCTGGCGTGCGGGCCGCTTGGGTGCGGGTTTGTCGACCCACAGGGAGAGCTGTTCGGGGCGGCGCGGCGGGCGGGGCCGTTTCGGCATTCCGGGAATCTGGAGCTGGCCCGAGCGCGGGGTGGGCCTGCGTGGTGGCTCGGGTGGGATGGGCTTGGGTGGGAGGCGCTTGGCGTCGATGGGCAGGGAGAGCTGCTTGCCGGTGCCCTTGGCGGGCTTGATGGGGAACAGTCCGGGCTGCACGGGACGGCCTCCGGGTGTGTGAGAACGGGAACCGGGCCGGGCGGGTGGCTCGGTGACGGTTGGGCGGGGCTGCGGGCGGCCGGGGTACTCGGTGCGCTCGGGGCGCGGCATCCGGTAGGCGGCCCCGGTGTCCTCGCTGGGCGGCCGGTGCTGGCGGCCTGGGCGACGCTGGCCGGGCGGACGCTGGCGGTGGTGCGGTGGTCGCCTCTGGCCGGGCTGCCGTCTCTGGCCGGGCCTGCCGGGCTGCTGGTGGCCGGTCGGCTGGCCGGGCCTTCCCCGCCCACCGGGGCCGGGGCTTCTCCGCCCGCCGGCGGATGCGGCGGCCTTGGCGCCCTTGCCGACTTTGGAGATCAGGAGTCCGGCGCCGCGGTAGAGGATGAAGGATTTGGCGAGGTTCATCAGGGCGGAGGGTGCGGCCTGTTTCCAGATGGAGCGGGCGACCCAGCCGGGGATCTTGGTCATGATGAACAGCAGGACGAGCAACAGCAGCAGGTCGAGCAGGTCCCGCTTGCCCGGCACCGCTGCCAGCCACAAAGGCTCGTCGTCATCGGTCGAAGGGACGAGCGTCCGCAGCGCGATGACGAAGACGAGCGACTGGGCGACCTGGATGGACAGCACTCCGACCAGGGAGCGCCACCAGAAGAACGCCAGTCCCTCGGTGTGCTTGAGGCCGTGGAACATCAACGCCAACGGAGCAGCCGCGACCAGCGCCATCGTGAGGGCGAGGCGAATCACGTAGGTGACCGCGACGCACAGTGCGACGACCACGACTGCTAGGCCTAGGAGGGTGAAGAAGATCCCGCCCGAGGCCAGGTTCAGCAGGTACAGCGAGTAGAGGTGAGCGAACGCCTTGGCCGGATCAACGGTGGACGGGCCGAAGTCCAAGAACGCCCTTGCGAGCGCGTTGGCGAAGGCGATCGCATACCCGCAGACGATCTGTGAGCAGTTGAGGATGATGAACGCCCACGCCAGCCTGGGCAGCATCTCGCGTGGCGTGATCTCGGTCGGGAGGGAACCGCCTGCCATGAGCTGCATGCCCGCGACGGTCACCAGGAGCACGAAGCAGGCGACCGCGATGGCCCGGCACAGCTCCCAGATCTCCCGGACCGTCGCCATCGGCTCGGAGTCCAGTTCGGGCGTGCCGAACAGAGTTGAGCCGAGCAGGTCAAACACGCCCTTAGAGGCGTCCTTGAGCAGGTCGGAGAACCAGCCGCTGATGCTGGACTTGGCCTGACAGGTGACATCCCAGTTCGGGCAACTCCCGTCGGTGCCGGGGATGGCCGGGCCGAGCGGCGGCACCGGCAACGACGGCTGAACGGGAACCGTGGGCAGGTTCCCCCTCGGCGAGGGAGACACCGGCGGCGGAGCAGGCGCGGGGCGCGGGTCGGGCTTGGACGGCGCGGGAGCCTGCGGACCGCGCGGCCCGGCCGCGCCGCCCTTCCCCTTCTTGGCCGGGATACAAGTCGGGCTCGGCTTCGGGGTGCGACCGGTGGCGAGCCGGGCCAGCTCGTAGGGAAGCGGGCAACGCGGTAGCGCCCTGGCGACCGGCAGACCTGTGACGCGGCCAGGGTGGGCAGGGGCGTGGCCGGTGGCCGGGAGGGCCGGGGAAAGGAGCAGGAACAGGACCGCTACCGCGGCGACTCCCACCGCCTTCCCCCAGCCTTCCCACCTGGGTGGAACCCTCATCAGACGGTGACGATCTGCTTGAGGATCGCCACCAGGATCGGAGCCAGAGCCGCGACGGCGTAGCCGAGTCCGGCGTACTTGAGGCACTTGCGGCCGCCCTCGACCTCGCCGGGGTCGCCTCCGGCGAGCATGAGCCGCACTCCGCCGACGGTGGCGAACAGCGTCGCGAGACTCACCAGCATCCCGACCAGGACGTTCCGGAAGTTGTCGATGACTTGGGTGAGAGTGGCAACAGGCGCGTTCGGGTCCTGCCCGGCATGAGCGACCGACGCGGCAGCGAGAACCGCGATGGTGAGGCCGGTCATGCCGAACAGGACGACACCGGCGAGGCGGAGCGGTGAGATCGTCCGGCACAGGCCGGTGAACTCCTGGATGGGGCGAGCATGCGGCTTTGTCCGGCTGCCGGCACTCGCCGGTGAGGCGGTGGCCTCGTTGCTGTGGGTGGCGTTGGTGGTGGTGTGAGATGTGGTGGGCATTGCGGCAGCTCCCCGAGATGCGGGTGGATGGTTGCTGCCGAGCTGGTGACGTTCCGCCGGGGTGGCCGGGGGCTGGGTGTCCTCCTCGAAGGAATCCAGTTCCGGATGGGTGCAGGTGGGGACCGGGCTCTCCGTCCGCCCCGGCCACCCCTTGGCGGGTTGTCATCAATGGCTCGACACTGGGAAACCCCGCCTTCGAGGCCGGGATTCAGGGTCGAGCGCTCATTACTTTGCGGAAACCTGACCATCGAGCACCGCCGCGACCAGTCGCTTCTCCGCCCGCTCACGCCGCTCATACAGCCGGTGAGCAGGGATTTCCAGGCTGCGGGCGAGGTCGGAGACCTTGGTCCCACCGATCCGGGTGACGATGATCAGGTCGGCTTGCTCGCGGGTGATGACTCGTTGCTCGACGGCGCGGCCGATGAGGTCGGTTGCGGTCTCGTCGTGGTCCGAGGCTGGGGCCTGGGCGGGCAGGGCGCTTACGGTCTGCTCGGGAGTGATGTCGTGCGGGTCGAGCGGCGTCTCGCGCAGGTCGCGGTAGCGAGCCCGGGTCGCGGCGCGGCGCGCAGCCCACATCAGCCGGGAAGCGATGCCTCTCCGGTCGAGGTCGACGGTCTGCAACGCGGCCAGGAACGCGGTCAGGAGCTCGGAGGCGACATCTTCGGCCTGGGCGTGAGGAAGGCTCTTACCGATCCGGTTGGTGATCGCCAGCAGACCGGGAAGGGCGACACCGCAGCAGCCCACCACCCATGCCGGGCCTTCGGTCCTGGAGCGGCGAACGAGCTCCGCCCAGACGGCATCGCGCAGCTCGTAATGGGCCTTGGCGTCGCCGGCCGATGCGAGGAGCAGCCCGCGGACCTCATCGAGGGGCAGCAGCCGAGCGGGCAGCCCGCGCCCGATCTCCTTGCCGTTGAGGGCGAGCGGGGCGGGGCCGGTGGTCAGGAGTGTGAAGCTGTCGGCGAGGGTGTCCAGGACGTTGGTCCGTCCGCGCCGCTCGAACCCGGTCGAGGCGACGGGCTGAGTGCGGGTGGTGGGGCGGGTCATGGCGGCCTCCGTGAGGTCGTAGCCGGATCGGTCGCCACAACAGATCCACCACCTCAAGTGGCCTTCCCGGAAGCAGACGGGAAGGCCCCAACGCTCCGCATGCCCCGATGGGGAAGGCCGCTAGACCACTGTTCGCAGCGGACTTCCCGCGCCTGTGAAACCACGTGCGAGCCGCCGAGGAAGCCCGCCTTCCCTCAACGAGGCATCCACGACGTCAGCCCAGGCGAGACGGGGTAACCGAGAAAATCGGCAAGGACTTGGTCAAGTGCGCCGACACGCACACCGCCCAACTACGACCGCCGGGAATCCACCGCTAACACCGGCAAGCCTGATTCGCCCGGAGAGTTCGATCGCAGGCCGGTTGCGGCGCGCTCTACCAGAGCGGGTTCCCTTTCCTGGACGACTCCGCCAGTGGTTACACCACCTCGTCATTCGCCTTCCCCATGCCGCTGACCTGCGTAGATCGGGGTTCCCCGGCGGGTTTGCCGAGTGTTGACCACGGTTGCCCGCCGAATCGGAGGCTGGTGGAGGGGTTTCCCGGTTGCAAGGGGATCGGGTTCCCGTCTCGGGTCAACCCAACGATGAACAACACGCCCAACCAGGCGAACAACAACTCAGGCCACTTCGAGAAAGCAGCCACCAACCTGGTGCCGCTCACCGTATGGCTCTGCTCCGACACCACCACCAAGGAGATTGGCAACGACACCACCAGCAAGAAGGCCCCGCTCACCTGCGTCCGGCACCGCACCGCTCCCGGTTGGGAGCTGGCCCGGCACCTGATCGCGTACTGCACTCGTCCCGGTGACGTCGTGGTGGAGGCCTACCCCTCCAGTGAGGCGGTGCTGGTGTCGGCGTGGGAGGCCGACCGGCGCGCGGTCGGGTGCCTGCCGCACTTCCCGCTCGCCCAGCACATCGGCAAACGGATCGGCGAACTCCTTCCGGCCGAAGACCTGCACGAACTGTCCTTGCGGGCATGCCGCCCCGACCAGATGAACCGGGCCCTCGCCGACCTCAAGGGCACGGTCGGGCTCGTGATCGCCGAACCTCCACCGTTCGAGAAGGGCGGCCGGGTTCCGATCTGGACCGACCAGGCATGCCCGGCCTGCCGCGCTGATTTCTGGGGCGTCACTGAGGAACGTCTCGGTTCGATGATCACCGCGTCGTGGCAGGTGCTGCGGCCGGGCGGGGTCTTGGCGGTCATCACCACCGCCCGGCACGGAGCCGACGGCCGTCTCGTCGATCCTGCGCCTCGGATCGTCCGGCACGCCGCAGCGTTGGGGTTCACCTACTCCCAGCACGTCATCGCCCTGCGGGTCCCGATCGAGGGCGACGGGCTCGCCGTCCAGTTCGCGGCCGAGGACTTCGCGCACCTGCGCGACACCAGGAACGGCAGCATCCCCGCCGCCGTGTCCGTGCACGCCGATGTGTGCCTGTTCACCAAGCCCGCCACCGTCGGCGGACAGAAGGGCGATGCCCGATGAACGCCAAGAAGCTCTTCCTTCCCTCCGTCCTGACCATCGGGCAAAGGCCTTCCCGTACGCAAAGGGCCGGCCGGTACACCGAGGAGTCGATGAAGCACCCCGCCAAGATGCTTCCCGACCTGGCCGCCGAAGTTATCGGCTCATTCACCAAGCCGGGTGAGCTGGTTCTCGATCCGATGTGTGGGATCGGGACCACGCTCGTGGAGTCGCTTCATCTCGGCCGCAGCGCGGTCGGGATGGAGTACGAGCCGGACTTCGCTCGCATGGCC
The DNA here is from genome assembly GCF_039534125.1 of Actinocorallia longicatena. Lineage (NCBI taxonomy): Bacteria > Bacillati > Actinomycetota > Actinomycetes > Streptosporangiales > Thermomonosporaceae > Actinocorallia > Actinocorallia longicatena. The sequence continues at coordinate 3,114 of NZ_BAAAUV010000039.1, read as the reverse complement.
GCTGACAACCTCGCTCACGCTCGCGCCCGCGGCGCGAAGGGGGAGGCTCGCGTCATGTGCGGGGATTCCCGCAACATCGCCTCCACCCTGGCCAGCTACCGGGGAGAGGTCTCCCTCGTGCTCACAAGTCCGCCGTATGGCGCATCTACACACGGGCATGTGAAGTCCTTCGGCCTCACGGGGGATGCCGGCGTCACGAAGGAGAACCACCGCTACTCCACCGACAAGCGGAACCTCGCACACCGGCCGCGCGCCGAGCTCCTGGGCGGCTTCGGGCAAATCCTCTCGGGGTCGGCTTCCCTCCTCCGTCCGTTCGGAGTGGTCGCGGTGACGATCCGCCCGATCCGGGTGAAGGGCGAGCTCATCGACCTTCCCGGCCTCGTCATCGACACCGCCCACGAAGCCGGACTCGTGCTGACCAACCGGCTCGCCGCTCTGCTGTGCGGGGTGCGAGACGGGGAGCTGGTCAACCGCACCTCGTTCTTCCAGCGGATCGAGACCAAACGCGCCCGCGCCAAGGGCCTCCCAGCGTGCGCGACCGCCCATGAAGACCTGCTCATCTTCCAGACCGCCGCCGACCTGAAGGAGGTCGGCCGATGAGACGCCGCACCTACAGCCGAGCCCACCACGAGCCGAACGCAGACCGGGCTACCGAAGTGCTGGCCTGGCTTCAGCTCGGCACCTGCGGCCGGTGCGGCCGAGCCCGCTACCTCAACCGCCGGGAGGCCCGCCGCGCGGTGCGGATCGCGGCGCCCGGGGAGAGGTTGCGCGCCTATCGGTGCGATGAGGCTTGGCACCTTCGCGCCGCGGTCGGCCACGTCGAGAAGGCCGGTTCTCCGGTCGTTGTCGGACGGCCGAGGACCGGCCGGCGGACGTGGCTTGACCTTGCCGAACGAGTCGAGCGGTCATGTGGGGGCCGCCGGGACGGTCGGGGGAACGGCCCCTGCAACCAGCCCCGGCGGCGGCCGGGAAACCATCCGGCTTCGAACGACAGTGACTGACCGAGAGGGCCGGGAGCGGTCGGAGGACGCTCCCGGCCTGGTCTTCCAAGTCGTGACGCCCAAGGCCGACCTCGCCGCGCTGGTGCGGCGAGAACAGGCACGAACGATCCAGGAGGTTCTGCGATGGTCAGTACAGCAGGAAGCGCCCCGTTCTCCCTCGACGACCTCGGACTGAAGCGGTCGACCAAACGGCCCCACATGACAGGGCTGGGCGGCGGCTACTTCCTCCAAGACGGCCCCTTGAAGGTCGCGTTCTTGGGCCGGACCTCGACCGAGGACCAGCAGGACCCCACTCTGTCCCTGCCCCGGCAGCTCGCCTCGTGCCACGCGGCGCTGCCGGAGCACTCGACCTTCGTCGCCCACTTCTACGACATCGAGTCCGGGCGCAAAGACCTCGCCGCACGCGGGAAGGGCCGAGGACACGAGCGGTTCTCCATCCCTGTCCCGCGTGACGGCGGCATCCAGGATCTGCTGGAAGAGGCCGCGAGCCCGAGCCGACGCTTCGACGTCGTGATCTGTGAAGAGATCGGCCGCGTTGCCCGCCGGTCCTACATCGGCACGATGATCGAAGCGCGGCTCGAGGAAGCCGGGGTGCTGCTCCTGGCGGCTGACGAACCGATCGTCCTCAACGGCAAGCGGTCCTCGCAGATCCTCACCCGCCGAGTGAAGCAGGGCGTCGCCGAGTGGTACGTCCTGCAGCTGCTGGAGATGTCCTGGGGAGGCCTCCAGCAGCACATCGAGCAGGGCTTCAACATCGGCCGACCGCCGTATGGATACCTTGGCCAGAAGGTTCCTCATCCGGTCCCCGCCCGCCGAGCCCAAGGTGCGACCAAGCACGTATGCGTCCCTGACCCTGATCGCCACAAGGTCGTGACGGCGATCTTCGACTGGCGTGTCGAAAGACTGATCGGCATCCAGGACATCGCTGACGAGCTGAACCGCGACCTGATCGCCTACCCACCGCCGCAGCCGGTCGACCCGTCCCGGGCCCTGGGCAAATGGACGTACTCCTCGGTGCGAGCAATCCTCACCAACCCCAAGTACACCGGTTACCAGGTGTGGAACCGGCGGGCGACGACCTCGGCGACCGGCCGCTGCAACCCGCCCGAAGCCTGGTACTGGTCGAGCAAGCCCGTCCATCCCCGGCTCGTCTCACTGGAGATGTTCCTCGCCGCCCAGGAGGTGACCCGCCGGGCCGAGAGGGTCAGGCGAAAGGCCGGACCCAACACCGCATGCGCCGACACCAAGCGCTCCTACCTGCTGCGGTCCTACATCACCCACGCCTCCTGTGACCGGCGGATGTGGGGCAAGGACAATCGAGGCACGACCTACTACCTCTGCAAGCCGGGCAAGGAGTACATCGACCCCGGCCATCCCCAGAGCGTCTGGCTGCGTGAGGACTACGTCTTTCCGGGGCTGACTGACTTCTTCAACAACCAGGTCTTCGGACGGCACCGGCGGCTGGAGCTCGCGCAGACCATCAGCGACGCCGAAGCCAACGCCCTAGTCGAGAGGGATGCCGCGATCAAAGCCGCAGAGAAAGCGATGGCCGAACTCAGGACCCGCCGGACGAACCTCCTGGGCAGCCTCGAAACGACGAGCCCCGACGCCGAGTTCACCAACGACGTCAAGGCCCGCGCCGCCCAGCTCAAAGCCGAGATCGACGCCAAGACGACCAGTCTGGCCGAGCTGAAGCACAGCGGCCCGCCAGCCGTGCAGTGCGCCGGTCTCCTCGATCAGCTACCTCTGGGCCGGATCGACCTGGAGAAGCTGCCCGAAGAGCTGCTGCGGAAGCTGTTCAACGCTTTCCGGCTGGAGATGCGCTACGACCACGTCACCAACCTCGTGACGGTCCAAATCACCAGCACAACCGAGATCATCGCCACTCAACAGGAAGCGGCCCAAGCAGCCCTAGAAACCCCAAAACCCGCACATGATCACGATCATGCACGGGTCTGTGTGGTACCCCCAACGGGATTCGAACCCGTGCTACCGCCTTGAAAGGGCGGCGTCCTAGGCCACTAGACGATGAGGGCTGGGCTTGCGGGTCCAGTGTAGGGGACGGCGGGGGGTGGGGCGTAATCGGTTTCGGGTCAGGGGGGTGGGGTGGTGG
>NZ_BAAAUV010000038.1:0-58029 GCF_039534125.1 Actinocorallia longicatena | reverse complement strand
GGAGGAGGGAGTCGACCTGGTTGGGTCGGCGACCGACGACAACCTCGCGAGGTGCGTGCCTGGACGCCGCGCAGTAGGGCAGTTGACTTTGAAACAGCCCCTAGCCGGTGAGCCGGTCGATCGTGCGCTGGGCCTCGGTCAGGGCGGCCCTCGGCTCGGCCTCGCCGGTCAGCGCCCGGTGCACGGCGGTGAAGATGACGGTGCTGAGGTCCAGGTAGCCGGTCCGGCCCGACGGGCGGCTCACCGGTCGCGCCTGGACGGACGCCTTGATCCCGGGGCTGTCGCCGACCAGCGGATCCGCCCGGACGATCTCGTTGGTGGGGATGATCGAGTACTGGGCGATCGTGTACTGGGCGGGCACGCCGGTCATCCACCGCAGGAACGTCAGGACCTCGGGAAGATGCCGGGTGCGCGGATTGACGTACAGGCTCCAGCCGCCGATGGTCGACGCCCCCGGCCGCACCCTGCCGGCGAAGGACGGCAGCGACGCCACGCCGAGCGTCCCGGCGGCGGCCGTCTGCGCGAGGCTCAGGTAGGCGGAGTCCCAGGAGCGGAGGAACGCGGCCTCTCCCGCCTCGAAGCTCTGGAGGGCCTGCGGCTCCCGGAAGCCGGTGACCGCGGCGGGCGAGGCTCCAGAGGTGAGCAGGCTCCGCATGAACGTGAGCGCGGCGACGGAGGGCTCGGTGGAGATCCGCAGTCCGTCCTCGGCTCCGGCGTCGCGGGAGAACTCCGTCCAGACGCAGGTCAGCCCCTCGTATCTGTCGCCCTGCCACACGAATCCGTGCTTGACCCGCCCGGCGGTCACCAGGCCGTCCGCCTGCGCGGCCAGTTCCTCCCAGGTGTCCGGCGGCGTGGGGACCAGATCGCGGCGGTAGAGCAGGACGGCCTGGTTGACGTAGAACGGCACCGCGTAGGTCCGGTTCCGGGAACGGGCCGCGGCGACGAGCTCAGGGTCGAACCGATCCCAGAAGTCCTCCGGCAGATGGTCGTCCAGCGCGAGGGCGAGCCGCTCCTTCGCGAAGTCCGCGGGCCAGACGACGTCCCCGAGGTAGACGTCGGGGCCGAGGTCGCGCGGGATGGCGTACCGCAGCTGCTCCTGGTCCTCGTCCGTGCTGGTGGGCGCCGACACCAGCTTCACCCGGATCCGTGGATGGGCCTTCTGGAAGGCGTCGATGAGGGACTGCCGCGGATCGGTGTGGCTGCTCGTCATCGAGCTCGCGTACCAGGTGATCGTGACGATTCCGCCGGCGCTCGGCTCCGTCCTCCGCGCGCATCCGGCCAGCGGCAGCGCCGCGCTCCACGCCAGCACCTGCCGCCTCGGGGGGAATCGCGCCACCACTCCACGGTAACTCCCGGCGCCGGTTCAGGGGAGGAGAGCCGGGACGGCCCCGCCGAGACCCGCCGCCGTCCGGCCGTCACGCCCGCCGGAGGGCCCCTGATCCTCCGGCGGGCGTGAAAGCGGGACGGTTCCCCGCCGCGGGGTGGCGCGGCGGGGAACCGGGGGAAGGGGAACGGCTCACGAGGAGGTGAGGACGATCCCGGAGTAGTAGGACTTGAGGATGGCGGCGTAGCCGGAGCCCGCGTTCGCCTTGTCACGCGAGCCGTACTGGGACATCCAGTCGCCGGTGACCCAGCCGCCGCAGGCGGTCGTCGTGGAGCAGTAGTGGGCCTCGAGGATGGATCCGCCGCGGGTCATCCGGGTGTTCCAGGTGGCGTCGATCGCGGAGTTGGTCGCGGTCGTCGCGGTGCCGGGCCGGTAGACCTGGCTCGACGTGGTGTCGGTGACGTCGTAGCACTGGCCGCCCGACGTCTTGCGGGTCGAGGTGAGCGCCCAGTACCAGCCGAAGCTCTTGACCGCCATCGCCCCGGCCTTCAGGGACTCGGCGGGCCAGCTCGGCACCCACTCGTTGGGCAGGACGTTCTGGACGTAGGTCTTGAACGCCACCCGGTCCACCCGGTTGAGGGACACCCGGTAGACGAGGATCGAGGTCGGCAGCCTGGTGTCGGATCCGTCGGTCTTGCACCCGGTGGATCCGGTGATGAACTGGTGCGAGGCGTTCTGGTTCTTGAGGGTGGAGTTCAGGTTGCCCTTGGCTCCGGCGGCGAAGTCCTGGTAGCTGCCGGCGTAGCCGCTGTTGTAGTAGACCCGGACGGTCTGGCCGCTGCGGTTCCAGACGGACGCGGCCTCGTTCTTGACGCAGAGGCCCTTGCCGGCGCCTGCGCCCTTGAAGTCGTAGCAGGAGGGCTGCTCGGTGCCGTAGTCGCTGAGTGATCCGGTGAAGTCGGAGAGCGATCCGGCGTTGTCGCTGTTGTAGTAGTAGCAGAACTCGCCGCTGTCGCAGACGCCGTCCCTGGCGGCGGCGGAGGCGGGAGACGCGGTGGCCAGGATCGTCCCGCCGAGCACCGTCGCGGCGGCCGCCGCGAGGAACCGGGAGATCGGCCGTGCGATTCGTCGTGACACAGTCGTCCTTTCCCTCGGCCGGGCGCTAGCGGACGGTGTAACCCTGGCCGACCCAGAACGAGGCCGGGTTCGGGTTGTCGAGGACGGGGTCGCCGACGCTCACGGACGCGTACGTCTGCCGTCCAGGACGCATCTCGACGTGGGTGTGCGCGGATCCGCTCGACGACACTCCGTGCCAGGACTCGTCGGCGATGATCTGCCCGCGGCTGACCGTCTGGCCCGCGGCCAGGGTGGAGCGCGGAGCGGTGTGCAGGTAGATGACGGTCTTGTTCGCCGTGGCGTTGTAGATGGCGATGGTGGAGAGCCCGCCGCTGCCGGTGGAGCCGCGTGCCACCCGGGTGACCTCGCCGCTGACCAGGGCATGGACGTCCGAGCCGACGCTGCGGGCGATGTCGATGCCCTCGTGACGTCCGGAGGTGGTGGTGTAGCCGTCGAACCCGCAGGTGATCGAGCCGCCGCCGGCGTCGTAGAGCGCGTACGACAGGTTCGTGGACGGCGAGCTCAGGAACTGGTGCGAGGCGTTCTGGTTCTTGAGGGTGGCGTTCAGGTTGCCCTTGGCTCCGGCGGCGAAGTCCTGGTAGCTGCCGGCGTAGCCGCTGTTGTAGTAGACCCGGACGGTCTTGGAGCTGCGGTTCCAGACCGAGGCCGCCTCGTTCTTGATGCACAGGCCCTTGCCGGCGCCCGTGCCCTTGAAGTCGTAGCAGGAGGGCTGCTCGGTGCCGTAGTCGCTGAGTGATCCGGTGAAGTCGGACAGGGATCCGGCGTTGTCGCTGTTGTAGTAGTAGCAGAACTCGCCGCTGTCGCAGACGCCGTCCCTGGCGGCGGCGGAGGCGGGGGTTCCGGTGGCGAGGAGGGCCCCGCCGAGCGCGAAGACGGCGGTGCTGGCGGTGAGGATCGTGGTGAGCGTTTTCATGCTGTTCTCCCTAAACGGTCAGCGGTGCTCGTGATGCGGACGATCAAATGCGCTGGTACTCCTCCCAGGTGCGGATGGTCACCTTCGGCCCGTCGTCGGGGCCGCGGCCGGCGAGGCCGTTGAGACCGAGGTAGTAGTCGCCGGTCTGGTGCTGGGCCTGGGCCGCGAGATCGGGGTCGCTGATCGCGGCGGCGTGGATGTGCCACGGCCAGTCGGCCTGCTCGGGGCTGCGGACCCAGGCGGCGAAGCCGACCCGGCGCAGCGCCCGCGCGACCGAGGTGCGGGTCGCGGCGCTCATGCCGTCGACGTTGACGTCGACGACCCCGCCGCCGTCGTGGGTGCCGGCGGACGTCGGGTCGCCCCCGGGGTTGTAGGAGCCCTGGTCCAGGACGAGGTCGCGGCCGAGCAGCCGCTCGGCCTCGTCGAGCATGGCGCGGGTGCGGGTGTTGACGACGGCGTCGCCGACGCTCACCCGGGCGCCCGCCACCACGACGCGGGTGACGGTGAAGCGGCCGGTGCCGAGCTTGGTGAGGGAGGTCCTGCCCGGCAGGCCGCTGGCGTCGATGCCGGTGTAGCCGAGCGACTGCTGGTACTTGGCGTAGGCGGCGATCGTCGTGGTGCCGAAGTAGCCGTCCACCCACTTCGGGTCGAGCAGCGCCAGGTCGCGCAGCGCCTCCTCGACGAGCAGCACGCTGGCCTTGGCGCCCGGGGTCAGGGTGCTGTCGGCCCGCCGCGGGTCGATCTGTGCCGCCTTGAGCGTGGCCTCCATGTCGACGCCCGGCAGGGCCGCGGCGGCCTTCGGCGCCGCCGCGACCCCCTGGATCCCGGTCAGCGAAGCGAGCAGGACGGCCGTGACGAGGCCGGCGGCACGGTAGGGCAACTTCATCGTTCTCCTCCTGTGCCGGCGGGTGCCGGCGATGCCCAAACCGTCACGGAACGCCTGAGAATCCACAAGAAGACCGCTGTTGTCAGCCTGTCAGGCACCCGCCCTTACATTTGTCAGCCTCGCTGACCTGCCACTTCACGACCCCGGCCGGACACGCGCCTCGAGGACGCGGCGAGCTCATTGGGCCTGTGCCGATGATCGTGAAGTGGGGCACGATCGGGGTGGCGGAGGGGGACATGTGGGCGAGCGGCCGCGGATGATCGGTCCGTACCGGGTCGAGCGGCTGCTCGGGTCCGGCGGAATGGGAGTGGTCTACGCGGCGGTCGAGCCGGGGACGGGCCGCCTGGCCGCGGTCAAGGTGATCCGTCCCGAGTGGGCGGCCGAACCGGCGCTGCGGGCCAGGCTGCGCCGCGAGGCCGCCGCCGCCGGACGGGTTCCGCGCTCGTGCACCGCGGCGGTGCTCGGCGCCGACCTCGACGGCGACCCGCCCTACATCGCCACCGAGCTCATCAGCGGCCCGACCCTGGACGTGCGCGTCCTGGAGGAGGGGCCGGTGCGCGGGGACGCGCTCGTCTCCCTGGCCACCGGAGTGGCCGTCGCCCTGCGGGCCGTGCACGGCTGCGGGGTGCTGCACCGGGACCTGAAGCCGCCGAACATCATCCTGTCGCCCGCCGGCCCCCGCGTCATCGACTTCGGGATCGCCCGGATCGACGACGCCGAGACCCGGTTGACCAAGGTCGGCGGGCTCATCGGCACCCCCGCCTACATGGCCCCCGAGCAGTTCCTCGCAGGCCCGGAGCTGACCAAGGCCGCGGACGTGTTCGCCTGGGCGGGCGTGGTCGTGTACGCGGCGACCGGCCTGCCGCCGTTCGGGTCCGGTGCCGGGATGCGCGAGCGGATCCTGGGCGAGGACCCGGTGCTGCCCGCCCTGCCCGGCGTCCTGCCCGGCCTGGTGCGGAGGGCCTTCTCCAAGGACCCCGCCGACCGCCCGACCGCGGCCGAACTGGTCGACGCCCTCACCCGCGACAGCGTCCCCGCGGGGAAGGTCGTGCGGCAGGCGGCCATCGCCCCCGAACGCCGGGTCAGGGTCGCCTCCGACCTGCGGCCCAAGGGCGGACCCCGCCCCCTGGCCAGGACATCCGTGGTCGCGGCCGCGGTTCTGGTGCCGATGCTCCTGGCCGCGTCGTGGCTGTCGGGGGCGCTGCGCGGGGTCACCGGAGGCGACGCGCCGGAGAAGAAGACGCCGCTCCCGGGCCTGCCGCTGCTGGGCCACGATGAGGCGGTGCTGGCCGTCGCGGTGACCACCCTGAAGGGCCGCCCCGTCGCGGTGTCGGGCGGCTATGACGACGCCCTGCGCGTCTGGGACCTGACCACGAGGACGCAGGTGCAGCACGTGCGGTACGCCGACGACATCCGCGTGATCACGACCGGTTCCCTGCGCGGCCGGCCGATCGCGGTGGCGGGCGTCACCGCGGGCGACCGGGGCCGGTTCGGCCTGGGCAGCCTCGGCACCGCTCTCTGCGCCTTCGACCTGGCGACCGGCGAAGAGGTCCTGAAGAGGCTGTTCGGCCGCGCTACCCGGGCGGTGGCGATGGACTCCCGCGCCATCTACCACAGCGGCGTCCGCGGCACGATCTCCTCTGATCCCCGCGGCATCGAACGCGCCGACCTCAAGGAGGGCCGTGCGCTGCCCGGCCTGGACGTTCCCACCCACTACGTCGAGGGCCTCCAGACCACGACGGTGGACGGCCGGGCCGTCGTCGTCTCGCTGGAGGAGAGGGACGGGGGGAACCGCGTCCGCGTCCTGGACGCGGGTTCGCTCGACGTCCTGAGGACGATCAAGGCCCCCGCCTACTCCCGCGAGCTGCGCGTGGGCAGGGCCGGCGGCCGGACGATCGCGGTCGTCAGCCATGACAGGGGCGTCCTGTTCTGGGATCTGACGCGCGGCCGGCGCATCGTCGACGTCCCCGTGCCGCAGTCGGCCACCGGGGGCCCGGCCCTGGCCGTCGGCGCCCTGGAGGGCCGCCCGGTGGTGGTGACCGGCCCGATCGGGGGTGCGCTGGTCGTCCGCGATCTGGCCACCGGCGGCGAGCTGAGGACCGTCCCGATCGGGCCCCTCGCGCCCACCGCCCTGGCGATGGCCGAGGTCGGCGGCGGCCCCGTCGTCATCGCCGGAGGCGGCGGCCCCGCCGACCGGCGGCTGCGCGTTCTTCCCCTCTGAGATCCGGCCCCTAGGACTCGGTCTCGGTCACGTACTTCGCGGTCGTGCCGTCGATGGTCTGCTCGTCGGTCTCCACCCACCATGTCTGAAGGCCGGTGGGGGGCACCTGCGGCGTTCCGGTGACGGGGGCCGAGAGTTCGAACCGTCCGCGCCGGTCGGTGACGCCAGAGTCGACGGTGTCCTCGTAGAGCGGGTTGTACATGACCACGGGGCCCCGGTAGGGGACCTTCCTGAGGTTCGCGTCGAGGTACTTGAAGGCCCCCTTGATCACGACCGTGCCGTCCGGCGGCACCAGGCGCGGCGGCGGGACGACCCCGGCGGGCTCGGCGAGGTAGCGGAGGATGAACTTCTCCCCGGCGGGCCCGTCGATCCAGGTTCCGGTGGCGGGGTCGTAGGTCTGGACGACGACCGCGGTGGTCGCGCCGAGGCCGTCGGGCACCCCCTGGAGCACGACGGTCCCGTCGAAGCTTCCGTCGCTCCCGGCACGGCGCACGGACGTCCTGGTGGAGGCGGTGCACCCGAGCCCGCCGCAGACCGTGAACCGGACCCGGGCGTTGGCCGCGAAGTCCGCCCCGTGAACATGGACCTTCTCTCCCACGTGCAGGATCCCGCCCTCGGTGACCACCACCGAGGGCGGAGCCTGCTCGGCATGGGCCGGAACCGCCGCGAACGGAACGGCCGCCAGAACGGCGGCCGCCCCGTAAAGGGTCGCACGCTTCATTCAGAACCTCCTGATCGTCGTCAACTCGCCCCTGTGACGCCGAAAGTGCCTAGAAAGTTCGCATATCCGGTTCGCCCTTATTACTCCCTCTTTCATTTCCCGGTGGCGAGGCGGCGGATCTCGCGGGGAGTGGTGTTGTAGCGATGGCGGAAGGCCGTGCTGAAGGCGCTGGGGGAGGAGAAGCCCGAGGCGTAGGCCAGCTCGGTGATGGGGAGATGGGCGTAGGCGGGATCCTGGAGGAGGCGGCGGGCGAGCCGGAGATGCTCCTCGCGGATGAGCCCCCGGGGAGTGGCGCCGTCCTGCTGGAGGGCGAGCTGGATCTGGCGGAGCGACCAGCCGAGATCCTGGGCGATCGAGGCGCCGGTCAGGTCGGGGTCGGCGGCGTGGGCACGGACGTAGCGGCGGACGAGTCCCGCCACCTCGGCCAGGGGAGCGGGCGCGGCGGGGCGGGCGGTTCCCGCGGTGAGCATCCGCAGCAGCTCGGTCAGGTGGTCGCAGGAGGCGTCGAACTGGGGGATCGTCAGGGCGTCGCCCTCGCGGGCCAGGCTCTTCAGCAGGTCGGCGACGATCCTGCCGAGCCCGGTGCGCAGGTCGAGCCGGACGCCCAAGGGCCGGCGCCGTCCGGAGGGGCCGTCCATCTGGCGGCCGGGGATGGCCAGGAGGAGGCCGCGGGCGCGGCTGAGCTCCAGCGGCTCGGCGAGAGTGACCAGGGTGCCGCTTCCGGGCCGCAGCGCGGTCTTCCGCGCGGTCATCTCGCCCTCGAGCGGGACGAGGAACCCGTAGCCGCCGGGGAGGGGCCGGATGCCATCGGACGTGTTCAGAACGGCGATCGCGGCCGACCGCAATTCGGTGAGCTGGTAGTCGGCACTACTCCGATGAATGATCATTCTTTCGAACGGGCTCCTCGCAATAATCCCGGCATATTAATACAAGCGAGGCGAACGAAACGGCGGATCGGTCAATGCGCCCGGAGTGAAGTTCTCTGCGCGTGGGCGCAAGTGGGTTCGACGGCCCGGACCTACCGTCTCTAATTCCTGGTGTGTCCCAGTTCACAGGCCGTATGGCAGGGCCTGAGTCCCCTCCCTCCTCACGTTCGGGATCCGTCTGATGGAGTACTCCCTGACGCTCGTCGCGTTCGTCTGCGTGAGCATCGCCTTCTTCGCCGTCTCCCTGCTGCTGGTCCGCCAGCGCAGGTACGCCGCGCGGCTGGAGGGCGAGGGCTCGGCCCGTGACGAGTGGCTGCGGCATCTCGTCACGGTCACGCTGCCCCAGGCGCGCGGTTCCGGGGAACCGGTGGACGCCCTCTGGCGCGGCGGACCGCTCGGCGGCACCGGTTTCGCCCGCGACCTCGACGCCGTCACCGAGCTGTTCGCCAGCTCAGCCGAGGGGGCCAGGGCCCACGCCGACCGGTCGGCCAAGGCCACCCTCCGCGCGATGATGCGCACCGTGCAGAGCCTGGCCAACGAGCAGCAGGTGGCCATCACCGCGATGCAGGAACGGCACGACGATCCGGACGCGCTGGAGGACCTGCTGCGGATCGACCACATGAACGCCCAGCTCGGCCGCCGGGTCCAGGCCACCGCGGTGCTGTGCGGATCGTGGCCGGGCACCCAGCGGCAGGCGTCCTCGCTGAGCGACGTCGTCCGCGGCGCGACCTCCCGGATCCGCGACTACCTGCGCATCAAGATCTACGCGGAGCCGAACGTGGCGATCGTCAGCCGGGCGGTGGAGCCGGTGGTCCTGGCCGTCGCCGAACTCCTCGACAACGCCGCGCGTCACTCCCAGCCCAGCACGACCGTCGAGGTGAACTTCCAGCCCACCCACAACGGCATGGCGATCATGATCGACGACGCGGGCGTCTCGATGGACGCCGAGGAACTCCAGCGGGCGGAGGCCTTGCTGGAGGGCCGCCAGTCCGTCGACATCCACCGGCTCGGCGACCCGCCCCAGGTCGGCTTCGCCGCCGTCGGGGTGCTCGCCACCCGCTACGGCTTCCGCGTCTCGGTGGACAGCCGTTCGCCCTACGGGGGCGTCCGCGCGGTGGTGTTCCTGCCGTCGGAACTGCTCACCACGGTCGTCCGGCAGGAGCGTCCGCCGCGGGCGGAACCGGCCGTCCGGACCCCGGCGCAGACCACGGGCGGCCTGCCCAGACGGCAGCGGCAGGACCCGGACGAGGCCGTCCGGGAGCAGCCCGCCTCGTCCGCGGCGCCGGCGGCGCCCTCCCGGCGGAAGGCCGCGGGGCTGGGCGCCTGGCAGCGCGGCACCCGATCGGGCCGGACCCTCACCCCGACGGAAACCGAAGAGAAGGACCAGCGTTGACAGAGGTCACGAACAACAAGCTCGGCTGGATGCTGGACGACGCGCTGCGCATGCCGGACACCCGGTACGCGATCCTCCTGTCGGCCGACGGGCTCCTCATCGCGCACTCCGACGGCATCTCGCGCGACGACGCCGAACGTCAGGCCGCGGGGATGTCGGGGCTGCAGTCCCTCGCCCGGAGCACGGCCGAGTTCTGCGGGAACCCCGAGACGGTCTGGCACCAGACCATCACCGAGTTCGAGGACGGTTACGTCTTCCTCGTCGCCGCGGGCGCCAACGCCTACCTGGCGATGTCGGCCAGCCCGCAGGTCGACATGGAGGACGTCTCCTACCGGCTGCAGGAGGTCGTGCAGCGGCTGGGCAAGGAGCTGATGAGCCCGGTGCGCCAGGCCACCGACGCCTCCCCATGAACCCTCCCAAGCGCCCCCTCGTGCGCCTGCACGTGGTCACCGGCGGACGCGCCCACCCGAGCCGCAACGTGCTCGGTCTCGTCACCCTGCTCAGCGCCGTCCGCCACTCCCTGGCAGGGCTCACACCGGAGCAGCGGCGGGTGATGGAGCTGTGCCGGGGCGGCGCTCTGTCGGTCGCCGAGGTCGCGGGCCATCTCGCGCTGCCGGTCAGCGTCACCAAGGTGCTCCTGTCCGACCTCATCGACAGCGGGCATCTGGCCGCCCGTTCCGGCGCCCCGTCGTCCCAGCGGCCCTCGTCCGCTCTTCTCCAGGAGGTGCTCAATGGGCTCCGCGCTCGCCTCTGACGGGCTCTATCTCAACGCGTCGGTGCAGACCGCCGTCAAGATCCTCATCGTCGGGCACTTCGCGGTCGGCAAGACGACGCTCGTCGGGACGCTCTCGGAGATCCGGCCGCTGAGCACCGAGGAGCACATGACGAAGGCCGGCGAGCTCATCGACGACCTCGCCGGCATCAAGGACAAGACCACGACGACCGTGGCGATGGACTTCGGCCGTCTGACCCTCAGCGACCAGCTCGTCCTCTACCTGTTCGGCGCCCCCGGCCAGCGGCGGTTCACCCAGCTCTGGCACGACCTGTCCCTCGGCGCGCTCGGCGCCCTCGTGCTGGTCGACACCGAGCGGCTGGAGCTGGCGTTCGACGTGGTGAACCTGCTCGAACAGCGCGGCCTGCCCTACGCGGTGGCGGTCAACCAGTTCGACGACGCCCCCGCCTATCCGCTCGACGAGGTCCGCGAAGCGCTCGCCCTCCTGCCGCGGACCCCGCTCGTCGCGTGCGACGCGCGTGACCACGAATCGTCCGTGCTGGCGCTGATCGCGCTGGTCGACCACTTGATCTCCCTGGAACAGGACCCGGAATGACCGACGACACGCCCGTCAAGCTGTACGACGCCCGGTTCGCCGCAGACCCGCGGGCGGTGTACGAGGAATTGCGCGCCCGCCACGGCGGTTACGCCCCGGCCGAGCTGGCGCCGGGGGTCCCCGCGACCGTCGTGCTCGGCTACGACGCCGCCCTGGACGTGCTGAAGGACCCCCTCACCTTCCGCAAGGACCCCCGCGGCTGGCAGAAGACCGCCGCCCCCGGCTGCCCGATGCTGCCCGCCCTCGGCTACCGTGCCAGCGCCCTGTTCAGCGACGGCCCGGTGCACTCACGCCTGCGCAAGACCATCACCGACAGCTTCGACCGGGTCGACGTCTTCGCCCTGCGCGACCGGGTCGAGCGCAGCGCCGACGAGCTCATCGACCGCTTCTGCGCCGACGGCGAGGCCGACCTGTCCGCCCAGTACGGCGCCCGGCTTCCCCTCATGGTGTTCACCCAGCTCTTCGGCTGCCCGCCCGAGATCGGCGACCGCTTCCTCCGCTCCATGATCCTCATGGGCGACCTCTCCGACGCCGAGCAGGCCGCCTCGATGTTCACCGGCGCCAGCCGCGACCTGATCGCCCTCAAGCGCTCCCAGCCCGGCGCGGACATCACCTCCTGGCTGATCGCGCACCCGGCCGGCCTCACCGACGAGGAGCTGACCGAGCAGATCGGCCTGCTGATCGGCAAGGGCGCGTCCCCGGTCTGCTACCTGATCGGCAACGCCCTCCGCCTCCTGCTCTCGGACGCCCGCTTCGCCGACGACCTGTCCAACGGCAGCCTCCCCGTCGAGGACGCCCTGGACGAGGTCCTCTGGACCGACCCCCCGATCCCCAACATGGGCGTGACCTACACCGACCACGAGGTCGAACGCGAAGGCCACCTGATCCCACCCGACCAGCCCGTCGTCATCTCCTTCGCGGCCGCCAACACCGACCCCGCCAAACAGACCGACCACCGCGTGGGCAACCGCTCCCACCTGGCCTTCGGCGCGGGCCCCCACACCTGCCCCGCCCGCAACCACGCCCGCGTCATGGCCTCCAGCGCCATCGAGAAACTCCTCGACCGCCTCCCCGACCTCCACCTCTCCGTCCCCCCGG
Source organism: Actinocorallia longicatena (assembly GCF_039534125.1). Lineage (NCBI taxonomy): Bacteria > Bacillati > Actinomycetota > Actinomycetes > Streptosporangiales > Thermomonosporaceae > Actinocorallia > Actinocorallia longicatena. The sequence continues at coordinate 46,082 of NZ_BAAAUV010000038.1, read as the reverse complement.
CCTCCCTCACCTGGCACCCGGGCCCCTTCCACCGAGCCCTCACCTCCCTCCCGGTCTCCTTCACCCCCGCCCCCACCCTCCCCAAGCCCGCCACCCCACCCGCGTCCCCGCCCCTTCATGTCCCCGAACCCTCCACCCCGCCCGCCCCCTCGCTGGCCCGCCGCCTCCTCCAGGCCGTCCGCCGTCTCCTCTGAGCCGACCGGACCGGGAAGGGCGTACCCTCGGAGGTACCGCGTCCGCCCACCGGCGGCGTGCGTCTCGGTATCTCGTCGGTTACGACGTCTGTTCTGGTTCTGGCTGGACGCCGGTGCCCCCGTGACTGTCGGGCTTCACCCGCTTCCATCGGAAGGCACCGCCGTGAGTACACGGTTCGGTTTCGTCAGCACGTTCCCGCCCACCCAGTGTGGGCTGGCGACCTTCACCGACTCGCTGCGCGGCGCGCTCACCCGGTCGGGCGCGGACGAGGCCGGTGTGGTCCGGCTCCTCGAACGATGGGAACCGCAGGACTCACCGCATGTCGTCAGCCAGTGGATCGCGGGCGACCGGGCGGGGCTGGGGGCGGCGCTCGACCGGCTCCACGAGTGCGATCTCGTCATCGTCCAGCACGAGTACGGAGTGTTCGGAGGGCGCGACGGCGACGAGGTGCTGCATCTGCTGGACGGCCTCAAGGTCCCCGCCGTGGTGGTCCTGCACACCGTGCTCTCGGCGCCGACGGCCCGCCAGCGCGAGGTGCTGGAGGCGGTCGCCGTCCGGGCCACCGCCATCGTGGTCATGACCGCGACCGCGCACCGGCGGCTGGTCGACGGCTACTCCGTCGACCCGCGGAAGGTCACCGTCATCCCGCACGGCGCACCGGAGCGGCCGGGGTCGCCGACCGGGTCGCCGCCCACGTTCCGCAGCGAGCAGGCGACGATCCTCACCTGGGGCCTGTTCGGTCCCGGCAAGGGGATCGAATGGGCCGTCGAGGCGATGGCGCTGCTGCGCGATCTCCGCCCGATGCCGCTCTACCTCGTGGCCGGGCGGACCCATCCCAAGGTCCTGCTCCACCAGGGCGAGTCCTATCTGTCCGGCCTCCGTGACCGGGCGCGCCGGCTCGGCGTGGCCGACACCGTCACCTTCGACAGCCGTTACCGTGATCCGGCGGAGCTTTCCGCGCTGGTGGACTCCGCCGACATCGTGCTGCTCCCTTATGACTCGACCGACCAGATCACCTCGGGAGTGCTGATCGAGGCTCTGGCGGCGGGCAAGCCCGTCGTGGCGACCCGCTTCCCCCACGCGGCGGAGGCGCTCGCCGACGGGGCCGGTCTGCTCGTCGGGCACCGCGATCCCGTGGCGCTCGCCGAGGCCCTGCGCACCGTCATCACCCGGCCCGGCCTCGCCGCGCGCATGGCCGACGTCGCCGCCGCCTCCTCGGCGATGCTGGCCTGGCCGGTCGTCGCCGAGCAGTACCGCAGGCTCGCGGGCAGGCTGATGAACGCGGAGGTCACGGCTTGAGCGCGCGGATGATGGCCGCACCCGTCTTCGACCATCTGCTGCGGCTCAGCGACGGCCTCGGGATCTTCGAGCACGCCCTGCTGAGCACGCCCCGCCCGGAGCACGGCTACTGCGTGGACGACGTCGCCCGCGGGCTCGTCGTCGCCTGCCGTGAGCCGGACCGGCCCGCGGCCGTCACCGGGCTGATCCCCCGGTATCTGGAGTTCGTCCTGTCCGCGATCGCCCCCGAGGGGACCTGCCGCAACCGGATGGACGTCGCGGGCGGCTGGCGCGACGAGCCGGGGCTCGGCGACTGGTGGGGCCGTGCGCTCTGGGCGCTGGGCACCGCGACCGCGTACGCGCCCTCTCCCGGCATGCGGGCACGCGCGATCATCGGTTTCCGCACCGCCGCCGGGCAGCGGTCACCGCATCTGCGCTCGATGGTGTACGCCTCGCTCGGCGCGGCCGAGGTGCTGGAGGTACGCCCCGACGAGCCGTGCGCGCGGTCGCTGCTGCGCGACACGGTGCGCATGGTCGGACCGGCCGGCCCGGTCCGGTCCTGGCCGTGGCCGGAGGAGCGCCTCACCTACGGCAACGCGAGCATCGCCGAGGCCCTGATCCTCGCCGGAATCGCCCTGCCCGACGCGCACGCGCTCGATCGGGGCCTGGAACTCCTCGATTTCCTGCTGCGGCTCGAATCGCGTCCCGGCCATCTGTCGCTGACACCGGTCGGCGGGCGCGGGCGGGACGAGAGCGGCCCGGGCTTCGACCAGCAGCCGATCGAGGCGGCGGCCCTCGCCGACGCGTGCGCCACCGCCTACGAGGCGACCGACGACCCCGCCTGGCTGGACGGAGTCCACCTCGCGTGGCGCTGGTTCACCGGCGAGAACGACAGCTCGACCCCGATGTTCGATCCGGACACCGGCGGCGGATATGACGGCCTGGAGCGCTACGGATGCAATCTCAACCAGGGGGCGGAGTCCACCCTGGCCCTGCTGTCGACGGCCCAGCAGGTCCGCCGGCTGCCCTGACGGCCGGACCGACCCGGCTGCTGCCGGACCGGCTCGACCCCGATCCGGCACGGGTGATCGCGCGCCTGTTCCTGCCCGCCGGCGAGTCACGGGTCGCGCAGATCCTCGACCGCGTCCTCGGCCTCGCCGAAGCCGAGGTGGAGCGGCTGGCGACGGAGCTGACGGCCGAGTTCGGGAACCGGCATCCGGACTACGAGCGGCTCCTCGGCCGTCACGCGGAAGCGGTCCTGGCCCAGATCGGCGCGCGCGCCGGCCTGACGCCCGCCCGCCGCCTGGTCCTGGGGGCGGCCTTCACCGCCGAGTACGCGACCGAGGCGGCCGCCCTGTGCAATCCGAGCGCGATGACGCACCCGGACCAGAGCGGTCTCGCGCCCGGCCAGGTACGGGTGGCCGTCAGCGTGCGCGGCATCGGCGAGGGGCACATCTCCTCGATCGGGTTCGTCTCCGCGGTGATCGGCCCGGGCCCGTCCTGGTCCTTCGAACCGCGCGGCCTGCCGCTGTCGGCCGGGGTCGCGGCGCCGGCCCGGTGGCGGCGGGAGCATCTGCGCTCGCTCCTGGACGACCAGGGGATCATCGACGAGCTGGGCGAGACGATCCTGGGAGGCCTGCCGGACCTGTTCGGCGGCGCCGATCTGGAACGTGCCCTGGCGGAGATCGGGCCGTCCGTCCTCGACCGGTCCGCGCCGACCGTCGTCCTGCTGCGCCTGCTGGTGTCGTCGGCCTACATGGTCGAGTTCGGGGACGAGACGGGCCTGACCCAGCGGGTGCTCATGCCGTCCGCGACCGAGGAGGCGCACGGGATGGAGGACGCGCGGTTCACCCGGTTCACCGACGCGGCCGGAAGGATCGAGTACCGGGCGACCTACACGGCCTACGACGGGCGCCGGATCGCGCCCCGGCTGCTGATCAGCGCCGATCTCCGGACCTTCCGCACCCACCGGCTGGCCGGGGACGCCGCCCGCAACAAGGGCATGGCGCTGTTCCCCCGCCTCGTCGGCGGGCGCCATCTGGCGCTCTGCCGCTCGGATGGCGAGAACACCGGCGTGTCCAGTTCGGCGGACGGCATGGTGTGGAACGAACCGGTCATCGTGCAGGGTCCCCGGGAGTCCTGGGAGCTGATGCAGATCGGGAACTGCGGGCCGCCGATCGAGACCGAGCGGGGCTGGCTCGTGCTCACCCACGGGGTCGGGCCGATGCGCGTCTACCGGATGGGGGCGATCCTGCTCGATCTGGACGATCCGACCCGGCTGCTGGCCCGGCTCGAACGGCCGCTGCTCGCTCCCGTCCCCGCCGACCGGAACGGGTACGTGCCCAATGTCGTGTACTCCTGTGGAGCGTTCCCTTATGAGGGCCGTCTCTGGCTGCCGTTCGGGATCGCGGACACCCGCATCGGCGTCGCCTGGCTGTCGATCGACGAGACCCTGGACGCGATGGTCCCCTGATCAGGAGAGCAGCTTCTCGTACAGCCGCAGGTAGGCGTCGACCATCCGGCCGGCGCCGAAACGGGCCCGGGACCGGTCGGCCACGGCACGCCGGTCCAGGCCCGCGGCGGCCCCGACGGCGAGCACCGCGGCCTCGGGGCCGTCCACGAGGAACCCGGTGACACCCTCGTCGACCACCTCCGGCATCGAGCCGCGCCGATAGGCCACCACCGGGGTCCCGCACATCATCGACTCGACGACCGACAGGCCGAACGGCTCGTCGAAATGGATGGGATGCAGCAGCGCCGCGGCGCCGCCGAGCACCTCGGCCGCCCGGTCACGGCCCACCGAGCCGAGATAGACCACCCGGTCGCCGTCGACGTGCGGCCGCACCCGCTCGGCGAAGTACCGCTCGTCCTGGATGATCCCGCAGATCACCAGGCGGCGCCGGCAGGCACGGGCGATCGCGATGGCGTCGGCGGTGCCCTTGTCCGGGTGGATCCGTCCGAACGACACGAGATACTCGCCCGGCGTGGCGCGGAACGCGAGCGCGGCCGGGTCCACGCCGTGGTGGATGGTCGCCGCGTAGTCGAGTTCGGTGCTGCGGTCGGACTCGGAGATCGCCACGAACGCCGAGCGCGACCTTCCGTAGGCCGGCAGGATGCCCGCGCCCGAGAAGCCGTGGACCGTGGTGACCATGGGGCACCCGGCGAACCGGTCGAACGCCAGGGGAAGCCAGTCGAGCTGGTTGTGCACGAGGTCGAAGCCGCCCGAGCGCTCCAGGGCGTGCGCGACGTGCAGTGCCTCCCACACCCGGCCGTCCATGCTCGGGTCCTCGGCGTAGCCGTGCGGGCTGACGCCGTCGAGGGTCGCGGTGGTCACCGAGTCGAGGGTGGCGAACAGGGTCACCTCGACGCCGCGCGCCACCAGGCCCTCGGTGAGGAGGCTGGTCACCGATTCCCAGGGACCGTAGTGCAGCGGCGGAGTGCGCCACGCGATCGGAGCGAGCATGGCAAGCCGCATCGGCTCATCCCCTCATAGGGCGCTCAGCCTAGCCGGGTCAGGGCGAGCGCCGGAGGACACCCTGGATCGTCACCCGTGATCATGGACGGCCAGGCGGTTCGGGTGTGACCGGCGCCCGGCCGATATGAAGCTGTTTGTCCATGACCTTCCGGGCAGCTTCGGTGATCTTGATGTTGTGGCTCCGGGCGTGGCCGCGCAGCAGGGTGAAGGCCTCGTCGACGGTGATGCCGAGGCGCTGGGCGATGGCGCCCTTGGCCTGTTCGATGGTGATGCGGCTGTTCAGTGCGTTCTGGAGCTGGGAGTTCACCTCCGCGCTGCGCCGGATCATGCGCTCGTGGAGGATGCCGATGGTGGCGATGTCGGCCAGGGCCTGGCCGAGCTCGACGTCCTCGGGGTCCAGGTGGCCCGGTGCGGCGCTGAACAGGTTGAGTGCTCCGATCGCCGTATCGCGCAGCCGCATGGGCAGGGCGTGCACGGCCGTGTAGCCGAGGCCGATCGCCGCCGGTGCGAACAGCGGCCACCGCGTCCCGGCCTCGGTGAGGTCGTCGCATCGGACGCTTCTCCCGGTCCGGTAGGTCTCCAGGCAGGGTCCTTGGGAGTTCTGGAGCTGGAACAGCTCGAGCAGCCGGGTCTGCTCACTCGAGGCGGCCAGCAGGCTCAAGGTACCGTGATGGTCGGCGACCATGACTCCACAGGCGGTGACGTCGAGCAGTTCCACGATCCGCTGGGTGAGCAGGTCGAGGAAGTCGAACACGTCGTAGTCGTCGACCAGCGTGTCGGCCAGCTCCACGAACGTCTGCCGGGCTCGCCGATTCTGAACCGCATTCATTCCGCTTCCTCCATGCCCGTACCGTCTGTCCTAGGCAAGGGCCCGTCCTCCTGCGTGGTCTCACCCTCGTGCACGTTCGGTCCGCCCCCCAAACCCTCTCGGGGGATCTCCCGCGGTGGCATCGCCTGGTGGGCTTCTCCGCTGATGGGGTCGAACCACATCCGCCGGGCGACGACCGACGCCGACACCTCGTCCAGACGCCGATCATGAGCGTAGGCGTAGGCCCGCAACCGGGCCAGCGCGTCCGCCACGTCGATATCGAGTTGCACACTCACCATCCCCGCCGCCTGGTGAACGCCGGCCCGGCGTTCGACGAACTCGTCGTCCAGGAATCTGTCCAGCCTGGAGCTGATACCGCCACGGTGATCGAGCACCAGCACCATGAGCGCGTCCGCATAGGCCAGCACGTCCAGCAGCTGCTCACCCGACAGCGGGCCGGCCAGATCACGGTAAAGGTCGATCACGCCGAACCGGACGGCGCCCGCGCGCACCGGGATCGAGAACACCCCCCGCACCCCCAGGACCACCGCGGCGGGAGCGAACGCCGGCCAGCGCCGCCGGCTGTCCGCCGACTCCAGGTCCTGGACCAGAACAGGCCCGTCACCGGCCAAGGCGTCCATGCACGGCCCCTCGCCCAGCGTGAACTGCAGGTCGGCCACCTCCGCACTGCGCGCGTCGGTGGCGTACACCGGCTCCCGAAGCCCGGCCCCGTGACGCATCGACAACCCGGCACCCGCGGCGTCCACCGCCTGAGCGCATGCGAGGCACGCGTGCTCGACCGACACCGCTCGGCCCTCGCGTCGGGCGTACTCACCGATCCGTGCCCAGGCCCGCTGCATCCGGGCCTCAGTCACCGCGCCCGCTTGCCGTGGACGACCGACCTGTCATCACTCGCCTCCGCCAGGGCACCGATCGTCCGCCCCAAGCCCCCAGCCTTTCACATCGCGGGCCACCGGCCCGGGCCGGCATCACCGGGATCGGCCCCGACGTCGCCGGGCCTGGCCACTTGCAGCCACATCGCTACGGTCCGTACCGGGCTAGAATGAAAGTTACGAATCGCCGCACCCGTCCGCCCGGGCGGGGACATGACGGCATTCGGTCGCTCCGGACCCCGGCGACTCCTCGACCCGTCTTCGGGCAACGAGAGGCCGGTACCCCGTGATCAGACGCACCCACGTCACAGCGAGTCCCCTCGCCTGCTCCGCCCGTCTGGACGGCCGGGCCGTCCAGCACGGCGAACATGAGAAGCGGGGCTGAGGCGGTGACGGCGCCGCCTACGATGCTGTCCCGCCCGCTCGCCGCACCACCGGCCGGGCCGGAGCACGTCGTGTTCGCGGTGGGGCTGACCGCCGATGAGCACGAGCTGATCGCGGCGGCCGCCGCCCTGAGCGGCGTCGGCATGCACGACTTCGCGCTGACCATCGTGCTGTGGCGAGCGCGCCTGGACCTCAGCGCAGCCGACCCGGCCCCCGCGCCCGCGCGGGACGGTGTGTCCTGGATCCGCGTCTCGGCGGCACTGTGCCTGACCGAGACGGCGGTGCCCACGACTCCGCCCGGCGATGCCCTGGTGCGGGCCGGCGGGTGAGAAACGAGGGCGGGTACCAATGCGCGCAGCCGATGCGCTTCACGGCCGGTACCCGGCGGACCGCACGAAGCGCTTCAGCAGCGGTCCGCAAGGGGTGGCGGGGTGCTGTACCCCCCCACGGCGACTTCGCCACCCCGAACCCTCGCGAATCTCCTGAGGCCGATCGGCGCGAGAAGAAAGGCCGCCCCACCCGGTGCCGGTCGACGCCTCGGCTCGACGGCCTGGCAGTCCCGGTTCAGCCGTGGCCGGGAGACCCCGGCCACGGAGAACCCGTCCCGCCGGAATTGGCCGGTCCTCGGACCGGCGTCACGGCCATCAAGGTATTCCGATCACCGTCGCGGATCTTCTGGGCTCCGCCGAGACTCACGATGCCGTCCCGTCGGCGGAGCAGACGTGACTCGACCACCTCCGGAACAGGCTCGCAGAAGGAGCCCTGACCATCTCTTGGCCACCCGACCTCAACCAGCCCTGCTGGTGGGGCTCCACCCGCAAGCACAAGAAGTTCTGCGGTTCCCCCGCCACCACATGACCCGTGACACCGCTTCTGAGAACGTCGCTGTTCGCCGAGCTGCAGTCAGGCGCTGAACCCCAGCTGGATTGTCGCTACGTCGGTGACCGGCCGCTTCTCACCGAAGTCCGCGGGAGCGAGATCGCTCCCAGCCCGCTCCCAGGATCGCTTCTTCGGCGAGTGGTGTTGCCGGCGGATCATGGAGCGGCGAGCTCGTCGAAGTGGACATCTACCTGGAGCGGCGTCTTCAGTTCCAGTCGGCGGGTGTGGAGCTGGACGAGGCGGTAGGACCCGTTCGGCTCAAGCCAGTACTCCTCGATCTTCTCGACGGCATCCTGGCTCTCGCCGAGGAAGACGATGAGGTAAACGGGGATGCCTGCTGCAGCGTAGGCGGCCTTCTTTTCCACGGTGTCGGTCCGCAGGGAGGAGTTCGGGGAGACGACTTCGATGACCATGACGGCACCGGCGGCATAGAGCCGTTCTCCGGGAGACAGGCAGCGGTAGACGACCACATCGGGCTTGCGCAGACTCAGTGGGACGTCGCTGAATCGGACGTCGATGTCGGTCTCGACCATCAGGCAGGGTTCGGGTTTGCGTGCTTGCTCGAGAGCAGTGGCCAGCCGCCGTGCGACTCGATTGTGGAGTCGCGACGGACTCTCGCACTTGACGATGTGCCCGTCGATGACCTCGATCGTTCTACAGAAGTCCTCAGGCAGGGCCTCGTAGTCGGCGGAGGTGATCTGGGTGGGCATGTTCTCGTACCAGGGCGCTTCGGTCATCGTGGCCTCCACACGCTGTGACTGGGCACCAGAAGAATACAAGCACCGGCCGACGGAAGGGCTCGGGCGGGAACGGGCAGGCCGGGTCCTCTGGAACCGCGGCTCTGACGCGTCCTCGGGATCTGGCCGGAGAGCCGGTCGTCGTGGTTGTTCGATGCCCCTCTGAACGCCTTCCACTTTAGGGTCGGGCGCGTGAGCGGACGGTGGCGGGCGCGGGAAGGCAAGCCGAGCGGCTGGAGAAGAGCGCTCTGGAGTTCCCTGAGGAGCGGGGCGAGATTCTGCTGGAGGCCGCGGGGCAGTGGGCACCGGCGGGCGAGTCTGAGCGTGCTCTGGCGATCCACGGCGATCTCCTCGGATCGGGATCTTCGGAAGACGCAAAGTGAGCGTTGGCCGGTCGCATCGATGTCATGGCAGGGCTGGGCCACTGGGACGAGGTCGAAGTGGATGCGGAGGCTCTGCCCGTGCGCCGCCCGTTGCCTGGACCCGCCGCGATGGTGGCGGAGTTCTTCGAACACCACGATCGTCTGGACGATGCCCTGGCCTGGTTCAGCATCGCCTGTCGGGACCAAGTGCTCGATGCCCTGGACGCCGACACGTTGTTCGGCCGCCCCGAGCTCCAGGGTCGGTCCCGTATCAAAAGATCGATGGGCCTGCCGCCCGACGCCCCCGGATACCGCGGTGTCGGCGGCTCATGACGCACTAGTCTCCCCCGCTCGACCGGCGATTGCCGGAAGACGGCCCTTCGTTCGGCGGATCTTTCTTCATCCGGGCGGACGTCCCCCTCGCTTTCGAACGCGGTCTAGTCCAGATCGATGAGCCGGGGCTCTGGGGCCGGAAACCTACTTCGCCCGAATCGAAGCGGGCTGGCGGAGCACCACGTGGGAGAGCGGTCGGCGCGGTCAACGTTTTCGGCGGCCGCCGGACTTGTCGGTGACGCCGGGGTGGCCGATGGAGGCTTTCGTGATGTAGAGGGTGCGTTCTTCGTCGTCAATGGCGTACCAGAGCCGCCCGCCGGCGGTGATCTCGTACTGCCATTGTTCGAGGTCGGCCGCGCCGATCTTGACAGAGGAGAGTCCGCCTTTGAGACGGTGCCGGCGGCTGGGGTTGGCCATGGATCGCGGGTCGGCGGTGATATCGCACCAGGCGCGGTCGAGCCCGGTGCGCGCGTGACGAAGGAGATCGGGCCATCCTCGCGCGGCGTCGGAATTGTGGAGGACGACCCGCCATGGATCCGGACGCGGGGCTTCGTCTCCTCGACGCAGCTTCATGCGCCAGGCCGTCCGATCTCGGTGAACTCGTCCTCTTCGAAGGGTCCTGCCAGGTGCTTGGCGAGGGACGGATCGGTGTGGACCTCGGCGGTGTGCTTCCAGGCGACGAGGTTGGCCGCGAAGGGGGTGAACCGTCCGGTGTCGGCTCCGGCGAGCAGGTCATCGAGGAGTTCGGTGATGGCCTGCGGGCGTTCCTCGGCAGGCAGCCAGGTGAGCCAGGGCAGTTCTTCGGCGAAGGCTTCCTCCGCGAGTGCGCGGTTGGCCCGCGCGAGGAGACGCAGCGAGCGAGCGGCGAACCGGAGCGCGTCGAGCTCGGCCTGCCGGGAAGCGCGGCGGGTCAGCGAGAGGTCCTCCTCGTCGCCCCGACGCTCAAGGATGACGTCACCGTCTCCGAGCGCAGGCAGCACCGAGGTGGGCTTCCTGAGAAAGTCGCTGTAGTTCACGGTCGTCGTAGCCATGACCCCACTATATCTGAACTAATGCAGAACTCTGACTTTGTGAAGACATGAGATCGCCTGCGTCCTCTGAGACGCTGATTGCCGGGCATTCGGGAGCTCATCACAGCCTCGCTCAGTCGGCGGCTGACGGGCACCATTGGGTCCGATGGACTGATGCTTCCTCCGAACTAGCGATCCTCGCTTCCTGCCATGCCGAGGCACTGGATGACCCTGACGACGCGTGCGTGCTGTTCGTCGGTCATGAGGGCCCGCACGACTGGGAGTTCGACGACTATCCGGCTGTCGTGCTGGCTGACGACCCTGAGTCCCTACCTCTGGGAGCGGGCCCCCTCCCAGAGGCGGACATATTCACCGATCTAAAGTGACCGGTAACGCCAGAAGCCCTGCCCATCAGTCCGATGAGCAGGGCTTCTGCTTGGGGTGAGTGACCGGGCTTGAACCGGCGACACCCAGGATCACAACCTGGTGCTCTGCCAACTGAGCTACACCCACCATGTCGCCTGGGATTTGTTCCTGGCGGCGAGAATTAGTGTAGCGGGTGTTGGGGGGTGGTTGTTACTCGGTTTCGGCCTCTGCGACGATCTTGGCGGCGAGGGCTCGGGAGGTCTCGGTGTCGGGGCCGGGCTGGGGGACGAAGACGGCGGCGCGGTAGTAGCGGAGTTCGCGGATGGACTCGGTGATGTCCGCGAGGGCGCGGTGGCCGCCGTTCTTGTCGGGGCTGGCGAAGTAGACGCGGGGGTACCAGCGGCGGGAGAGCTCCTTGATGGAGCTGACGTCGACCATGCGGTAGTGCAGGTGGCCGTCGAGGGCCGGCATGTCCCTGGCGATGAAGCCCCGGTCGGTGGCGATGCTGTTGCCGCACAGGGGGGCCTTGTTGGCGTCCGGGACGTGCGTCTTGATGTAGTCCAGGACCATCGTCTCCGCGTCGGCGAGGGCGACGCCGTCGGGGAGCTCCTTGAGCAGGCCGGAGGTGGTGTGCATGGTGCGCACCACCTTGTTCATCTGGGCGAGCGCCTCCTCCGGAGGCTTGATCACCACATCGAGCCCCTCGTCGAGGATGTTCAGCTCCGGATCGGTGATCAGGACCGCGATCTCGATCAGGGCGTCCCTCTCGAGGGACAGCCCGGTCATCTCGCAGTCGACCCATACCAGCCTGTCGTTCATGTTCATCACCTTATGGGAACAGGCGGCTACGGTGCCTTCAACGAGTCGAGGACGACCTGGACGTCGCCCTGGTTCTTGTGGCTGTCGGGGATCGAGAGGTAGAGCCCGGCCGGCTGCTCGCCCGGACGGTCGACGAGCACGATGATCGCCCGCTCGGTCCGGAAGTTCCAGCCCTGCGACTCGGCCTGCGGGAAGCTGACCTTGACCTCGTAGTACCAGGCCTTCTTCCCGCTGACGCTGTAGGCGCGCGAGGAGACGTCCTCGACCGTGTGCTCGGGGTAGAACCCCGGACGGACCGAGCCGAACCAGCTCTTGGCGGCGCCTTCGAGGTCGCCGTTGGAGTAGAAGACCCCGTCGGGCAGCACCGCGGCGAAGACCGTCGCGACGTAGTCGCTGCCGGGCCCCTTGTAGTCCTTCTGGACGACGGCCTGCTCGCCCTTGATCAGCCCGAGCTTGGCGTAGCTGCCGGTGACGGTCGCCTGGACGGTCCATCCGCCGCCGAGCTGGGCCCAGTTGAGCCCGCTCTTGTCGTCGGTCTGGGTGCCGACGACGGGGGAGCGGCCGGAGGTGTCCAGCGACGAGCTGCCGGTGATCGGGGTCGTCGGCTTGACGATCGGATCGGGATCATCCCCGCCGCGCACGACGAAGATGATCGCGACGGCCGCCAGCACCACGACGACGAGCACGCCGCCGATCAGCCCGAACACCAGGTTCTGGTTCCTGCGCTGGGGCGGCAGGGGGTTCCCGCCGAAGCCGACGGGCCCGCCCTGCTGCGGCGCCCAGGGCTGGGGCGTCGAGGAGGGGGGCTGCCATGGTTCCGGGGTCCGCGCGCCGCCGGCGGCGGGCTGTGTGCTGGACGTCCACTGCCCGCCGTCCCACCAACGCTGCAGTCCTGGCGTCCCATGAGGATCGGGATACCAGCCGGGGGGAGTCTGCCCTGTCATGACCCGAAACCCTAAGGGACAACAATTACAAATGAGTCAATATCCTCGAGGCCACTCCGTTGGACTCCGAGCTCGCCCTGGGCCGGGGGATCTCCGCCAGCGGGGTTTCCGGCCCCGTGAGCTTGCGGATGTCAATGCCGCCGGGCCCCGGGGTGGTCGACCCCGGCACCTGGGACTGTCCGAAATGCCCTCCGCGGGACCACTGCTTGCGGTCCTGCGAGGCCTGGTAGGCCTGCGGGACGTCCAGCGGCGGCCCCGACGGCCAGCGATGCGCCACGCCCCAGGAGTCCAGCCAGGCCATCACCGTCTCGAGGTCCTTCAGATGCCCGTGCGTGAACGGGAGCCGCGCCGCCCCCACCACCATGATCTGGACGCAGACCCGCCCCTCACGCCCGATCTCGGGACCTATCAGCGACCCGGCCCGGGTGACCGGCAGGAGCTGCACGAGCTCCCCGCGGACGGGGTTCCAGACCACGTGGACGGGCTTCCCCTGGCCGTCCAGCGTCTGGGCCACCGATCTCGCGGAGACCACGTGCGGGTCGTTCTCGCTGGTGCACCAGACGGCGCGCGGGGCGCCGCCCTTCATGCTCCCTCCATCGCTGTTCGCCAGTAGTCGTCCTGCCCCCGGGAGCCAGGCATCGGCCACGGTCGGTTCCCCCCAATCGGGCGAATGATCGCCCTGGATTGGTCTAGTCCTTAGTTCGTAACCCACTTGTCGGGATTAGTCCAGCTATGCCTACCCGAGATGAAACTTCCTTACACGGGGGTTGGGTGGCGGTCACAAACCGAGTGACGTTCTAATGTTGGCCCATGAGCCTCGAACCCGTCCCCGGCCTCGACCACCCACGACTGTCCCGCTGGTTCGCCACGTCACTCCCGTCCCTGGGCGCTGTGACAGGTGCGACGCTTGTGGCGGGCGGCCGCTCCAACCTGACCTACCGGATCGACCTGGAGGGCGGCTCGGTCGCCCTGCGCAGGCCGCCGCTCGGGCACGTCCTGCCGACCGCCCACGACATGGTCCGCGAGCACCGCGTGCTGTCCGCGCTCGCCCGGCACGGCAACGTCCCGGTGCCCGCGCCGCTGGCCCTCTGCACCGACGACCAGGTGCTGGGCGCCACGTTCTACGTCATGGACTGGGTCGACGGCCGGATCGTCCGCACCCTCGAGGACGCCTCGGACATCGCCCCGGAACAGGCTGCGGGCCTGTCCGAGCGGCTCGCCGAGGCCCTCGCCGCCATCCACCTCCTGGACGTCGACGCGGCCGGGCTCACAGACTTCGGCCGTCCCGACGGCTACATGGCCCGCCAGCTCAAGCGCTGGGGTCAGCAGTGGGAGCGCTCGAAGACCCGCGAGCTGCCCGCCTACGACCAACTCGTCAAGCGCCTCGCCGACGGCCTGCCGGAAAGTTCCCGCACCACCCTCGTCCACGGAGATTTCCGTCTGGACAACGCGCTGGTCCGGCTGGAGCCCGCGCCGGAGATCGCCGCTGTCGTCGACTGGGAGATGTCGACGCTCGGCGACCCGCTGGCCGATCTCGGCCTCACCCTGGTCTATTGGACCGAGCCGGAAGACGAGCCCCTGCCGGTCGGATCGACCGTCACGGCCGCCCCGGGCTTCCCCACGCGCGCCGGATTCACCGAGCACTACGCGAACCTGACAGGCTTCGACGTGTCGGATCTCGACTACTACGTGGCTTTCGGCTGCTTCAAGCTCGCCATCATCCTGGAGGGCATCCACGCCCGCTTCCTGCAGAACGCCACGGTCGGGGAGGGCTTCGACGGCATCGGTGCCGCGGTCCCCGTGCTGGTCGACCGGGCCCACACCGTCCTGGGCTGAGCACCGGATCCGGCCGGGGAGCGATCCCCGGCCGGGGGCGGGTCAGGCTCCGCCGTCCCCATCGCCGTCGCCCGGGTCGGGCACGGCGCACTCCCACCGGACGGTGATGGCGGCGCCCGGGGTGAAGACCACCGCGGAGGTCGCCTCCTCCTCGCAGGCCACACGGGTGACGGTGATCGTCACCGCGGCGCTCTGGCCGGCCTTCAGCTTGCCCGTGCGCTTGCTGACGGCCAGGTGGACGCCCGGGGAGGCCGTCCAGGTGACGTCGCCGCCCTTGGCCGTGATGGTCACCGCGCAGGTGGTCTCGGCGGCCTCGATCAGGGTGTCGCACCCCGCGACGGTCAGCGTGCCCGGCTTGGGCTTCGTGGTCGTCGGCTTGGTGGTCGGCGTGGTCGAGGGCGTCTTGGTCGGGGTCGTCGCCGTGCTCGCCGTGGGCTCGGTGGTGGGAGTCGGGAGCTGGGACTCCTTCTTCTTTTTCTTCGTGTCCTTGGTCTTGGTCCCGGCGACGGGCTTGGAGCCGTCGGCGGACTCGTCCTCGGAGGTCTGGACGGGTGAGACCGTCTCCTGGCTGGTGGGCTTGTCGCTGCCCCCGCCGGGAAGCAGCTTGAACAGGGCGAACACCAGCAGCACGACACAGAAGATCGCGACGACCGGGATAACGAACGCGGGCAGCCGCTTCGGCTCCTCGGTGTCGGGGATCGACGCCGCCCGCCGGGCCTTGCTGCGCCCGCCGGACCGGAAGAACTCCTCGTCGGTCATCGTGACGGTCGCGGCGGGCCCCGGCACGGGCACCTTGGGCGCCCGGCGGCCGCCGGTCGTCCTGGGGTCGCCGGGCAGGGGCATGCCGTTGGAGACGAGGGTGTCGGGACGAGCGGCGGCCCTGGGGTCGCCGTCGGCCGGCCAGCCGCTCGGGTGGAACGGTTCGGCGCGGCGGCCGATCGCGGCCCGCTCCTGGTCGAAGGCCGGGTCGAAGGCGCTGGCCAGCACCATCCCCTCGAGGTCGGCGGGGGCCATCGCGATCGGCAGGACGCTCAGCAGCCGGCTGATCTGGATCCGGTTGTGCCCGACCTTCTCCTCGATGGAGGCCGAGAGCTCGGCGCGGGCGCCCCGGGACAGGGCGGCGGCGTCGTCGGGGGCGAGCCCGAGCACCCCGGCCAGCTCGATGTCCGAGAGCCCGTGCCGGACGGTCAGGTCGATGACCTCGCGCTGGCGGCCGTTCAGCTTGCTCAGGGCCGCGTGGGCGAGCGCGCGGGCGTCCTGGTGCTTGCGGCGCTCCTCCTCGGTGGAGAACTCGTCCGGGGCCTCGGGAGCCGGGACGCGCTGCGCCGGCCGTTCGCGCATCCGGCGGCGGCACTCGCGGCGCGCCAGCGCGTACAGCCAGCCGCGCAGGAGCTCGGGCTCGCGCAGCCGGTCGGCGTGGGCCTCGGCGGAGAGCATCACGTCGTGGAAGACGTTGACCGCGGTGCCCTCGTCGCGCAGCAGGGCGTGGCAGTAGTCGAACAGCTGGGGACCGTAACGGTCGTAGACGAGGGTGAGGGCGTCGGTCGAGTGCGCCCGAAGGGCACGGACGAGCGCCTCATCCTCGTGCGTGCGTGAGTCCTCCAGACTCGGCCAACCGGCCACCCCGGCCTCCCCCTGTATCGGTGATTCCAAACGTGATCCGTCTTAGCTAGACGCCGCGCGCATCGTTGCGGTTGACACTAGTACGTCTGAGTATCTGGACGTACGAGGATCTTGTCGTAGTTCCTACGAACGAGTGGGGTGTGGCCCGGAACGGCCACACCCCACTTCGTCGGCTCAGATGGCCGGATCAGCACTTCTGCGCGTTGGCGGCCTTCTGCGGGTCGCACATCCGCTTCGACAGGGCCTCGAGGAAGATCTTGGAGATCTCTTCCGGCTTGGTCGGGATGTAGGCGGCGCCACCGGTCGGGCCGGTGATCGAGGTCAGCAGCTTCAGGACCTTCTTGTCCGATCCGATGCTGATGACGATCAGCTGGACCGGCTGGTCCTTCGAGATCAGCTTCTGCATCTTCTGCAGCAGCTGGCCGTGGCTGATGCCGTTCTTGTCATCGTTGCCGATGCCGTCGGTGAACAGCACGATCGAGTTGATGCGGTCCTGCGCGTAGGTCTTCCGCATGTAGGCGTAGGACCCGAGGATCGTGTCGTACAGGCCGGTGTCGCCGGTCGGCAGCGCCTGGACGCTCACCAGCGCCTGCTTGATCCGGTCGACCTGGCTGATCGAGCCGAACTTCTTGTCGAGCTGGGCGACCGGGACGGCTTCCTTCCAGTCCTGCTTGCCGACGAGGTTGGTGGAGAACGCCCACACGCCGATCTCGCTGTCCGGCGAGAAGTTCGCGAGGCCCTTGCCGGCGATGTCGAGGATCGTCTGCATCCGGCTCTTGCCGCCCGGGACGATCGGCTGCGCCATCGTGCCGGAGATGTCGAGGACCGCCAGCATCCGGATGCCGAGGGAGAGCTTCGCCCAGTCCTGGGTGATCTTGTAGATCTCCTCGGCGGACACGACGGGCAGCGGCGAGATGCGCTTGGCCGACAGGCCGTTGGCCTCGGTGAAGGTCGCGGGCGCCTTGAAGTCGTTGGTGCGGAAGCCCAGGGCCTGGTACTTCTTCACCGCGTCCGGGGTGGTGAGCGCGGCCTCGAGCTTGTGCGTCGCCTCGACCTTCTTCTTGTCGGAGGTCGTCAGGACCACGGGGTAGTCCATGCTGACCTCGCCCTCGGTCGGGTAGATCGCGGCGGCCGGCTCCTTGGGCTTGGTGTTGTTGAACCGCATGACGCTCTGCTCCGGCGCGATGAGCAGCGGGAAGCGTCCGCGGGTGTCCTGGCCGAAGCGGGCGTACATCTTCTCGATGGTCGGCCGGGTCGTCTTGCGGATCTTCTGCGTGATGCCCGCGAAGATCGGCGCGGCGGCGGCGTCACCGGCGAGGAGCGTCTTGAGCATGGAGATCGACGCCATGCCGGAGCCCGTGGAGTTCGGGTCGAGCACGCGCATGTCGAGCAGCTTGGGGTTGATCAGGTCGTTCTTGGTGACCGCGCCGCCCTCGAGGCCGCCGGCGGCCTTCAGCAGGTTGTCCCACGACGGCTGGTCGAGGAAGCCCTTGGACTTGAGGACGCTGTAGAGGGTCTTCGGCACGATGACGACGACCGGGGAGGTCGCCAGCTTCGTCTTGGTCGGGGTGGCGGCGCCCTTGGCCCGCATCTCGACCATGCCGGTCCACAGGGAGCTGTCGGGGATCCACACGTCCGGCTTGGTGGCCGTCGTGGACGTCACGCCCTCGCCGGTCAGCAGGGTGCGGACGGCGCTCGGCTCGGTGGCCGTCACGATCGCCTTGGCGCAGTTCTTGTCGTCGTCGGAGAAGCCGTCGGCGATGTTCTTGACCGCGGGGGCGATCTCCTTGGCGACGGCGAGGTTCAGCGTCACCGCGTCGCCGGAGCAGCCGCCGCTCTTCTCGGTGAAGGCGTACACCGCGACGCCGAGCAGCAGGGCCAGGCCGACCGCGCCCGCCATGGGGCCGATCAGGGCGCCGCGCTTGCGCTTCTTGCGGGAGCCGTAGCCGCCGGAGCCGTAGACGTACTCGTCGCTGCCGCCGCCCGGGCCGTGGCCGCCGCCGACGCTCTCGCCGGGGCCGGTCGGGAAGGGACGGTCGAATCCGGCCGACGAACCGCCACCGCCGCCGGGGACCGGCGCGCTGAGGTAGGGCTGGGAGTCGCTCGGCGGGGACGAGGCGAGGCCGTTGCCTCCGTAGGAGTGGCCGCCCGGGTCGGACGCTCCGGTGAAGCCGCCCGAGCCGTACGGCTGGCCGGACGCGCGGTTCAGCCACTCGGGCTGGGCCGGCTCGGCCTGCGGAACTTCGTGCGAGCTCGAGGAAGCGGCGGATCGCGGGCTGAACCAGTCGGTGCTGTCCGCGGTCGGGAAGTCCGAGGAGGAGCCGAATCCACCCTCGCCCGGATGGTCGCCGGGGGGACGAGTCATGGTGCTCTCCGGGTTTCTGCTCTGAGGGCCGTGCACGGACGTCGGGGCGCCGGGCGGTGGTCGGAGGCACTTTAGCCGCATCACCTCGGTGTTACAAAGACGTTCAAACCGGTGATCTATCCCCAGAAGGTGCTGTGTCCTGATTTATTTGCATTACCGGTGGGTAACTTATGGCCCGGAAGTACCGTTGGCGCAACGGTCGCAACTCCGGAGGGCCCCCGATCGTCCTCACTTGCGTGAGCATCGAAGCCGTAACCGAACCGTTGCGTGAGCGACGGCTCGTCCGGGGTCTGGTGTGGGGGGCGACGGCCCTCTGGGGCGCCTGGGCGCTCGGCCGGCTGACGGGCGCCGACCGTATCCCCTTCCTCGACGCCCTGACCATCCCCCTGGTCTCCCTGACGCCCTACATGGCGGCGTTCTCGCCCGTCCCGGTGGCCGCCGCGCTGGTCTCCCGCAACCGCCGCGCCGCCCTCACCGCCGGCGCCGTCGTGATCGCCTTCGGGTTCGCGGTCCTGCCCCGGGCCATCGCCGACGACCAGCCCCCGGCGCATGGCCCCGCGCTCAAGGTGATGTCGGCGAACCTGATGTTCGGGCGGGCGTCCTACCCGGAGGTCGTCGAGCTGGTCCGCGCCGAGCGGGTCGACGTGCTGAGCGTCCAGGAGTTCACACCGGACGCCCGTAATGGACTGGCCGAGGCCGGGCTGCACGCCCTGCTGCCCTACGAGGTCGTCGACGCCCGCTGGGGAGCCGAGGGCTCCGGCGTCTACTCCCGCCACCCCCTGACGGCCCTCCCGCCCCTCCCGGGCACCGTCATGGCCCTGCCCCGGGCCTCCCTCACCCTCGACGGCCGCACCGTGGAGATCACCGCGGTCCATCCGCTGCCGCCGATCAACGGTCCCCAGCGCGCCGACTGGGACCACGTCCTGAGGACGCTGCCGAGACCGTCCAAGGGCGTCACGAGCATCCTCGCGGGCGACTTCAACGCCACCCTCGACCACGCCCGCCTCCGCTCCCTCCTGCACTCCGGCTACCGCGACGCCGCCGACACCCGAGGCAAGGGCCTCACCCCGAGCTGGGGCGTCACGATGTTCGGCCCTCCGCTGACCCTCGACCACATCCTCGTCCCGGAGAACGTCGCCGTCCGCTCCTACCGCGTCACCCCCCTGGAGGGCACCGACCACCGCCCGGTCATCACCGCCCTCACCCTGCCCTGACCTCCCGCTACCTTGGACGCCATGGCGCACCTCATCGAGATCACCGACCCGGCCGACCCCCGCCTGGCCGACTACACCAGCCTCACCGACGGCCAGCTCCGCCGCAGCCTCGAAGCCGAAGAGGGCCTCTTCATCGCCGAGGGCGCCAAGGTCATCCGCCGTGCCGTGGAAACGGGCCACCCCACCCGCTCCCTGATGATGACCCCCAAATGGCTCCCCTCCCTCTCCGACCTCCTCCCGTCCCTGGACGCCCCCGTCTACCTGGTCACCGACACCCTCGCCGAACACCTCACCGGCTTCGCCGTCCACCGAGGCGCCCTCGCCTCCATGACCCGCAAACCCCTCCCCACCCTCCCCGCTCTCCTGACCCCCGCCCCCCACCGCCTCCTCGTCCTCGAAGACCTGACGAACGTCACGAACGTCGGTGCGATTTTCAGATGCGCCGCGGCTCTGGGCATCGAGGCGATCGTGCTGTCGCCTGGCTGCGCCGACCCCCTCTATAGAAGGTCGGTGAAAGTTTCGATGGGCGCGGTGTTCGCGGTCCCGTACGCCCGTATGGACGACTGGCACACCGGGCTCAAGGTGCTCCGCGATGCCGGGTTCCGGCTGCTGGCGCTGACGCCCGCCCAGGACGCGGTCTCCCTCGACGAGGCGACGATGGGGGAGAGGGTGGCGCTTCTCCTGGGTTCTGAGGGAGACGGCCTCTCGTCTCAGTGGATCGACGAGTCGGACCAGGCGGTGATGATCCCGATGAGCCCCGGTGCGATGGAGGCGGGCGTGGATTCCCTCAACGTGGTCGCCGCGGCCGCGATCGCCTGTCACAGCCTCGTCAGCCGCTGAGCCGGGCGAGCCCCGCTCGGGCGAGCCGGTCGTCGCACATGTCCGTGAATTTTGGGTCTTGGGGGAAAGGGGCGGTTGCTCTAGGAAGGACGGATGGCGCACGGGGAGATCAGGGCGGTGGCCGGGCACCGGAACGCGGGGCTGGCGGGGTTCGGGGTGGCGGGGCTGGGGGCCCTGGGGATGGTGGTCGCGGGGCTGCTCGCGGCGGGTGGGGCCTTCGGCCGCGACAGGGCCGAGGACGTGCTGGCGGTCGTGACGCTCGCCGAGCTGGGGGCGACGGTTCCGTGCGGGATCGCGTTCGTCGCGTGGATGTACCGGATGCGGTGGAACGGTGAGACCATCACGCGCTACGCGTACCGGCACGGGGCCGATCACAACCTTTACGGGTGGTACATCCCGATCGCGAATCTGTGGATACCGGCGGAGATCGTCGATGATCTCTGGGAGGCCAGCACTCCCAGTGAGCACAGCGACACCACGCTGATCTGGAGCTGGTGGGTGTCCTTCGTCCTCGGGAACGCGGCGCTGGGCGTGGCCTTCTCCCTCGAACCCCTCCTGGTCGCCGGTGCCGGGCTGTTGCGGGGGGTGGCGGCGCTGCTCGGCGCGGTGCTCGTCGTGAAGATCTCGGCTCTCCAGCAGGCCGCCTACGCCGAGCGCATGCGCACCGATCCACCCCGGCTCCGCTCCTACCGGCGCAGGCGCCGCCTCGGGGGCGAGATCTGACGGGTCCGGTGGCTCGGGTGGCATGCCGGGCCGGGTGAGGGAGAGCGGTCAGGCCTCGAAGCGGCCCTTGCCGGTGCGGCGGTGGCCGCCTCGGTGAGCGGCGGGCTTGCGGGCCTGGTGGAAGAGGAAGCCGAAGAGGGCGAAGAGGGCGGCGAGCCACGCGGCCTGGATGCGGGCCAGGTTGGAGAAGCCGGGGCCGGTGGCGTCGGCGGGGCGGATCGCGGCGACGTTCTGGAGGGCCAGGGGGGTCTGTGACTGCTGGTCGGCCGTCACCGGGACCTGGGAGTTCACGTCGATCGACGGGAGCACGCTGCCGGGCGTCGGGACGGTGCCGGGGACCGTCGGGGTGACCGACTGGGGGGTCACCGCGTTCGGCACGGACGGGACGGTCGGCACCGTCGTCGGGGTGGTGCTGGTCGTGGGCGTCGGAGTGCCCGCCGCCGCGACCGTCAGCAGATGAACGACCGACTTGGTCGTCGCCGCGGTCGCCGTGACGGTCGTCGTGATGCGGATGGAACCCGAGGAGGCGTTCGCCGGGATCTTCAGCTTCACCGGGACGAAGTCGCCCTTCGCCGAGACGTCGCCCAGGCTGCACGCCGCACCCGCGCGGGTGCAGGTCGGCGAGGTCGTCACGCTCTGGTCGGCGGAGACCGTCAGCTTCGCGTTCCTGGCACTGGCCTTGGTCGCGTACACGTGGACGGTCGCGTTCACCGTCTCCCCCGCCTTGACGCCCGGCTGCGGCACGCTGAGCACCACGTAGAGGTCGGGCGGCACCGGAGCGGGCGTGGTCTTCGTCGGAGTGGGCGCCGGGGTGTCCGTCGGCGCCGGGGTGGTGCTGGGCGGGGGAGTGGTGGGGGTGTCCGTCGGGGTCGGCGTCGCGGCCGGGGACGGGCTCGGCGTGTCGACCGCGGTAGGGGTCTCCGTCGGCGCCTTGGACGTCGGATCCGCCGCCGGGGTCGTCGTGCCGTCCGTCGGGGTGGGATCGGCGTGTGCCGGCGCCGAAGCCGCGATTCCCGTCACGAGTGTGGCCGCCGCCAGTGCCGAGCCGACTCTCACAAGCACGCCCCCGTACCTCTCCATCGATTCCGTACAAAGTAGTGCAGGCTTCCCTGCCCTTTGTGACAGATCCCATGCCAACACGGAACAGGGGATCGAATCAACCGGATGCGGTGGTTAAGGTCGGCTGGTCGTCAGATGAACTCCTCGTGGAGATCCTCCACCTCCGCTCGGGGCGCCCAGGTCTGCCACACTCCGTGGTCGATCCGGTCGAGC
The DNA here is from genome assembly GCF_039534125.1 of Actinocorallia longicatena. Classification (NCBI taxonomy): domain Bacteria; kingdom Bacillati; phylum Actinomycetota; class Actinomycetes; order Streptosporangiales; family Thermomonosporaceae; genus Actinocorallia; species Actinocorallia longicatena. Next base: position 23,726 of record NZ_BAAAUV010000038.1, on the reverse strand, counting down.
CCGAGACGCTCCGCGACGGGCCCGCGGCCCCCGGTGTACTCCACGCGCAGCCAGGTCTCGTGCTCGCCGACCACGACGAAGCGCTCCCCGCGCCAGCGGCAGGCCGTCCGCACGTACCGGAGCTGCTCCAGCTCGGCCGGGGGCACGACCCTGCGGTGCCGCCCCTGCCTGATCTCGACGAAGCCGTCGGCGGGCTGGGTGGTGTAGAGCCTGATCTCGCCGTCGGCGTGCGGGCTGGCCTCGTACTCGGCACCGCGCCACATCGCGACGTAGCCGTCCCTGATCACTGGGTGACCTCCTTCTCGGCGGGCGTGCGCGCGGTCGTCGACCACGAGAGCGTGTCGGCGTCGTACACCGCGACGAAGGTCTCGCTCCGGTCCCTGCCGACGAGGTACAGCTCGGCCCCGGACGGCAGCCGGGTGCTGTCGGTCTTGTACTCGCGGATCGTCCCGGCGGAGCCCGGCGCGAACCCGGTGCCCTCGAACGGCGCGTGCTCGACCACCCAGCCCGCGTCGCCCCAGCCCTGCAGCTCCTCCTCGGTGCGGCCGCCGAACGGCACCCGGTAGAGGTCCTCGCAGTAGGCCGGCCAGCGCAGGACGTGCACCGCGGCGTCGTCGGCCGAGAAGGGCGAGTCGGGGTAGAGCAGCCCGAGCGACTCATACAGCTGGACGGGTGTCCGCAGCTCCGCGACGTCGCCCAGCGGATGCACGAACCCGCCGACCCGGTCGTAGCCCTGCTCCAGATACCAGCCGACATGCCCGTGCGGCAGCACCTTCTGCATCAGCGTGAGCTGCGGACCGTCGGTCTCGGCCTCGGCGGTCTCCGGTTCCGGCTCGCGTTCGGGCGCGGCGACCGGCGCCGCGTAGGGCTGGGCGCTCTCGCGCTGCCCCTGCCGCTGCGGCAGCCCGACCCGCTCGGCCCACGCGCTCAGCTCCGCGACCTGCGGCCCGGTGAGGGACGCTCCGATCCGGCTGCCCGGATTCAGGTGCAGCGACCACTCCTCGCGCGGCCAGTTCGCGATGAGGTCGGTGAAGCCGAGCGTGGCGTACCTGACCTCGCCGACCGACTCCAGCAGCCGCACCAGCGAGGTGTAGACCCGGACGTCGGTGCGCTCGGCCAGCGCCGCCGACCAGTCGAAGCCCGGCTGGTCGGGGCCGAGGGCCTCGTCCGCGGCCTCGGGGACGGGCACCAGCACCGAGGAGGTCAGCGCGATCCGCAGGAAGTCGTCGGTGTCACCCGCCCGGACGGCCTCGTCGAGATCCTGGTCGACCCGGTTGCCCGCCTCGAAGTCGCCCGTCGGACGGCCGTCCGTCGCGGCCCTGAGCTGCGGTCCGGGGATCGTCGTCTCGATCGGGGTGCCGGGGTCGAGGACGAGCTTCCAGCCCTCCTCCGGCCAGGCCGCGGCCAGCTCGCGGAAGTCCGGCATGACGAACCGGGACTGCCCGACCGACTCGTGCATCCAGCGCGGCGAGGTGAACGCCAGGATCGCGGCCTCCCCCCGCACGTGCACGGGCCGCCACGGGAAGTCGGCGTCGGCCGGACGCGCCCCCCACGGCGTGTCGGGATCGGCGGGGATCATCACCTGGGCGGCGGCCAGGACCGCGGAGAACCCCTCGGTGTCGCGGCGCTGGACGGCGTCGTGGAGCTTCTGCTCGAGCTCGTTCTGCGGGATGAAGGCCTCGGGGCGGCGGCCGTTGACCTGGTCGGTCCACGCGGCCACCAGGGGGAGCTGCTCGCCGGTCAGGGTCGCGGAGGCGGGGGTGCCCGGGTTGATCGCCAGGGTCCACGCGGTGTCCGGCCAGTGCCGGACGACGAGCGGGAACGGCACCCGCACGTAGTCGACCTGCCCGATGACGTCCTGGAGGCGTTCGGGCGAGGTGAAGGCGGGGACGGCGGGGGTGCCGTCGATCTCGCCCGGCTGCCAGGGGAACCCGGCCCGGCTCGGACGCGCCGTGGGATCGGTCCCCGCGGGCACCGGGAGCAGCAGCTCGGCCGAGGCGAGAGCGCCGACCAGCGCCTCCTCGTCGGCGGCCCTGATCAGATCGGTCTCGACCGGGTTCGCGGGCACGAACCTGGACCGCTCGACCGGCGCGAAGTCCACGAGGGTCTGCTCGGCGAGCGACGGCTCCTCGACCGGCCGGGCCCGCGCGACCTCGACCCCGAGCGACTCCTCGACCGGCGGCGCGACGGGCACCACCGGCTCGACCTCCGCGTACGGCGGCAGGACGGGCGGCTCGGCCTCGCCGTGGCCGGTCCCGGCCGCCTGGACGGGCTGCGTCTCGGCGATCGGGGTTTCTGCGATCGGTGTCTCGGCGGGCCGGGCCTGGACGGGCTGCGTCTCGGCGGGTGGCGCGGGAACCTGTGGCGGCATCGCCCGGACCGGCTGGGTCTCGGCGGCGGGGGCGGCCTGCTCCTGCGCGGCGGCGGGCTCCTCGGCCTGCGGGGCGTCGGGGACGTGGCCCGCGCCCGGCGGCACCGGAGTGCCGAGACCGGTCCCGGGAGCACCGGACGCCGGGGGAGTCCCGGTCCCGGGCTTCTCGGGCGGGAGGATTCCGTCGCTGAGCGCCGGATGGAGGGACGGCGCCGGTTCCTGCTCGGCGAGCGCGGGGTGCGGCGGCACGACGGGGCCGGGCTCCTCCGCGTCCGCGCCGAGGGCGGGATGCGGGGCCGCGGCGGGCGCCTCCGGGACGGGCGGGAAGGGCGTCCCGGGCCCTGAGACGGCCGGAGCCGGGTCCGGAGCCTCCTGGACGGGCGCGGGGCCGCCCAGATCACCGTGAGCGGGTGAGGCGAAGGGCTGGGTCTCCAGCGCGGACGGCGCGGGGACGGCCGTCTCGAGGGGCCGCGGCGCGGGCACCCGGGCCGGCAGCCCGAGCAGGACGGGCCGGGGATCGCCGCCGCCGCGCAGCTGGTGCAGGAACCAGGAGGGCAGCAGCGCCTGGAGGGGGTGGTCGAAGTCGATCGCGAGCCACCAGTTCTCCTCCGGCCAGGCGGCGGCCAGATCGGAGAACTTCAGCCGCAGCGAGTGCCGGTAGGCGGGGCCGAGGCACGCCCGCATGGTGTCCGGCGAGGTGTAGACGAGCACGTGGGTGCGCTGGTCGATCTCGCGGGTGGGCCAGCTCGGCTGCGTGGTGTTGGCCAGGACCTGCTCCGCGGTCTCCGGCGCGAGCGGCACGACCAGCTCGGCCGCGGCGAGCGCGCGGAAGTACCCTTCGGGGTCACCTGCTCTCAGCGCGTCGGTCAACCGTCGCTCGAGATCGGTCACGGGCTGCCATTCCTCGGCCACGTTCAGCACTCCTAGGACGAGCTACGGACCTGTCTACGCTACATGTCGGAAGTGTCAGTTACATGCGTCCATCTGAGGGCGTGAAGCATGGGATCCTTCTGGAAGTTACTTCCCAGGAGGGTCGCATGCACGCGGGTTGGACGGCGCGGGTCTTGATCGTGATTCTGGCGGCGTCGGTGTCCGGATGCGGCGCCATCGCGGGCATGACCGGCAACAAGGCCGAGGTGTGCGACCAGACCAGGGACGCCTTCACCGACTTCGGCAAGCGGCTCGAGACCCTCCCGCCGACCGACAACGCCGCCTGGGGCAAGGCCACCACGGACTTCTCCGCCCAGCTCGACGCCCTCGCCGCCAAGGCCGATGACGGCGACCTCAAGAAGGCCATCACGGCGCTGGCGGCGTCCTGGCGGACCGCCGGGCCCCAGATCGCCGAGAAGGGCGACGTCACCCAGATGACGGCCCTCCTGCGGGAGCAGCCCGGCAAGCTCGGGACCGCCTGCGGCTGATCAGCCGCCGAGCAACCCGTGCCGGGCCGGGGTGGCCCGGAGCGGGGTCTGCTGGCCGCGCGCCGGCTTGTTCTGTTCCTCGTCGACGCCCGGATCCGGCTCCGCTCCGTCACCCGGGTCGGGCTCGGGGTCGGGGTCGGCCGACTGGCTGGGCTTGGGGTCGGTCGAGGGCGGGTCGGTCGGCTTCGTCGGCTCGGTGGGCTCCGTCGACGGGTCGTCGGAGGGCTCCTCCGACGGGCGGTCGCTCGGCTCCTGCGTCGGCCGGGTGTCCTGTTCGTCGTCGTCGCGGTCGTAGCCGTTCGAGGCGTAGGTCGACGGCTCGGGGAAGTCCTTGACCTCGAGGTTCCTGGTGGCCTCGGTCATGTAGTCCCGCCAGATCGCGGCGGGGGCCGCGCCGCCGTAGGCGGAGTAGCCGGGAATGACCAGCGGCTTGAACTGCTTCTTCGTCGACCCGTGGAAGATCATCACCGAGGTGGAGATCTGCGGGACGTAGCCGTTGAACCAGACGCTGGCGCCGTCGTCGGTGGTGCCGGTCTTGCCCGCGGCCTCGCGGTCGTCGAGCTGGGCGCCCGCGCCGGTGCCGCTCTCGACGACCTTGCTCATCGCGTAGGTGGCGTCGCCGGCGACCTCGGTGCTGACCGCGCGCACGCCCTTCTCGACGATCTTCTTGGTCTTGCCGCCGGCCGGGGTGACCGCCTTGACGACGTGCGGCTTGTAGTAGGTGCCGCCGTTGGCGAAGGTGGCGTATCCGGCGGCCTGCTGCACCGGGCTGAGCGAGGCGGTGCCGATCGCGAACGAGCACGTCTGGTTGAGCCTGGTGCCCACCTTGTCGGTCTTGGCGGTGAGCTGATCGTCGGGGATGCCGAACTTCTCGGCCATGGCCGTGACCTTGTCGGCCCCGATGTCCTGGTTGAGCCGCGCGAACGCGGTGTTCGACGACTTGGCCGTCGCGCGCACCAGGTTGATCTCGCCGAGCGAGCCCTCGTTGCCGTCGTTGTTGATGCCCGCTTCGCCGGGGTTGCAGCGGAAGGGCTGGTTGCCGCTGACGGTGTCGGTCAGCTTCATGCCCTGGTCGAGCGCCGCGGCGAGCACGTACGGCTTGAAGCCGGAGCCGGCCTGGCGGTAGGAGCTGAAGGAGTTGCTGAGCTGCTTGTCGAGGTAGTTGCGGCCGCCGTAGAAGCCGACGACCTCGCCGTTGGAGGTGTCGACCGAGACGAGACCGACCTCCTGCTCCTTGGCCATGCCGCCGGTGACGCGCTTCACCGCCGCCTGGGCGGCGTCCATCTTGTCCTTCTGGTAGGTCGTGACGACCTTCATCCCGCCGAGCGCGATCTGCTCGTCGCTGTACCCGCGCCTGCGGAGCTCGTTGTTCGCGGCGACGATCATGTAGCCGTTCTGGCCGGCGTAGATGTTCGTGAGGTTCTGCTTCGCGAGCTTGGGGAACTTCATCTTCGCCACGTCGTCGGCGGTGACGTTCCCGGCGGCGACCATGCCGTCCAGGACGTACCTCCAGCGCTGCTCGGCGGCGGCCCTGTTGGCCTTGGTCACGTTCGAGTACACGGTCGGCTGCTGGATCGCGGCGGCGAGGTAGGCGCTCTCGGCGGGGGTCAGGTCCTTGGCGTCCTTGGTGAAGTACGCCTGGGCGGCCGCCTGCACGCCGTAGGAGTCGCGGCCGAAGAAGATGGTGTTGAGGTACTGCTCCATGATCCAGTCCTTGTCCTTGGACTGGCCCACCTTCAGCGAGACCATGACCTCCTTGAGCTTGCGCGTCACGGAGCGTTCCTGGCTGAGGCCGCGGTAGTAGTTCCGGACCATCTGCTGGGTGATCGTGGAGCCGCCCTGCACCTGGCCGCCGGAGACGGTCGACCAGAAGGCGCGGGCGGTGCCGGAGAAGGAGACACCGGGGTCGGAGTAGAAACTGCGGTTCTCGGCCGAGATCACGGCCTGCTGCATCGCCTTGGAGACCTTGGAGATGGGCACGGCGGTGCGGTTGGTGCCGACCTCGGCGATGACGGTCTTCTCGTCGGCGTAGTAGTAGGTGTTCAGCTGCTTGCGCGCGTCGAGCTGGGCGCCGTCCGGCACCGGTGTGAGCACGTAGGCGATGGCGAAGCCGATCACGCCGACCCCGAGCAGTCCGAGGACCGTGTAGGCCGCTCGGCGGAGGATGCGGTTCTTCTTCCCGCCCACCGGTTTGGCCTCCGCCTCTTTATTCTCGCTCAAAGTGCCCCCGTTACCTTTCCGTGACACTTGACCCTACCTGAGGGCCGACGCTCTCCGGCCAGGCTTGGCGGGGCTTTGGAGCGCGCAAGAGTGCACCCTTGAAAGACGTTCGAGAACGCGTGAAAGTTGCCCCGTAAGCCGAAAGCGGCCGACCTCACACTAGAGATCGGCCGCCGGCGGCGGAGCGCCTTGGGTGAATCAGATCGAGTCGAGGACGTCCACGACGAAGACGAGCGTGTCGGTGCCCTTGATCCCGGCCTGGGAGTTGCCTTCCTTGCCGTAACCGAGGTCCGGCGGGATGACGATCATGACGCGCGAGCCGGCCTTGACGCCCACGAGCGCCTCGTCCCAGCCCTTGACGACCTTGCCGGTGCCGATCTCGAAGGCGGTCGGGGCCTTGCGGTCCCAGCTCGAGTCGAACTTCTTGTTGTCGCGCCAGATGTGGCCCTCGTAGTTGCCGATCAGCGCCTGGCCCTTGGCGACCGGCTTGCCGGTGCCCTGGATCAGGGTCTTGACCACGAGTTCCTTGGGCGCGTCGCCCTTGGGGATCTCGAAGCCGGGAGCGGCGTCCGGGGTCTTCGGCGCGGTGATCTTCGGCAGCTTGGCGTCGCCGACGTCGGTCTGCGCGCCGGTCAGCGCCTTCGGGCTGCTGAGGACGTCGAGGACGAAGACGAGGCTGTCCGTGGCCTTGAGGCCGACGTTGGTGGCCTGCTCGCCGAGGTCCTTGGCCGTCATCGTGACCAGAAGCCGCTCGCCGACCTTGACGGTGTTCAGCGCGTTGTCCAGCGGCTTGAGGCCGGTCGAGTCGCCGACCTTGATCCCGGTGATGGGGGAGCCCTGCGAGGAGTCCTTGTAGGTGCCCTGCGGCTCGGACTTCTTGGCGCCGGTCCACTTGTAGGACGCGAACGCCAGGAAGGCGGTGTCGCCCTTCTTCAGGACGTCGCCGGAGCCGGGGATGACGACCTTGGTGGTCGACTTCTTGAACGGCGCGATCTCGGGGAACTTGACCTTGGGGGCGGCGTTGAACGCGCCGGAGACCTTGAAGTCCTTCTCCGGGCGGGTCAGCGCGTACGCGCCGCCGGCGACACCGCCGAGCACGGCGACGACGATCACCGTGATGCCCGTGTTGATGAGCCGCTTCTTGCGCTGGTCGGCCTTGTTGGCCGGGCGCTTGAGCGAGCCCTTGCCCCGGTTGATGCCATGCGGAGTGAAGTCCGTCCGGCTGATGTCCCGTGCGCTCGGCAGCTTCACGCTGGGGGTCTTGTCATTCTCCGACATGGTCCTCATATTTCCGGCTCGACGGCATCATCAGGCAAGGGGATGGACTGACACTCTTCCACCCCACCCCTAAGACGGGAGTGAAATCGTCCCCAAAATACCGGTTGCCCAGCCCTGGGGAAGCCCAGCGGCACCCACCCTCCCATGCGGAGCCCCCGGAGCGGCGCGACCGCTGCGTGTCGGGCATGAACCGGGCGTATTTCCTGCTGTGCGCGGCGCGGGTTGTGCCCTACACTCGGGGCGCGAATGATGCGCCCATAGCTCAGCTGGATAGAGCATCGGACTTCTAATCCGACGGCCGGGGGTTCGAATCCCTCTGGGCGCGCCGCTTTGAGGCCCCTGTGACAGCGTTAACGTCATGGGGGTTCTTCGTGTCCGAAAACCGCTAGTAGCGGGTGGCGGGGTCGCGCAGACTGAAGGCGTGAGAGACGACGAGAGCTGCTACCAGGCCGTGAAGAGCCGCGACGGGCGGTTCGACGGTGCCTTCTTCGTCGGGGTGCGGACGACCGGGATCTACTGCAGGCCGTCCTGCCCGGCGACGACGCCCAAGCGGGAGAACGTCGCGTTCTATCCGAGCGCGGCGGCGGCGCAGGGGGAGGGCTTCCGCGCCTGCAAGCGGTGCCGTCCGGACTCGGCGCCCGGTTCGGCCGACTGGCACTTCCGGGGCGACGTGGTCGCCCGGGCGATGCGGCTGATCGGCGACGGGGTGATCGACAGGGAGGGGGTCGGCGGGCTCGCGGACCGGCTGGGCTACAGCTCCCGGCAGGTGCGGCGGCAGCTCACCGCCGAGGTCGGGGCCGGTCCCGTCGCCCTGGCCAGGGCCCAGCGCGCCCAGAGCGCGCGGGTGCTGCTCCAGACGACGGAGCTGCCGGTCACCGAGATCGCCTTCGCCTCGGGATTCGCGAGCGTCCGCCAGTTCAACGACACGATCAAGGAGATCTACGCGCTGACACCGCGCGAGGTCCGCGGCACGGGGCCCGGGCCTGCCGTGACGGCCGCGGCGGGGGTGCCGCTGCGGCTGCCCTACCGGCGGCCCTACGCGGCCGGGGAGATCTTCGACTTCCTGGGCCGCAGGGCGCTGCCGGGCGTCGAGGAGATCACCGGTGAGCGCGGGGCGCGGATCTACCGGCGGACGCTGCGGCTGCCGCACGGGCCCGGATTCGCGGCCGTCCACGAGGAGCACGGCGACCGGGGCTGGCTGGACTGCGTCCTGCAGCTCTCGGAGCTGCGCGACCTCACGGCCGCGACCCAGCGGATCCGGCGGCTGTTCGACCTGGACGCCGACCCGGCCGCCGTGGCCGCCCACTTCGCGGACGACCCGGTGCTCGGACCGCTCGCCGCGGCCCGTCCGGGGCTGCGCGCGCCCGGCGCGGCCGACCCGCACGAGGCCGCGGTCAAGGCCGTGCTCGGCCAGCAGATCACGGTCGAGGCGGCCCGGCGGCTCGGCGGGACGCTCGTCGAGGCCTACGGCGAGAGGCTGCCGTCCTCGTGCGGCTCCCTCACCACGCTCTTCCCCGCCACCTCCGTGCTGGCCGGGGCGGACCTGGAGGAACTGGGGATGCCGCGCAGCCGCCGCGCGACGATCATCACCCTGGCCGCCGCGCTGGACTCCGGCGCGGTGGTCCTCGACCCCGGCGCCGACCGCGAGAAGGCCGAACGCGACCTGCTCGCCCTGCGCGGCATCGGCCCCTGGACGGCCGGCTACATCCGGATGCGCTCCCTCGGCGACCCCGACGTCCTGCTCTCGGGCGACGTCGCGCTGAACCAGGCGCTCGCCCGCCATCCCGGCGCGCGGCCGGACGGCTGGAGCCCGTGGGGCTCCTATGCCACCCATCATCTGTGGAACTCACTCTGAGGAGCCGATCATGATCTACACCATCCACCCGAGCCCGCTCGGCGACCTCCTGCTGACCGGCGAGCGTTCCGCGGACGGCCTCCTGCTGGCCTCGGTGACGGCCCCCGGCCAGCGCGGCGCCCGTGAGCCCCAGGACTCCTGGACCCGCGACGACGAGGCCTTCGCGTCCGTCACCGCCCAGCTCGACGCCTACTTCGCCGGTGACCTGAAGGAGTTCGACCTGGCCTTCTCCGCCACCGCGGGCACGGCGTTCCAGCGGGAGGTCTGGGCCGCCCTCGACGCGCTGCCCTACGGCGCGACCACCACCTACGGCGAGCTCAACGCCTCCCTCGGCGGCTCGCCCGCCAGGGCCCGCGCGATCGGCGCCGCGATCGGCGCGAACCCGCTGCTGATCGTCCGCCCCTGCCACCGGGTGGTCGGCGCCGACGGCTCCCTGACGGGCTTCGCCGCGGGCCTGCCCGCCAAGGAGCTCCTGCTCACCCTCGAGGGATGCCGGTGATCAGGGGAGCAGCACTCCCGGATTGAACAGGCCGCCGGGATCGAGGGCGTCCTTCACGGCGCGGAGCACGGCGATCTCGGCCGCGGACCGGCTGAGGCGCAGATGCCCGGTCTTGGCCCGGCCGACGCCGTGCTCCGCGCTGATGCTGCCGCCCGCCGCGGCCACCCGCTCCAGGACGGCCTCGGTGACCGCCGCGACGTCGTCGGCGCCGATGAGGTTGACGTGCACGTTGGCCTCGGCGAGATGGCCGAACAGGTAAGGGGTCGCCTTCCCGGCGAGCGCGGGCAGGTCGTCGAGGAAGGCGGGCAGGTCGCCCAGCGGGACGGCCACGTCGAGCTTCAGCGGCACCCCCTGGGTGTTGATCGCCTCGGCGTGGGACTCCCGGTAGGTCCACAGCCGGTGCTGGTCGGCGGCGTCGGCCGCGACGACGACCTCCGGCGGGTCGAGCTCCTCCAGCACCGCGTACAGCTCCTCGGACGGGTCCCGCCGGTCCGCGCACTCGACGATCACGTAGAAGGCGTGGTGGCCGCGCATCGGATGCGGCAGGCCGGTGTGCCCGCAGACCAGGCGCAGCCCGTCGGGGAGCAGGAACTCGGCCATCTCCAGCGAGCCGAGCCCCCGCAGCCGCACCAGGGCGGCGACGGCGTCCGCGGCCGAGGCGAACCCGATCATCGCGGTCGCGCGGTCGTCCAGCAGCGGCACCAGCCGCAGCCGGGCGGCCGTGATGATCCCGAGGATCCCCTCGCTGCCCGCGAAGGGCGGCTCGAAGCCGGCGTTGTCCTTGGGCAGCCCGCCGAGACGCGACCACAGGCTCCCGTCGGCCAGCACCGCCTCCACCCCGACGACGTTCGCCCGCGTCATCCCGTACCGCAGGACCCGTTCGCCGCCCGCGTTGGTGGCGATCATCCCGCCGATCGTCGCGGAGCCGCGCGAGGCCAGGTCCACCCCGAAGTCCAGGCCGGTCCGCCGCGCCTCCCGCTGGAGATCGGACAGGACCACCCCCGCGCCGGTGCTCACCTGGCCCGCCGCGACGTCCACCGGCCCGATCCGGTCGAGCCCGCGCAGCGAGAGGACCACCTCGCCGTCCATGGGGATCCCGCCGCCGCCCAGGCCCGTGTTGCCGCCCTGGCTGACGATCCGCGCGCCCTCCTCGGCGCAGATCCGCACGGCCTCGGCGACCTCGCCGGTGTCCCGGGGACGCACGACCAGCCGGGCCCGCCCCTCCCACCGTCCGGTGTAGTCCCGCGTGTAGGACGCCACCACCGACGGGTCGGACACGACCCTGGTCACCTTCGCCAAGCGTTCCTCGAGCACGCCCCCATCCTCCCCTGCGTTACGGTCGTGCGGTGCGGATCCCCACCTCAAGGACCAGGTCGGCCGGGCTCGCCCTCGGCGCCGCCGCCGACGCGGTCTTCGCCGACCCCCGGCGCTTCCATCCCGTGGCGGGCTTCGGCCGCGCCGCCTCGGCCCTGGAGCGGCGCCTGTACGCCGACGGCCGCGGCAGGGGAGCCCTGTTCACCGGGATCGCGGTGGGCACGGCCGTGGCCACCGGGATCGGGATCGAGCGCCTGTCCCGCCGCCACCCGGTGGCCCACACCCTCGCCACCGCCGCGGCCACCTGGACGGTCCTCGGCGGCACGTCCCTGCTCCGCGAGGCCGCCCGGATGGCCGGCCATCTGGAGTCGGGCGACCTGCGCGAGGCCCGCGCCCGCCTGTCGCACCTGTGCGCCCGTGACCCCGCGGGCCTCGACGCCGCAGGCCTGGCCCGCGCCACGGTCGAGTCCGTCGCGGAGAACACCAGCGACGCCGCCGTCGCCCCGCTGTTCTGGGGCGCGGTCGCCGGGGTGCCGGGACTGCTCGGCTACCGCGCGATCAACACCCTCGACGCGATGGTCGGCTACCGGTCCCCGCGCCACCTGCGGTTCGGCTGGGCGAGCGCCCGCCTCGACGACGCCGTGAACCTCCTGCCCGCCCGGCTGACCGGCCATCTCACCGTCGCGGCCGCCTTCTCCGTGGCCGCCCCCGGCACGCTCGGCTCCACGGCCGCGGCCGCCTACCGGGTGATGCGCCGCGACGCCGCCCGTCATCCCAGCCCCAACGCCGGGCACTGCGAGGCCGCCGCGGCCGGGGCCCTGGGCGTGCGGCTGGGCGGCGCGAACACCTACCACGGGGCCACCGAGCACCGTCCCGCTCTCGGCGACGGTCCCGCGCCGGGCGTCCCCGACCTTCGCCGCGCCGCCCGCCTCAGCGCGACGGTCACGGCGCTGGCGGCGGTGGCCGCCGCGGGGGCCGCGCTGATCGTGCGCGATGCTGTGGGGGAGTGAGGGAGGACATGTGCGGGGTGGGCTGCTCGTAGCCGGGACGACGTCCGACGCGGGGAAGAGCGTGGTCACGGCGGGGATCTGCCGGTGGCTGGCGCGCGAGGGGGTGCGGGTCGCGCCGTTCAAGGCGCAGAACATGTCCCTGAACTCGATGGTGACGGCCGACGGCGCGGAGATCGGCCGGGCGCAGGTCATGCAGGCGCAGGCGGCCGGGATCGAGCCGACCGCGCACATGAACCCGATCCTGCTGAAGCCCGGCAGCGACCGCCGCAGCCAGGTCGTGGTCCGCGGACGCCCGATCGCCGACGTCGACGCCCTGGAGTACCGCGAGCTGAAGGACCGGCTCCGCGAGGTCGCCCTCGACAGCTACCGGGCCCTGCGCGCCGAGTACGACGTCGTGGTCTGCGAAGGCGCGGGCAGCCCCGCCGAGATCAACCTGCGCCGCGGCGACATCGCGAACATGGGCCTGGCCCGCGCCGCCGGGCTGCCGGTGATCGTGGTCGGGGACATCGACAGGGGCGGGGTCTTCGCCGCCCTCTACGGGACGGTCGGCCTGCTCGACGCCGACGACCAGCGGCTCGTCTCCGGATTCGTGATCAACAAGTTCCGGGGGGCGGTCGAGCTGCTGCAACCGGGCCTCGACCAGATCGAGCGCCTCACCGGACGGCCCGTTCTCGGCGTCCTGCCGTGGGCGCCGGGCATCTGGCTCGACGTCGAGGACTCCCTCGGCCTGGACGCCGCCCGTCCCGACACCGGACCGCCCGCGGGGGAGGAGACCCTGCGGATCGGCGTGCTGCGCTTCCCCCGCATCTCCAACTTCACCGACCTCGACGCCCTGAGCTGCGAGCCCGGCGTCTCCGTTCGCTTCGTCACCGCGCCGGGAGAGCTCGCCGACGTCGATCTGGTCGTCCTGCCCGGCTCCCGGGCCACCGTCGACGACCTCGGCTGGCTGCGCGAGCGCGGCTTCGACCGTCTCCTCGCCGAGCGCAGGACACCCGTCCTCGGCATCTGCGGCGGCTACCAGATGCTCGCCCGGACGATCACCGACCAGGTCGAGTCGAAGGCCGGAACGGTCGAGGGCCTCGGGCTGCTGCCGGTGTCGGTGACCTTCGCCCGGGAGAAGACCCTCCGCCGCCCCTCCGGCGCCCACTACGGCCATCCCGTCCACGCCTATGAGATCCATCACGGGCAGGCCCTGGCCGAGGGCGGCGAACCCTTCCTCGACGGCTGCGAGCAGGCCGGCGTCTACGGCACCACCTGGCACGGGGCCTTCGAGAACGACGCCTTCCGCCGGGCCTTCCTGACCGAGATCGCCGCCCGCACGTCCCGGCGGTTCGTCCCGGCGCCCGGCACGGGATTCGCCGCCCTCCGCGAGGCCCAGCTCGACCTGCTCGCCGACCTGGTCACCGCCCATCTGGACCTCGACGCCCTCCGCCGCCTCATCGACGAGGGAGCCCCCGCGGGCCTCCCGCTCCTGCCTCCGGGGGCCTAACCGGGGCGGCGGCCCCCACCAGCCGCTATCGTGAGCGCCCGGAGTGACCCGCCCGAGAGCCGCGGGGCGGATGTGCCTGTGGAGGATGCCGTGACCGAACCGTACGACCTGATCGTCCCGATCCTCGGGGCACGGGTCCCGGTCGAGGTCCGGCTGGACTTCCCGCTGTCCGCCCAGGACGTCCCGATCAGGGAGCCGTTCGCCGGGGATCTGCACCTGTCCTACGGGATCGACCAGACGCCCGGCGACGACGGCAGGCCCAGGTTCGAGCCCGTCACGCCGCGCCGCCTGGCCGAGCTGGGGCTCCGGCAGGACGCCCTGCGCCCCAGGGCGGCGGGCAACCTCCGGGTCCGCCGCCCGGACCTGGCCCTCAACTGGTTCCCCGACGTCCGCGCCGTCACCGTGACGGTCGGCGGCGACCTCGAGGCCGGGCTCCTGCTCGACGAGCCGTTCCTCGACAAGCTCGCCCAGGAGGTCGACGGCGAGCTCGTGGTCGGCGTCCCCGCCCGCGACGTCTTCACCGCGACCGGCTCCGACGACGAGCAGGGACTGGCCAAGCTCCGCTGGGTCGCCGACCGCGTCTGGGCCCGCGGCGACCACCTGCTGATCCGCGAGCTCCTGGTCCGCCGCGACGGAGCCTGGCTCCCGCACCCCTAGACGGACACCGCCCGGTATTTCACTGGGCCGCCATGTTCTCCTCGGTGAACATGATGTGGCGGAACCGTTACCCGTCGTAACCTCCTGGTGACCCCCCGGCACGAGGAGCTCCGTCGATGACGCGGTTGATGCCCGATCCGCAGGATCTCGCCCTGGAACCTCCGGCGAACCTCGCCGTGCTGCTGGCCGAGCGGGCGATCACCTACGGCTGGCGGGAGCGGACCGCCTTCCGGTGGCGGGAGGGGACGCTGACGCACGGCCAGGTCCACGACGCCGTGGGCCGGGCCGCCGCGGTCCTCCACGAGCGGGGCGTGCGGGCCGGGACCCGGGTGCTCATCGTGCTTCCCGACTCGCCGGGCCTGGTCGCGGCCGTTCTGGGCGCCTTCCATCTGGGGGCGCTGGCCGTCACGGTCAGCCCGCACGCCCCGGTGGAGGAGCACGCGCACGTGCTGCGCGACGCCGACCCCTGGCTCGTGGTCTGCGAGCCGGGGCTGGCCGACCGCTTCGGCCCCGTCCTGCTCGCCAGGGATCTGCTCACCGGCACCGGCGCGGGGACGCCCCCGCCCGCCCGGGTCGGCGCGCAGACCCCGGCCTACGTGCAGTACACGTCGGGCACGACGGGGCCGCCCAAGGGGGTGGTGCACCGGCACGGTGATCCGCGGGCCTTCTGCGCGGCGTCCGGGCGGGTGCTGGAGATCGGCCGGGACGACGTGCTGCTCTCGGCGTCCAAGGCCTGCTATCCGTGGGGCTTCGGCATCACGATCGTCTTCGCGCTCCACTTCGGCGCCTCCGCGGTGCTGTGGGAGGACCGCGCCACAGGCCCTGGGCTCGCCGCCCAGCTGCGCCTGCACCGGCCGACCGTGCTGTTCACCACGCCGCCGATGTACGCGGCGCTCACCTCCAGCGGCGGCATGCTCGGCGGCCCCGGCGGATCGTTCGGCGGGTCGCTGCGGGCGGCCTGCACCGCGGGCGAACCGCTGCTCCCCGCGCTGCGCGAGCGGGTCGAGCGGGCCCTCGGCTGCCCGCTCCTGGACGGCCTGGGCACCACCGAGGCCGGTCACACCTTCATCGCCAACACCGTCCGGCGGCGCCGCGCCGACACCCTCGGCGTGGTCCTCGACCCCTACGAGATCTCGATCCGCACCCCCGGCGGACGCGAGGCCGCCACCGGTGAGACCGGCGGCCTCCATGTCCGGGGTCCGTCGATCATGACCGGCTATCTCAACCTGCCCGAGCGCACCGCTCGGGCCCTGGACCGGGACGGCTGGCTGGCCACCGGCGACCTCGTCCACCGCGACGCCGACGGCTTCGTCCACCACCACGGCAGGGCCGAGGACGTCGAGACCGTCGGCGGGCGCCCGGTCACCCCGCTGGCGCTGGAACGCCATCTCGGCGGCCATCCCTCGGTCGCCGAGGTCGCCGTGGTGGGGGACGGCCGCCGGCTGTGCGCCTATGTCGTGCCGCTGGCAGGCCTCGATCCCGGGGCGGGTCTCACCGGCCAGCTCCTGGGCCGGGCCCAGGGCCTGGTGGAGAAGATCGTGCTGGTGCCGGGCCTGCCCCGGGCCCCGAGCGGGAAGATCCGCAGATCGGTGCTCAGGCAGTGCCTGGCCGAGACGCCCCCGGACTTATCACTGGAGCTGCCGCAGCCCGTCGCGGAAGGCGCGGGTGTCGACGTCGCCGAACAGCGTGCGCTGGACCATGAACCCGTGGATCAGCGCGACGAGGGTGCGGACGATGCTGATCGAGGGCACCTCGCGGGTGATCAGCCCGGTGCGCTGGTACAGCTCGACGTACCAGAGCAGGGCCGTGGTGAACTCGGCGTAGGTCTCGTTGACCTGCTCGTCCAGCACGGTCGCGCGCAGCGCCGCGCTCCACACCCGCACCGCCAGCAGCGGGAAGCCCTGCTCGACGTGCGGAAAGGCGTCGGCGGGCTCGGGCATCCTGCCGAACGCGGCGGCGAAGACCCGCGCCACCTCCTCCGCGGCGTCGTCGGCGAAGGCGCTGATCACGTCTTCCATGGTCGGGAAGTAGCGGTTGACGCCGGTGAAGGGCACCTTCGCCTCGGTCGTGACGTCCCGGATGGACGTGCCGTGGTAGCCGTTGCGGATGAAGCAGCGGCGGGCGGCGTCGAGGATGAGCGTGCGCCGGGTGTCGGGCATCGGCTCAGGGAGGTAACCGGTCTGGTTGCGGGGCATGCGGCCCAGGATCGCCCGCACCGGCCGTCCCGGACACGCCCGACACCGGCCCCCGGCGGAGCCATTGGGAAGGTGATCCGCTGCCTTGAATCTTCGTCACGCCGCGATCCTCTCCCGTTCGGGGCCGCCGGTCTCCCTGACCGCTTCGAGCCGCCGTCCGTCGTCCGGCTTCGGGGTGAGCGCGGGCCTGTGATCGCGGGCGTCCTCGACCATGCCCAGCAGCGGGAGCACGAGGCCGCCGCCGACCAGGAAGACCACGAAGACCACCGCGATCGCCACCTGAACAATCATCATGACTCCACCATGCGCTCCGGCGGTGACAGAACGCATCGGGCGCAGGACGGGTTCCGGATCAGACCTGAGGCGTATACCGGCTCCTCCCGGTTCTTAAAGTACTGGTCAGGAATACGTACACTTCGGGGAAATCGTCGAGTGGCCGAGGACCCCGGGGAGGCGCGACATGCCGTGCGGACTGTGCGGGGACATCATCCCCACCGAGGTCACGCGCTGTCCGGCCTGCGGCGCCTGGTCGCGCCGCCGCGACTTCCGCGCCCTGGCCGTCGGGCTGTTCATGCTCCTCGGCTTCAACGCGTTCCTGTCGATGGGCTCGGCCGTCAGCCTGATGCGGATGCTGCCCGGCCTGCGGCACGGGACCAACACCTCCTACGACGCGGCCGCCACCGGCACCACGCTGGGCACCTACAACGACGTCTTCATCATCGCCGGGGCGATGTCCACGCTGACCGGCGCGCTGTTCCTGGCCTGGCTGTGGCGGGCGCACGAGCAGGCCGAGGGGCCGCTGCGCCACCGCCGCGCCTGGACGGTCGGCGCCTGGTTCCTGCCCTTCGGCAACCTGTGGATCCCGCCCCGGCTCATGCACGACGTGTGGACCTCCAGCGGCCGGTACCGGATGGCCGAGCGGCACGCGGTGGGCCTGGTCGTCCTCGCCTGGTGGGGGAGCCTGCTCGGCTCGATCGTGCTGATGGCCCTGTTCCCCGCGGCCGGGACGGGCACCCGCGCCGACGCCCTGCTGGCCGTCCAGATCGGCGTCGCCGCCAACGGCCTGCTCGCCCTGGCCGCCACCCTGTGCATGGCGGTCGTCTTCCAGATCACCCGCCTCCAGCTGCGCTCCTGAAGGCGGGCCGCCGCGCTCAGCTCCAGGAGCGGGAGAGCTGCCAGGTTCCCGACTCGGGGGCCAGGCGCAGCTCGTACACCCCGATCTCGCGGCCCGGGCTCGCCTCGACCTGCCAGAACTCCCGCTCCACCCCGTCGGAGAGCTCGTCGCCGCGCCAGTCGCGGGTCGAGACCCAGTGCCGCATCACCCGCCGCACCACGAACAGCCGGTCGCGCCAGACGAATCTCGCGGGCTGCCCGTCCGGCCCCGGCCACACCTCCACCGGATCCCCGTAGACGCGGTTCACCTGCCTCCCCCTTCCTGTGGAACGTCGAAGACGCCCGTCCGGGGGGAAGAACGAACGGAGGCCCGTTCGAAAACATTATCGAACGAGCCTCCGGTGGAGCAAGCCGCTAGACGTGGACGACGGCGCCCTCGACCTTGCGCCCGGCCTTGACGAACAGGCCGAGACCGGCCGCGACCAGCGACACCACGGCGGCGACGTAGAACGCCAGGTGCATGCCGTCGATGAAGGCGAGGTGGGAGGCCTTGGAGATCAGCTCGGCCACGGCGGGCTCGGTGCCCGGCGGGACCGGGGCGATCCCGGCCGCCACGATCTCCTTCATCTGGTCGACCGCCGCGTCCCCCGGCGCGGGCAGCCCGACCTCGGTGAAGTGGCCGGACAGGCTGGAACCGACCCGGGCGGTCATCAGCGCGCCCAGCACGGCGGTGCCCAGGGCGCCACCGACCTGCATGGCGGAGTTCTGGAGCCCGGAGGCGACGCCCGCCATCGAAACTGGAGCGTTCCCGACGATGATGTCGGTGGCGCCGACGAACACCGGGCTCAGGCCCAGGCCCAGCATGACGAACCAGGGGAGCGTGTCGGTGAACCCGCCGGTCAGGCCGAGCGTGGTCAGCCCGAGGAACGCGCCGGCGGCCAGCAGCGGGCCCGCGATCAGTGGGATCCTCGGCCCGAGCTTGGTGATCATGATGCCCGCGATCGGCGAGCCGACCATCATCGCCAGCATCATCGGCAGCAGCCGCAGGCCGGAGTCGACCGGCGAGAGCCCGTGGACGCTCTGCATGTAGAAGGTGAGGAAGAACAGCGCCCCGAACATGCCGAACGCCACCAGCAGCATCATGATCGTGCCGACCGAGATGCTGACCGAGCGGAACAGCCCCAGCGGCAGCAGCGGCTCGGCCGCCCGGTTCTCCCACCAGACGAACGCGGCGAACAGCGCGACGGCGGCGGCGAACAGGCCGATGGTCCGGGTGTCGCCCCAGCCCCAGCTCGGCGCCTTGATGATCCCGTAGACGACGGCGAACATCGCGCCGGACAGCAGGAGGATGCCGGGCACGTCGAACCCGGACTTCTCGCCCCGCTGGTTGCGCAGGACCTTCAGCCCGATGGCGAAGGCGATGATGCCGACGGGCACGTTGATGTAGAACACCGACTGCCAGCTGTAGTGCTCGACCAGCAGGCCGCCGACGATCGGCCCGGCCGCGGTCGAGGAGGCGATGGCCGCGCCCCAGATGCCCAGCGCCATGTTCAGCTTCTCGGCCGGGAACGCCGAGCGCAGCAGCCCCAGCGCGGTCGGCTGGAGCATCGCGCCGAACACGCCCTGGAGGACGCGCATCGCGATCAGCATGGTGATGCCGCTCGACAGCCCGATCGCCAGCGACGTCACCGCGAACCCCGCGATGCCGGTGAGGAAGATCGTCTTATGGCCGAACCGGTCACCGAGCTTGCCCGCGGTGATCAGGAACACGGCCAGCGCCAGCAGGTAGCCGTTGGTCACCCACTGGAGGTCGGCGAGCGAGGCGTTGAGATCCGCCCCGATCGACGGGTTGGCCACGGCGACGACGGTGCCGTCGAGCGTGACCATGATGACCCCTAGCGCGACCGCGAGCAGCGTCAGCGCGGGACTGCCGCCCGGTTTCGCCTCCTTGGCTTTCCCGGACGCCTGTACGGCGGTCGCCGCCTGCGTCATAGTTGCCCCCATTCGGATACGGATAGTTGAAGCATCATTATGTCAGCGGCTGACACTTGGCATGTTGTGTGATGTGTCACTGCCTGTCGTGGGAGGTATCGTGAGAGGCGGAGGTGGGCGATGACCACGAGCGGCCTGCGTGAGCTGAAGAAGCAGCGCACCCGGCTCGCGCTCATCGACGCGGCCCTGGACCTGTTCCTGCGCCGCGGCTACGAGCAGACGACGATCGACGAGATCGTCGCCGCGGTCGAGGTCTCCCAGCGGACCTTCTTCCGCTACTTCGCCACCAAGGAGGACGTCGTCCTCGGCGTCATGGACGCCTTCGACCAGTCGATGGTCGAGCTGCTGCGCGAGCTCCCCGACTCCCTGCCGCCGACCAGGACCCTGGTCGAGGCCATGCGGGGCGTCCTGGACGTCATCCGCGACGGCGACGCCGTCGAGCACGAGCGGCAGCGCAGGATCCGCGAGGTCATCGAGACCACGCCCACCCTGATCGCCGCCCACCTGGCCCGGCAGAACACCTCGCTGGCCGTCCTGACCGATGAGATCGCCCGCCGGATGGGCGTCGACCCCGAGGCCGACATGCGCCCGGCGCTGCTGGTGGCGATCTTCCAGGGGGCCACGCGGGTCGGGTTCGAGCAGTGCGCCTCGCGGCAGGAGTTCGATCCCTACAAGGTCGTCAGCCGCGTCGAGGAGTCGGTGAGCCTCGCGATGGGGGCGCTCAGGGAAGACTGGGCGACGTCCCGCGGTTGATCAGGGACGTCCCTTCTCTCGGCTTTCACGGAGGTTTCCCGACATGCGCGCGATCGTCGTCACCGAACACGGCGGACCCGAGGTCCTGCACCCGTCCGAGGTGCCCGCTCCCGAGCCCGGCGCCGGTCAGCTCGCCGTCGAGGTGGCGGCCGCGGGCGTCAACTACATCGACACCTACCACCGGACGGGGCGTTACCCGACGAAGCCGCCGTTCACCCCGGGCGTCGAGGTCGCGGGCACCGTCGTGGCGGTCGGCCCCGGCGTCACCGGCTTCGCGGCCGGCGACCTCGTGGCCACGGCCGACGCCGTCGGCGGCTACGCCGAGCGGGCGCTGGTGAACGCCGACCGGGCGATCGCCGTCCCCGCGGGAGCCGACCTGCGCCTGGCGGCCGCGGCGCTGCTCCAGGGCATGACCGCGCACTACCTCACGCACTCCACCCACCCGGTCCTCCCGGGCGAGACCGTGCTCGTCCACGCCGCCGCGGGCGGGATGGGCCTGCTGCTGACCCAGCTCGTGAAGCTGCGCGGCGGCCGGGTCATCGGCACCGTCTCGACGCCGGAGAAGGAGCGGCTCGCCCGCGAGGCCGGCGCCGACGAGGTGCTCGGCTACGACGGCTTTGCCGAGGCCGTGCGCGACCTGACCGGAGGCGAGGGAGTGGCCGCCGTCTACGACGGCGTGGGACGCACCACCTTCGACGGCAGCCTCGCCGCCCTGCGCCGCCGCGGCGTGCTCGCCCTCTACGGAGCGGCCAGCGGCCCGGTCGACCCGGTCGACCCGATGCGCCTCGCGGGCGCGGGCGGCGTCTACCTGACCCGGCCCAGCCTGGCGCACTACACCGTGACGCGCGAGGAACTGGCCGAGCGGGCCGGCGACGTGCTGCGCTGGGTCGCCTCCGGAGAGCTGAAGCTCCACATCGGCAGGACCTACCCGCTGGCCGACGCGCGGACCGCCCACGAGGACCTCGAGGGCCGCCGGACGACGGGTAAGTTGCTCCTGATTCCGTAACTTGCGCCAGAATGGTCGGGATCTTCACTTGAGGAGCCCCCGTTCATGGATGAGAGCATCGGCCCGTACCAGCTGGTCAACAAGATCGGCCGAGGTGGAATGGGCACGGTCTACCTGGCCAAGGATCCCCAGGGCCGTGATGTCGCGGTGAAGGTGATCAACGCCGAGCTCGCCGACGAGCAGTCGTTCCGCGACCGCTTCCGGCGCGAGGTGACCGCGGCTCAGCGCGTCCGGCGGTTCTGCACGGCGAGCGTCCTGGACGCCCAGCTGGAGACGGAACCGCTGTACGTGGTCACCGAGTACGTGGCCGGACCCGACCTCGACGTCCACATCCGCCGGAACGGCCCGATGCACGGGTCGTCGCTGGAGCATCTGGCCGTCGGGGTCGCGACCGCGCTGACCGCGATCCACGGCGCGGGGATCGTGCACCGCGACCTGAAGCCGGCCAACGTGCTGCTCTCCCCGGTCGGCCCCCGGGTCATCGACTTCGGCATCGCCCGCGCCCTCGACACGATGGTCGCCGCGACCCGCAGTGGAGCCTTCGTCGGCACCCCCGCCTACATGGCGCCCGAGGTCATCCAGGGCCAGGAGGCGGGGCCGCCGGCCGACGTCTGGGCGTGGGGCTGCGTCGTCGCCTACGCCGGGACCGGCAACGTGCCGTTCTCCGCGGCGAACGTCCCGGCGATCCTCTACCAGGTCATGCAGGGCGAGCCCAACCTCGAGGGCCTCGACGAGGGGGTCGGCAAGCTCGTCCGGGCCGCCCTGTCCCGCGACCCGGCCGCCCGGCCCACCACCCAGCAGCTCCTGGAGTCGCTGACCGGGCAGACCCGGCCGGACTCCGAGCGCCTGGCGCAGAACGTCTCGGCGAACTGGACCCCGCCCCCGGCCGCACCGCAGCCGCAGTACGCGCCCCGGCAGCCGCAGTACGCACCGCCCCAGCAGCAGGGGTACGGGCCGCCGCAGCCCGCCGCGTTCGCCTCCCCGCCCGTCGCGCCGCCGACCGTGACCGGCTCGCCGCGCCCGCGCCCGGGCATGCCGGGCAACCGGCGCTACCTGCTGGCGGGCGCGATCGTCGCGGGGCTCGCGCTGGTCGCGGGCGCCGGGCTGTTCTTCCTGAGCGGCGACGACGGCCCGCCCAAGGGACGCCTGGTGTACACCACCGACTTCCAGAAGGGCACCGACACCTGGTACGACTTCAGCACCAAGGCCGACACCGGAGGCGTCCGCCGGATGCAGACCGACAGCACCGGCTACTCCGGCGCCTACACCGGCCCCGACGGCTATCTGCCCTACCGCGCGCTGCTGTCGGTGAAGGTCCGCAACATCAAGGGCCCCGCCTACGGTGAGTTCGGGATGTTCTGCTTCGGGCCGAAGTCGGAGACCGACGCCTACCGGTTCGCGGTCCGCAGCGACGGCGAGGGCATCACCCTGCGCAAGACCGTCGGCAAGGAGATCTCCAAGACCATCGCGTCGAAGAAGCAGGCGGCCGGATTCACGAAGAGCGGCGACAACACGCTGTCGATCCTGTGCAGCCGCGAGCCGGGGAAGATCGTGCTGAAGGCGTGGCTGAACGGCTCCCTCGCGCTGGAGCAGTCCGACCGCGAGCAGCCGTTCGTCGGACCCGGCGTCGGCGGGGTGCTCGTCCAGAACTCCAACGACGGCAAGACCTACGCCGAGTTCGACGACTTCGAGATCCGCGACGTCGGGTAGGCGGCATGGACCTGGACGGGCTGATCGAGATCGGCACGCTCGGCTCCGGCGCGCAGGGGAGGGTCGCCCTCGCCCGCGACGCCGAGGGCCGGACGGTGGCCGTCAAGTACTCCTACGGCGAGGTCACGGACGCCTTCCGCGAGGAGGCCCGGATGATGGCCAGGCTGCGGCATCCGAACGTCGTGGAGATCCTCGGCTTCGAGGAGCGGCCGGACGGCGCGGCGATCATCATGGAGGCGGTGCCGGGCGCCCCGCTGTCGGAGCTGCTGGACCGGCACGGCGCGCTGCCGCCGGAGGCCGCGCTGAGCGTGCTCAGGGGATCGCTGCTGGGACTCTGCGCCGCGCACGACATCGGCGTGGTGCACCGCGACTACAAGCCGTCCAACGTGATGGTCACCGCCGAGGGCGAGAGCAAGCTGGTCGACTTCGGGATCGCGGTCTTCGCCGGCGGCGGCGGCCGGTCGGGCACCCCGGCCTACATGGCGCCCGAGCAGTGGGCGGGCGGCGCCGCCTCGCCCGCCACCGACGTGTACGCGGCGACCTGCGTGTTCGTGGAGTGCGTCGCCGGACGGCGGCCGTTCGGCGGCGAGACCCTCGCCGCGCTGGAGGCCGGGCACCGGACCGCGCCCGTCCCCGAGGAGCTGGTCCCGGAGGCGCTGCGCCCGCTGGTGCGGCACGGCATGGCCAAGCGGCCGCAGGAGCGGCCGCGTGACGCGGCGGTCTTCGGCGCCGAGCTGGAGGTCGTCGCCGCGCGGGAGTACGGGCCGGACTGGGCGGCGCGCGGCGCGGGAGCGCTGGCCGGAACCGCGGCGGGCCTGGTCGCGGTACTGCCGTGGCTGGCGGGCG
>NZ_BAAAUV010000037.1:0-64128 GCF_039534125.1 Actinocorallia longicatena | reverse complement strand
ATTATTTTGGCACTGACTTTTAGCACGCTGTTGAGTTCTCAAGAAACGAGCCCGTGAAGTTCCGGCCCTTTCAGGCGTTTCCCTCGCGGTGTGTTTCCAATTTAGCAGGTTCTTCGAGGGAGTCAAACCGGCGATTTTCGCGCCATTTTGATTCCCTCCCCGGAATCCGCACACCGAAAAGTACCATTCTCCGGACACCGGAAATCACGGTATTCGAGGATCGGATGGTTCTGAGTGAGGAGTCCCGCCGGGGCCGGCCACCTTGCGGCGTCCTGCATCCCCTTCTCCGGGTCGGCCTGTCCACTGTAACTCCGGCAGGCGTCAGCCCGCACGGGTTTTTCGTGGATCGGCTTGTTGAGCTTACGCACGGGTCCTACAGGAGTCAAACCGTGACGCGGCCGGGGTGGCGTGGGCCACGGCGCCCTTGTACCTTCTACTGATCAGTAGCCGGGTGTGACCTGCTGGGAGGCACGGGTTGACGACTCTGACCGTCGCGGGCGCGCTCAACGAACTCAACGCCAGCCGGTTCGTGGTCGCGGGGGCCCTGGCACCGGCGCTGCACAGCATCAGGGCGTCCCGGCTGGTCGCCAGGCCCGGTCTGGTCGAGGTGCACGCCGATCCGGTCCGGTTCCGGGCCGTGGCCGATCCGCGGGGCCGTTCGCTGCATCTCGGCTGTGGTGCCGCTCTCTGCAATCTGCGGCTGTCGGCGGCCCAGGTCGGCTATGAGCCGGTCGTCCGTCTCCTTCCCGATCGCGGGCATCCGACGCTGCTGGCCCAGGTCCGGCTCGTCGGGCCGCACCGCTCGCGGCCGTCCGAACGTCTTCTCTACGCGGCGAGCCTGCGTCCGCTCCCGGCCCGTCAGCCGTACGGCGACCAGCGGCCGCCGGCTCCCGTTCTTCAGGAGCTGGCGGAGGCGGCGCGGCTGGCGGGGGCGACGCTCCACTGCCTTCCCCGGAGCGGTGGCCCGCAGACGGCGGTGATCACTACGCCCGGCGACGGTCCGGCGGCCTGGCTGCGGGCGGGTCAGGCGTTGCAGAGCCTTCTTCTGCACGGCGCCGTCCGGGCCGTCAGTGTGTCGTTCCTCCATGAGGTGTCCGGTGTTCCCGGTGCCCTGGACGCGCTGGCTCCCGGTGACACGCCGCAGATCGTCCTCCAGCTCGCGCGGACCGGTCTCTGACCCGGGCCCGGGATCAGGCCCGGGCGTAGAGCGCGACACGGAACGATGCCTCCGCCTCGATCACCGGGCCGAGTTCCGCGGTGCGGGCGGCGAGGACGTCCGCCGGAACGTGATGGGCGCTCGGGGTCATCCCGGCCAGCGTCGCGGCCTCCGCGGAGGTCAGCTCGAGCGGGACGGTCAGGTCCCGCTCGCCGGAGAGCGTGAAGGCGTCGCCGAGTGCTCCGGCCACCCTGCTGTCCTTGCGGGCGTCCACCGACAGCAGGCCGAGCGGCCCGATGAGGTCCGCCAGATGGCCGGGCCGCGGGGTCACGACGACCAGGCGGCCCCCTGGGCGCAGCACCCGGTGGTACTCGGGTCCGTTGCGGGGGGC
Source organism: Actinocorallia longicatena (assembly GCF_039534125.1). Classification (NCBI taxonomy): domain Bacteria; kingdom Bacillati; phylum Actinomycetota; class Actinomycetes; order Streptosporangiales; family Thermomonosporaceae; genus Actinocorallia; species Actinocorallia longicatena. Next base: position 62,581 of record NZ_BAAAUV010000037.1, on the reverse strand, counting down.
GAACACGTTGATGACGACGTCGACCGCTCCGGACCTGACCGGCAGATCCGCCCACAGGTCGGCGACGGCCGCGCCGACGCGGGGATGGGCGCGGGCGGCGCGGCGCATGGCGAACTTGGAGATGTCGAGGGCCAGGCCCCGGTCGGCGGCGGCCATGGCGGCGGCGAGGTAGTGGCCGGTGCCCGCGCCGGCGTCGAGGATCGTGCCCTCGCACAGTTCGGTGAGGACGGCGGCGAGCGGAGCGTAGTGGCCCGCGTCCAGGAAGGCGGCGCGGGCTGTGACCATGGCCGCGGTGTCGGCGGTTCCGGTGTGGGCGTCTCCGCGCAGGAGGCTGGCGTAGCCCTGGCGCGCGACGTCGAAGGAGTGCCCCGAGGGACAGCGGAGGACGCCGTCCAGGGTCAGGGAGCCTGCGCAGAGCGGGCAGGCCAGCAGGTCGGCGACGTCTTCGAGCACGTCACCAGCGTAGGGGTCAGTCGGGGGACGGCCTGCGGCGGTCGCCGTGGAGCGGGATCGGCTTGTCGCCGCCCGGCAGCTTGAACGCCAGCCTCAGGACGCCGTCGGTGTAGTCGGTCTCGAGGCTGGCGCCGTCGGCGCCCTCGGGCAGGCGCAGGACCCGCCGGAAGAGGCCGTAGCTGATGCCGGCGTGGCCGCGCTCGTGCAGGGGGACGCGCCGCACCGCTCTGATCTCGAGGTGGCCTCGCTCGACGGAGAGGTCGATGTCCCTGGCGGGATCGAGGCCGGGAAGGTCGGCGCGGACGACGAAACGGCCGTCCTCGACGTAGTCCTCGGTTCTGATGGGCCGTCCGGCCTGACGCAGGCTTGCGACCGGGCGCAGGTCCCCGAGGCGGCGCAGGATGTCGGGGGTCATGGGAGGAGCCTCCGGACTTCGGCGGGTGGAGCCTCCCATCCGACTCCGCCCGTCAGTCCACGTCCAGCCTGACGGGCGGTCCGGTAACGGTCATGAATCGCTACTCATCGTGACATCCGGGGCTCAGCCGGCCTCGGCGATCTTCTTTCGGACGTCGTCCATGTCGAGGGCGCGGATCTGCTCGATGATGTTCTCGAGGGTGGCCTCCGGCAGGGCGCCCGGCTCCGCGTAGACGATGACGCCGTCCCTGACGGCCATGATCGTGGGAATCGAGCGGACGTCGAAGCGGGCGGACAGGCCCTGCTGCGCCTCTGTGTCGACCTTCGCGAAGGTGATGTCGGCGTGCTTGTCGGAGAGCTTCTCGTAGGTCGGGGCGAAGCGGACACAGGGCCCGCACCAGGAGGCCCAGAAGTCGATCAGCACGATGCCGTCGCCCTGTGCCACCTCGTCGAAGGTCTCCTCGGTGAGTGCGATCGTCGCCATGGGCGCGGTTCTCCTGTTCTGACGGTATTGAGGGCCCCGGAAGTGGGCACCCCGTAGAGCAGCGGACGGGCTCTGGCTATTCCCTGCCGGATCTGGGAATCACAGAGCCGTAATTAACGTTGGCAGTGTAGGGAGATCTCGACCAAAGAAGGGTCAGGATGGCTGCAACTCGTGGCGCGACCGTGGACACCCCCGACAAAGACCTCGTCGGCGCCTACCTCGACCGGATCGGGCGCCGGCCGCTGCTCGACGCCGTCGAGGAGGTCGAACTGGCCAAGGCGATCGAAGCCGGCCTGTTCGCCCAGCAGTTGATCGACTCAGGCGACGAGCTGCCCTCGGGCACTCGCCTGGACGAGCTGCAGGAAGTTGTCGAGCTCGGCCTCCAGGCCAAGCAACGCTTCGTTGAGGCCAATCTACGTCTTGTGGTGTCGATTGCGCGCAAATATCCGACAGAATCTCTGCCGCTGATCGATCTGATCCAGGAGGGCAACCTGGGCCTGATGCGGGCGGTGGAGAAGTTCGACTATCAGCGTGGCTACAAGTTCTCGACGTACGCCACGTGGTGGATCAGGCAGGCCATCGGCCGCGGCCTGAGCCACACGGCACGGGCGATCCGCCTGCCCGTGCACGTCGAGGAGGAGCTGTCCCGGCTGCGCAGGGCCGAGCGCACGCTGGGCCGGGAGCTCGGCCGGGATCCGAACCGGGACGAGCTCGCCGAGACGCTGGACACCACGCCCGAGCACGTCGACGAGCTGCTGCGCTGGCGGCGCGACCCGGCGAGCCTGGACGCGAGCGTCGACGACGAGGGCGAGACGCCGATGGGGACCCTGCTCCAGGACCCCGACGCGATCACCCCCGAGGTCGAGGTCGTGGCAGCCGACGACCTCGTCGGCCTGGCCAGGATGCTGGAGCGCCTTCCCCAGCGGGAGCAGGCGATCCTGCGGGCCAGGTTCGGCATGGACGACGGCGAGCCGCAGTCCTACGCCCAGATCGGCGCCAGGTACGGCCTGTCGCACAACAGGGTCCGGCAGATCACCGACCGTTCGCTGCGCAGGCTGCGGCAGCTGGTGATCGAGTCCGAGCGGACCGTCAGGGAGGTCAAGCCGCCGGTGGCGGCGTAGTAACCCGCCCTTTCGACCACAGGGCCGCCCGCGGAGGGCGAGCGAGGCCGGTGAGCGCCGTGGCGCCTGCCGGCCTCACCGTTTCCCGCGCTCTTTCCCCGGCCGTTTCCCGGCGGGCCCGAATCCCTCGTGTCTCGCCTGATGGGAAGGTGCAAGCGAAGCCTCAGGCCCGTTCCGCAAGCGCTTCCCTCACCGCCGTCTTACTCCGTGGACTTCGGGTGGCCGCCGGTCGGCGGGTGGCTTAGCCTGGGTGTTTGTGAGCACGCAGATTCCTGATCTCAACTCCTGGCGGAGCCGTCCGATCGTCCAGCAGCCCGAGTGGGAGGACCGCTCCGAGCTCGACGCGGTGACCGCCGAGCTGGCCGGGCAGCCCCCGCTGGTGTTCGCCGGCGAGTGCGACCAGCTCAAGGACCGGCTGGCGGCCGTGGCCCTCGGCGAGGCCTTCGTCCTCCAGGGCGGCGACTGCGCCGAGACCTTCGACGGCTCGGGCGCCGACGCGGTCCGCAACAAGATCAAGACACTGCTCCAGATGGCCGCGGTCCTGACCTACGCGGGCAGCGTCCCGGTGGTCAAGATCGGCCGGATGGCGGGGCAGTTCGCCAAGCCGCGGTCCAAGCCGACCGAGGTCCGCGACGGTGTGGAGCTCCCGGCCTACCGGGGCGACATGGTCAACGGCTTCGAGTTCACCCCCGAATCCCGCCGCAACGACCCGCAGCGCCTGCTGCGGGCCTACTACTCCGCGGCCACCACCCTGAACCTGACCCGGGCCTTCACCCAGGGCGGGTACGCCGACCTGCGGCAGGTCCACGCCTGGAACCAGGACTTCGTGGCGGGCAGCCCGGCCGGCCGGCGCTACGAGCAGCTCGCGGGCGAGATCGAGCGGGCCCTGTCGTTCATGCGGGCCTGCGGCGCCGATCCCGCGGAGTTCAGCGGCGTCGAGTTCTACTCCAGCCACGAGGCCCTGATCCTCGACTACGAGCACGCCCTGACCCGGGTCGACTCCCGCACCGGCAGGCCGTACGACGTGTCGGCGCACTTCCTGTGGATCGGCGAGCGCACCCGGCAGCTCGAGGGCGCTCACATCGACTTCATGCGCAAGATCCAGAACCCGATCGGCGTCAAGCTCGGCCCGACGACCAGCCCCGACGACGCCCTGGCCCTGATCGAGGCCCTCAACCCCGATCACGAGCCCGGCCGCCTGACCTTCATCACCCGCATGGGCGCCGGCAAGATCCGTGAGGGCCTGCCGCCTCTGGTGGAGAAGGTCGCCCAGTCCGGTGCCCCGGTCGCCTGGATCTGCGACCCGATGCACGGCAACACCTTCGAGGCCGAATCGGGCTACAAGACCCGGGCCTTCGACGACGTGGTCGACGAGGTCGCGGGATTCTTCGAGGTCCACCGGGCCCTCGGAACCCACCCCGGCGGGCTCCACATGGAGTTCACCGGCGACGACGTCACCGAGTGCGTCGGCGGCGGGCACGAGATCACCGAGCACGACCTGCACCACAGGTACGAGACCTACTGCGACCCGCGCCTGAACCGTCAGCAGTCGCTGGACCTGGCGTTCATGGTCGCTGAGATGTACGGGGCCGCCCGCTGACCGGGATCGTGATCTCGGCCCAGACCGTCTTGCCGCCGTCCGGGGAGCGTTCGGCTCCCCAGGCGGCGGAGTAGGCGTCCACGAGGAAGAGCCCGCGGCCGCCGTCGTCGAGCGCCTGGGGCTTGCCGAGGACCGGCATCCGGTGGTCGCGGTCGCGCACCTCGACCCTGACGCGATCGTCGAGGAGCATCAGGCGGAGCTCCAGCGGTGTGGCGGCGTGCCGGACGGCGTTGGCCACGAGTTCGGCCACGATGGCCGTCACGGGCTCCTCAGCGGCGCTGAGGGCCCAGGAGCGCATCGAACTGACCGTGAGCCTGCGTGCCTGCTCGACCGCCTCGGTCAACGGGGCGGCGCGGAGGGTCTTCTCTGAGTGCATCGGCCCCGCCCGGCTTCAGGATTCGCGGATGAGGAACCTGTCCAGGCCGGTCGTGCGCAGCACGTTCTCCACCCGTCCGTAAGCTCCCGTGACGATGAGCGCCGCGTTGCGCGCCCTGGCGTGCTTGTACGCCCTGACCAGCACGTTGAGCCCCGAGGAATCACAGAAATCGACGGCGGTGAGGTCGACGACGACCTCTGTCTCCCCGCTGTCGATCAATTGGGCAAGGCACTCCCGGAGACTCTCGGAAGAGTGCAGGTCGATGGAACCGCGCGCCGCTACCAGCGCCCGGCCATCCTGTCGCGATGTCTGCAAAGCCAGCCCCACAGCACCCAACATAACCTGATCGTCAGCCTGTTGCGCGCAGAACCACGATCGCCACGTCGTCCTGACCGGGTTCCGGGGAGAAGTCCTGCACCGCTCTCTCGACCGCCGCGGCGATCGCCCCGGCGTTCAGCCCGGCGCAGGAGGCGAGGACTTTCTCCAGGCCCGTACCGTCTCCGAGCATCCGCTCCCCGCATCTGCGCTCGGTCACCCCGTCGGTGACCGCGAGCAGGACCTGGCCCGGCAGGAGCTTGCGGTGGGACGCGGTGAAAGTGACCTCGTCCAGGACGCCGAGGAGCGGCTGCGGATGGGTGCCCTCCTCGATCGTCGCGTCGGTGGAGAGGATCAGCGGGAGCGGGTGGCCCGCGCAGATCATCGAGAGGTCTCCGGTCTCGGCGATCTCGCCGTGCAGGAGGGTCAGCAGCCGGCCGCGGTCCCCCTCGTCGATGATCAGCCTGTTCAGGCGCTCCATCACGTCCGCCAGGGCCATGCCCTCGCCGCCCAGGATGCGGAGGGCGTGCCGGGCCAGGCCGGTCACAGCGGCCGCCTCAGGGCCGGTGCCGCACACGTCCCCGATCGCGAAGCGCCAGCGCGCCACCCCGTCCGGGCCGGGCGGGACCTCGAACACGTCGTAGAAGTCGCCGCCGACCTCCGCGCCCTCCCCCGCCGGGTGGTAGGAGACGGCGAACTCGACCCACGGCGGCTGGGGAAGCGGGTCACGGGGCAGGAGGCTACGCTGGAGGGCCAGGCTGGTGGCCTTCTGCAACCCGTACAGGCGGGCGTTGTCGAGGGCCAGAGCTGATCGGCGGGCCAGTTCCTCTGCCAGCTCGTAGTAGTCGATGGGGAACCGGTCAGGGCGGCCGACCGCGATCGCGCCGAGCCTGCGTCCCCTGGCGATCAGCGGGACGGTGCAGGCGATCTCCTCGATCCACGGCTGCGGCGGGCCCTCGGGCGGCGCCCCCTCCTGGACGAGCCGCTCGGTGAGGGCGTCGGCGAGGTCCTCGTCGGTGTGCCAGACGTACACCGGGCGCTCGCCGTCCTCGGTGTAGGCGGCGCACCAGGTCGCCACCCTCGGGACGATCATCTGAGCGGTGAGCGCGAGGATGCCGTTCGGGTCGAGAGTACCCGCGAGGAGCTCGCTGGCTTCGGCGACGAAAGTCATCCACCCACGCCAGGTCCGCTCATTGAATTCGGCGGAAACGGCCACGTCCTTAATCCTGTCCCGTCGCTCGATCAATGACAGACTGCAATGGACTGCACTAGGAGCTCACCCTATGCCTCGTACATATCCTCGTTCCGGATCCGGAGCGAACTCGCGGCTCGACACCACCCCGCGCTACAGCGACGCGGACCTCGAGCCCCTGCTCCAGGCCCTCGCGCGGGTGCGCGATGGCGATTTTCGCGATGGCGGCGGAACCACCCCCGAGGGTGCCGTCGCCGAGGCTCTGCTGATGGTCGATCAGATCCGGGGCAGGGCCAAGCACCAGCATGACGAACTGGCGCGAGTGCGCCGGGAAGTTTCTCGTGAGGGGCATCTCGAAGAACGGCTCGCGCCCGGTCCCGGAGCCGGTTCATGGGCGGGCGGGCTCGACTCCGCGAACGCTCTCATCGACGCGCTGACGGGCCCCGCCCACGCCATGGCACGAGTGATCGACGCGGTCGCCGCCGGCGATCTCTCGCAGAAGGTGGAGCTGCGTTCGGCGGGCCGGCCGCTGCGCGGTGAGCTGCTCCGGATGGCCCGCTCGGTCAACCACATGGTCGACCAGCTCGACGCCTTCACCTCCGAGGTGACCCAGGTGGCCCGGGAGGTCGGCACCGAGGGAAGGCTGGGCGGCCAGGCCCCGCTCAGGGGCATGTCGGGACGCTGGCGCGACGTCACCAGCGCCGTCAACACGATGGCGGGGCGGCTGACGGCCCAGGTCCGCGACATCGCGGTCGTGACGACCGCGGTGGCCAAGGGCGACCTGACGAGGAAGGTCACCGTCGAGGCCGCGGGCGAGCTCCAGGAGCTGAAGCTCACGGTCAACACGATGGTCGACCAGCTGTCGGCCTTCGCCGACGAGGTCACCCGCGTCGCCCGCGAGGTCGGCACCGAGGGAAATCTGGGCGGCCAGGCCAACGTCCGGGGGGTGTCGGGGGTCTGGAAGGACCTCACCGACAACGTCAACGGCATGGCCACCAACCTGACCAGCCAGGTGCGGAACATCGCCCAGGTCGCCACCGCCGTCGCGCGCGGCGACCTGAGCCGCAAGATCACCGTTGACGCCCGGGGCGAGATCCTCGAGCTCAAGGACACCCTGAACACGATGGTCGACCAGCTGTCGGCCTTCGCCGACGAGGTCACCCGCGTGGCACGCGAGGTCGGCACCGAGGGCAACCTCGGCGGCCAGGCCCAGGTCCGGGGCGTCTCGGGCGTGTGGAAGGACCTGACCGACAACGTCAACAGCATGGCCACCAACCTGACCTACCAGGTGCGGAACATCGCCCAGGTGACCAAGGCCGTGGCTTACGGCGACCTGTCGAAGAAGATCACGGTCAACGCCCAGGGCGAGATCCTCGAGCTCAAGGACACGGTCAACACGATGGTCGACCAGCTGTCGGCCTTCGCCGACGAGGTCACCCGCGTCGCCCGCGAGGTCGGCACCGAGGGCAACCTCGGCGGCCAGGCCAACGTCCGGGGGGTGTCGGGGGTCTGGAAGGACCTCACCGACAACGTCAACAGCATGGCCACCAACCTGACCAGCCAGGTGCGGAACATCGCCCAGGTCGCCACCGCCGTCGCGCAGGGCGACCTGACCAAGAAGATCGACGTGGACGCCCGGGGCGAGATCCTCGAGCTGAAGCTGACGCTGAACACGATGGTCGACCAGCTCTCCGCCTTCGCCGACGAGGTCACCCGCGTGGCACGCGACGTCGGCACCGAGGGGCGGCTGGGCGGCCAGGCCCAGGTCAGGGGCGTGTCCGGGGTGTGGAAGGACCTGACCGACAACGTCAACGGCATGGCCACCAACCTGACCTACCAGGTCCGGAACATCGCCCAGGTCACCACGGCCGTCGCGCACGGCGACCTCACCCGCAAGATCGACGTCGACGCCCGCGGCGAGATCCTCGAGCTGAAGACCACGATCAACACGATGGTCGACACGCTCTCCTCCTTCGCCTCCGAGGTGACCCGCGTCGCCCGCGAGGTCGGCAGCGAGGGCAGGCTGGGCGGGCAGGCCGAGGTGGCCGGCGTCTCCGGCACCTGGAAGCGGCTGACGGAGTCGGTGAACGACCTGGCCTCCAACCTGACCACCCAGGTCCGCGCCATCGCCGAGGTCGCCTCCGGCGTGGCCAGCGGCGACCTCACGCGGTCGATCACGGTCGAGGCCCGCGGCGAGGTCGCCGAGCTCAAGGACAACGTCAACCTGATGGTGTCCAACCTGCGCGAGACGACCAGGACCAACAAGGAACAGGACTGGCTCAAGACCAACCTGGCCCGCATCGGCGGCCTCATGCAGGGCCACCGCGACCTCCTCCAGGTCGCCCAGCTGATCATGAACGAGCTGACGCCGACCGTCTCGGCCCAGTACGGCGCGCTGTACCTGGCCGAGCAGACCGGCGGCTCCCCCGAGCTGGTGCTCACCGCCGGATTCGGCGTCCCCCTGGACGCCACGGGCGAGGTCAGGTTCACCCTCGGCGAGGGCATCGTCGGCCAGACCGCGGTGGAGCGGCGGACGATCATCATCCAGCAGGCCCCCGCGGACTACATCCGGATCAAGTCCGGTCTCGGCGAGGCCGCCCCGTCGAGCGTGATCGTGATGCCGATCGTCTTCGAGGACCAGGTCCTGGGCGCGATCGAGCTGGCCTCGTTCGGCGGGTTCACCCCGGTGCACCTGGACTTCTTCGACCAGTTCACCGAGACGATGGGCGTCACGATCAACGCCATCATCGCCAACACCAGGACCGAGTCGCTGCTGTCGGAGTCCCAGCGCCTCACCCAGGAGCTCCAGGAACGCTCCGATGAGCTCCAGCGGCAGCAGGCCGAGCTGCGCAGGTCCAACACCGAGCTCGAGGAGAAGGCGGCACTGCTGGCCAAGCAGAACCGCGCGATCGAGATCCAGAACTTCCAGATCGAGCAGGCCAGGCGGACCCTGGAGGAGCGGGCCGAGCAGCTCGCGGTCTCCTCGCGGTACAAGTCGGAGTTCCTGGCGAACATGTCGCACGAGCTGCGGACGCCGCTGAACAGCCTGCTGGTCCTCGCCAAGCTGCTGTCGGAGAACAACGACGGCAACCTGACGTCCAAGCAGGTCGAGTTCGCCAAGACGATCTACGACTCGGGCACCGACCTCCTCCAGCTGATCAACGACATCCTGGACCTGGCGAAGGTCGAGGCGGGGAAGATGGACGTGCATCCGCAGCCGCTGGAGCTGGCGAAGCTCGTCGAGTACGTGGACGCCACGTTCCGGCCGCTGGCCCTCGACAAGGGCCTGGACTTCGACGTGCGGATCGAGCCGGGCGTCCCGGCGATGCTGTTCGCCGACGAGCAGCGCCTCCAGCAGGTCCTGCGCAACCTCCTGTCGAACGCCGTGAAGTTCACCGCGGACGGCGAGGTGCGGCTCAGCATCGGCAAGGGCTCCCTCGACGAGGTCACCTCGCCGGCCCTGCTGACCACCGGCGCGGTCGTGGCGTTCCGGGTCACCGACACCGGCATCGGGATCAGCGAGGACAAGCTCCAGGTCATCTTCGAGGCGTTCCAGCAGGCCGACGGCACGACCAGCCGCCGCTACGGCGGCACCGGGCTCGGCCTGTCGATCAGCCGGAACATCGCCTACCTGCTGAACGGCGAGATCCACGCGGAGAGCCGGGTCGGGCACGGCTCGGAGTTCACGCTGTACCTGCCCGTCGAGTACGCGGGCGCCGTGGGAGAGGTCTTCCACACGCCGGAGGTGATGCCGCCCGTGATCGAGATCCCCGGCACGCCGCCGGTCGCCGCGCTCGGCGGGTTCATCGACGACGCCCCGGCCGACTACCTCGATCTGGTGCTGTCGGGCCGCAAGGTGCTCATCGTCGACGACGACGTGCGGAACGTGTTCGCCCTGACCAGTGTCCTGGAGGGCTACGGCATGGACGTGCTGTACGCCGAGGACGGGCAGGCGGGCATCGATCTGCTCCAGCGCAATCCCGACGTCTGCCTGGTGCTCATGGACGTGATGATGCCGGGGCTCGACGGGTACGCGACCACGGAGGCGATCCGCGGGATGCCGCAGTTCGCGGATCTTCCGATCATCATCATCACCGCGAAGGTGATGAAGGGCGACCGCGAGGACAGCCTGGCCTCGGGCGCCTCCGACTACGTGCCGAAGCCCGTGGACGTGGATCATCTGCTCAGCGTCATGAGGACCTGGCTGCAGCGCTCGGAGGCGAACTGAAGTGGGCGACAAGGCCAAGATCCTGCTGGTCGACGACCGGGAGGAGAACCTGATCGCGCTCGAGGCGATCCTGAGCTCCCTCGATCAGGAGCTCGTGCGGGCGCGCTCGGGCGAGCAGGCGCTGAAGGCGCTGCTCACCGACGAGTACGCGGTGATCCTGCTCGACGTGGTCATGCCGGGCATGGACGGTTTCGAGACGGCCCGCGACATCAAGCGGCGCAAGAAGACCCGTGACGTGCCGATCATCTTCCTGACCGCGGTGAACAGCGATCCCGACTACGCCTTCCGCGGGTACGCGGCCGGGGCCGTCGACTTCATCGCCAAGCCGTTCGACCCGTGGGTGCTGCGCGCGAAGGTGTCGGTCTTCGTCGAGCTGCACAACAAGAACCGGCAGCTCCGCCAGCAGGCGGCCCTGCTCCGCGAGCAGGCCGCCCTGCTCAGGGGCCGTTTGGGCGATTCGGACGAAGGGCCCTGAAAGGGTGTGACAGGATCGAACCGTGATCGTGGAACGCCAGATCGAGCTCCTCTTCCGCCAGGACAGCCAGGACGCCGAGACCCATACCAACCTTTCGGCCGTCCGGCGGGACGTCCGCTGCCTGTGGGTGGCGGGTGACGAGACGGCGACCATCGAGCGGCTGACCGAGGTGACGGCCGCCGACGGGACCGTCACCGGCTACGCCGACCAGGCGACCTTCGCGCTGGCCGACTTCGTGGAGCTGCCCGCGGGCCCCGACGAGGAGGCCGACATCGAGGGGCTGGCCAGCGAGGGCGGCTGGCTGTGGGCCATCGGCTCGCACAGCCTCAAGCGCAAGCGGATCAAGGACGACCAGAGCGACGCCAAGGCGCGCAAGCGGCTGGCCACGGTCGTCCGGGAGGAGAACCGGTACATCCTGGTCCGGCTGCCGCTGGAGACCGGCCCCGACGGGCTGCCGGTGCCGGTGCGCAGGGCCGCCGACGGCAGGACCGCCGCGATCCTGGGCGGGCGCGGCGACTCGATCACCGACCTGCTCGAGCACGATCCCCACGTCGGGCCGTTCCTGAAGATCCCCTCCAAGGACAACGGGGTCGACGTCGAGGGCGTCGCGGTCCACGGTGAGCGGCTGTACGTGGGGTTCCGCGGTCCCGTGCTGCGCGGCTGGGCCGTCCTGGTCGAGGTGTGGCCGGAGACCGACCCGCACGACGACGGTCGGCTGACGCTGCGGCGGCTGAACGGGCTCAGGTACCACACGCACTTCCTGGACCTCGACGGCCTCGGAATCCGTGACCTGTGCCCCGAAGGCGACGACCTGCTGATCCTCGCCGGTCCGTCCATGGCGCTCAGCGGGCCCGTCCGGCTCTACCGCTGGCGCGACGCCGCGGTCCGCGAGCTGCCCGGCATCGTCCGGGAACCCGAGCACGTGGCCGATCTTCCGCACGGCGACGGCGAGGATCACGCCGAGGGCGTCGCGGTCATCGGCGACGGTGAGCTCCTGGTGGTGTTCGACAGTCCCGCGAAGTCGCGGCACACCGCCGCGGGCGGAATGCTCGCCGATGTTTTCGTGCTTCCGGTGAAGTAACACGAGTGATCACGGCACGTTCCGGGAACCTCACCTGGGGTGAGCATCGGGGCGCTGTTCGCCACCGGCGCGGGTACGGGCCTCCTCGCGGGGGCGACGACCTGCGCCGCCCTCCACACCGGTCTCCTCGCGGGCGTGACCCGCGAGGCCCGTCATCCGGTCCGGCCCGTCGCCTCGTTCCTGGGCGCGAAGCTGGCCTCCCACACCGCGCTCGGCGCCGCCCTGGGGCTGCTCGGCGACGCGGTCAGGCCGGGTCCCTCGCTGCGGTCGGTGCTGCTGCTGGTCTCGGCGCTGGTCCTGGCGTTCTTCGCGCTCGATCTGCTCGGTGTGCCGCTGCGGCGCCGCCGCCGGAGCTCGTGCGGGTGCGACGCCGCCTGCGCCGCATGCGGTGACGCCGCGCACGGCGCTCACGAGGGGCGGCTGCGGCGGCTCGTCCGGGGCAGGGGCGCGGCGGTCATGGGGGCGGCGACCGTCCTGGTGCCGTGCGGCCTGACCCTCTCGGCCGAGCTCCTCGCGGTCGGTTCGGGTTCCGCGCTCGCCGGCGCGGTCGTGATGGCCGCGTTCGTGCTCGGCACCGCTCCCCTGTCGGGCCTGCTGGGGCTCGGGGCGGGCCTGATGCGCGGGCGGCTGGGCCGCGTCCTGGGCACCGCGCTGCTGGTCGTGGCGGTGTGGACGGCGCTCGGCGGGCTGCGGCTGGGCGGCTGGCTGCCCGAGCAGACGGCCGCGGCGGCGATCGACCCCCGGTATGTGGCGACGGGCGCCGACGGGGTCCAGGTCGTCACCGTCCACGCGACCGACCGCGGGTACCGGCCGGCGCTGCTCGGCGCCCGGGCGGGGGTCCCGACCGTGCTGGTGGTCCGCACGGCGGGAACGACCGGTTGCACACGCGCCTTCGAGATCCCGAAGCTGCGCGTCGAGAGGCTGCTGCCCGAGACCGGTGAGGTCCGTGTCGACCTCGGGACGCGTGCGGCCGGACGGCTGCGTTTCGTCTGTTCGGCCGGGCACTATCCCGGTTCGATCACCTTCCAGAAGGAACCCGCCCGGTAGGGAAACCGGCCCTCGGGAGTGTGGACGATGACACAAAGTCCCGTGGGCGTGTGCCACTAGCTTGGGGTCATGGCCGTCCTTGAGTTCCAGTTCCGTCCCGGTGTCTTCCGCGCCGTCCAGTTCGACGGTGCCAACCTGGAGGAGGTGACGTCCCTGATCGGCGCCGACTCCGTCACGTCGCACACACCGGACGGGCTCCAGGTGCGGGTCAGCGGCGGCGAGGCGATCGCCGTGCGGGTCGGCTGGTGGATCAGTGTCAGGGACGGCGATGTCTTTGTGTCATCGTCCGGCACCAGAGAGCGGTCCTGGGTGCCCGCCTAGATCTTCGCTTCGCGGAGGAGGGCGGCGGAGCGCTCTGGGGGGACGTCGTTGACGAAGGCGCCCATCGCCGACTCCGAGCCCGCCAGGTACTTCAGCTTGCCGGGGGCCCTGCGGACGCTGAACAGCCTCAGGTGGAGGCGGAAGGTGTCGCGCGCCCGGTTGACGGGGGCCTGGAACCAGCCGGAGATGTAGGGCATCTGGACGTCGAAGACGGCGTCCAGCCTGCGCAGGACCTCGGGGTAAAGGGCCGCGAAGGCGTCTCGCTCGTCGTCGGTGAGGGCGGGCAGGTCGGGCACTCCCCGGTGCGGGTGGAGATGCACTTCGAACGGCCAGCGGGCGGCTTCGGGGACGAAGGCCGTCCAGTGGTCGTTGGCGGCGACCACCCGCTCTGCCGAGCGCTCCCGCTCCAGCCGGTCGGCGAAGGCGTCCGGGTTCTTCTCCAGCGCGGCCAGGACGCGCTCGGTATGCGGCGGGACGAACGGGTAGCCGTAGATCTGGCCGTGCGGATGGTGCAGGGTGACCCCGATCTCCTCGCCCCGGTTCTCGAACGGGAACACCTGTTCGATGCCCGGGAGCTTCGAGAAGGCCTCGGTGCGGTCGGCCCAGGCGTCGACGACCAGGCGGACCTCCGCGGTGGAGAGCCTGGAGAAGCTCGAGTCGTGGTCGGAGGTGAAGCAGACCACCTCGCAGCGCCCCTCCCCCGCCCGCGACCGCGGTCCCGGCTCGATGTGGCCGACGCGGTCGCTGAAGGAGGGGTAGCGGTTCTCGAAGACCGCGACCCGGTAGGGGCCGGGGATCTCCGAGAGGAAGGTCTCCGTGGACGGGCACAGGGGGCACTCGTCCGCGGGAGGCAGGAACGCGCGGGACTGGCGGTGGGCGGCGACGGCCACCCACTCGCCGGCCAGCTCGTCGTAGCGCAGCTCCGAGGCCGGCGGCGGCTCGGGCAGATCACGCCTGTCCTTGAGGACCCTTCCGGGGTCGCCCGGCAGATCGAAGTAGATCAGCTCGCGGCCGTCGGCCAGTTCGATCGCGGTGCGCCTCATTCTCCGATCATGCCAAACGGCTGATGGCCGCCGTGATCCGGGCGAGGGTGACCTCCCGCCCGATGACCTCGAGGGACTCGAAGAGCGGAAGCCCCACGGTGCGTCCCGTAGTGGCGACCCGGACGGGCGCCTGGGCCTTGCCGAGCTTCAGGCCGAACCGCAGGCCGACCTCCTCGAGGCGGGTCTTCAGCTCCTCGGCGTTCCACGGGGCGTCGGCGTAGGCCTCGGCCGCGGCCTTCAGGAGGTCGGCGGCGGGCTCCTTCATGGCCTTGTTCCAGGCGGCCTCGTCGGTGACGGGCTCGGCGAGGAAGGCGAAGTCGACCAGCTCGCCGATCTCCGACAGGACGGCCAGCCGGGTCTGTGCCAGCGGAGCGAGCTCGGCGAAGACCTTGCGGTCCCAGGACGGGTCGAGGAACGGCTCGCACGCGGCGGTGAACTCCTCCGGAGACAGGGCCCGCATGTACTCGCCGTTGATCGCGCGGAGCTTCTTGACGTCGAAGAAGGCGGGCGAGGTGTTGACGTTCTCCAGCCGGAACTCCTGCGCCATGTCGGACCAGGGCAGGATCTCGCGGTCGTCGGCGGGAGCCCAGCCCAGCAGCATCAGGTAGTTGACCATGGCGTCGGCCAGGTAGCCCTCGGCCCGGTAGTCCTCGAGGGCGACCTTGTCGCGGCGCTTGGACAGCTTCTGGCGCTTCTCGTTGACGATCACCGGGATGTGGGCCCAGACCGGTGGGGTGGTGCCGAGGGCGTCCCACAGGAGCTGCTGCTTGGGGGTGTTGGACAGGTGCTCGTCGCCGCGGACGACATGGGTGATCCGCATCTCGATGTCGTCGACGACGTTGGCCAGCACGAACAGCGGGGAGCCGTCGGAGCGGGCGATCGCGAAGTCCTCCATGGCGGAGTTCGGGAACTCGACGGTGCCCTTGACCAGGTCCTCGACGACGGTGCCGCCCTCGTCGGGGGTGCGGAAGCGGACGACGCCCTCGGCCAGGCCCCGGTCGCGGCAGAAGCCGTCGTAGCCGCGGTTGGAGTCGCCGGTGCGGGCGATGACCTCGTCGCGGGTGCAGGCGCAGTGGTAGGCGCGGCCGTCCGCCTGGAGCCGGGCGACCGCGGCGCGGTGCTGAGGCTCCTGGTGCGACTGGTACAGCGGGCCCTCGAAGACCGGGGAGCCGGTGTCGATCCCGATCCAGGCGAGGGCGGAGATGATCCCCTCGGTCCACTCGGGGCGGTTGCGGTTGGCGTCGGTGTCTTCGATCCGCAGGACGAACGTGCCGCCGCTCCGCTCGGCGATGGCCCAGTTGAACAGGGCGGAACGGGCGCCGCCGACATGGAACATGCCGGTCGGGGAGGGGGCGAAGCGTACGCGGATCGAAGAAGACATGAACCCAAGCCTAGAGGTCGGGAGAGCCGGGAGCGTCATCGATCGCTTCACGGGGCATGTAACACTACAAACAGGAGAACTTGCGGAAATAGACCTCTTTTGCCGTAATATCTTCATTGATCTACCGTCGGTTGGGGAGGGATTTACATGCGGGGATTCGCCCGGGTGCTGTTCGACGAGTCACACCGTGAGGCCTGGAGCATCAGGCCCGAGCACGCGCGCGCCATGAATCCGGGCAACCCGGCCGACGCGGGCTACACCGAGGCGGCCGAGCTGCTGCGCCGGTCGGGGCACGTGATCGAGCCCCATATCGACGGACCGCTGACCGAGGCCGCGCTCAGGGACCGTGACGTCCTGGTCATCGCCCACCCCGCCGACGACCGCTGGGAGCGCACCACCGGCATCGGCAGCCCTGTCTTCGCCCCCGCCGAGCTGGACGCGATCGAGGCGTTCGTCCGCGAGGGCGGCGGCCTGATCGTCATGGCCGAGTGCGAGCAGGACAAGTACGGCACCAACCTCACCGAGCTGCTGGACCGGTTCGGGATCGGCGTCCGGAACGTCACGGTGCAGGATCCGCGCAACTGCCACAAGGGCGTCGCCCACTGGGTCCTCGGCGAGGCGCAGGAGCTCAGCGGGACCGACGATCTCCTGGCCGGGATCAGCACGGCCTGCTTCTACCGGACGGGCACGCTGACCGTCCCGGCCGGCGGGCAGGTGCTCATGCGCACCTCCGCCACCGCCGACCCCGCGGGGGACCCGCTCGCGGCGGCCGTCCGGTTCGGTGAGGGCAGGGTCGCGGTGTTCGCCGACTCCGACCTGTTCGGCGACGACTCCCTGCACGACCACCAGCAGGCCGCCCTGTGGACCAACATCGTCACCTGGGCCGCGGGCGTCCCCGCCGCCGGTTCGGCGCGGGCCGGCTCCGCCGCCGGACGCCACCCGGTCTGGACCGCGCTGAAGACCGCGGTCGAGGAGCTGCGCCCGTTCCAGGAGAAGGACGGTTCCGTCCCCGCCGAGCACCACGCCTCCGCCCAGGAGATCGTCGGCCGGATCACGGCCGCCGTCGAGCAGCTGGCCCCGCTGTTCCCGCACGACGCCGCCTACCTGGAGGCCTGCGTCACCGACCTGCGCCGCTGGACGGCCGGCGGCCTGGGCGTCCCGGACTTCCTCGACTCGCTGCTGGCCTTCCAGCCGCAGCTGCGGCGGGAGGACGGGCTGGAGCACCTCGTGGTCTTCCCGATGTACACCCAGAACGGCAACCCGAACCGCAACGTCGAGGCCGTCCTGTGCCGGGTCGTGTGGCCCGACTGGCTGGCCGCGCTCGAGGCCGAGCGGTACGACAACCCGATGTTCGTGCCGATCGCCTTCACCGACTTCACCGCCGGGTACGACACCAACTCCGCGGTGCTGTTCCCCGAGACGATCGCCGTCCGCG
This sequence comes from Actinocorallia longicatena, assembly GCF_039534125.1. Classification (NCBI taxonomy): domain Bacteria; kingdom Bacillati; phylum Actinomycetota; class Actinomycetes; order Streptosporangiales; family Thermomonosporaceae; genus Actinocorallia; species Actinocorallia longicatena. The sequence goes on along the minus strand of NZ_BAAAUV010000037.1, from coordinate 45,615 downwards.
AGGTGCCGCCGAAGTTCACCTGGGGCGGGATCTTCTGCGACCGGGAGGCCGCCCGGTTCCGCCGGGTCTCCCGCGCCGCCGCCGACACCCTGCGCCTGCCCCTGCCCCCGGACGCCGCCAGGCTGCTGGACTCCCAGGAGCTCGCCCAGGACACGTTCGTGCTGTGGGACCTGATCCACGACCGCACCCACAGCCACGGCGACCTGCCGTTCGACCCATTCATGATCAAGCAGCGGATGCCGTTCTGGCTGTACTCCCTCGAGGAGCTGCGCTGCGACCTGACGACCTTCCGCGAGGCCACCCGGCTGACCGACGCCCCGCACGCCAAGCTCGTGCAGTACGCGATCCTGTTCGACCGGCTCTTCCGCTTCCCGATCACCGGTGCGCGGGTCCGCAACTACGACGGCCTCGGCGGTCAGCTGCTGTTCGCCTACCTGCACAAGCACCATGTCGTGCGGTGGACCGACAACCGCCTGTCGATCGACTGGGTGCGGCTGCCCGAGGTCGTCATCGCCCTGTGCGAGGAGGTCGAGACCCTCTACCGCGACGGCATCGACCGGCCGAAGCTCACCCACTGGCTGGCCGCCTACGACCTCGTCGCCCACTACGTGCAGCCGCATCCGGCGTCGTCCTGGGCCAAGGGCGTCCAGGCGCTGCCGATCACCGAGCCGCCCAGGGCCTGGGTGGACGCGGTGCTCCCCGACGAGTTCCCCCTGAGCATGTTCTACGAGGCCCTCGCCAAGCGGCTGGGCGACGTGATCGACTCCACGAAGGGAATCCGGGCGGCATGAAGACCATCGTCGTGGCGGGAGCGGGCGGAGCGGCCGGGCCTCCCGCCGTCCTGAAGCTGGCCGAGGCCGGGTACCGGGTGATCGCGGTCGACCGGATCCCGCTCGAACGGGCCCATCCGAACATCGTGCCGTCCCAGGTCGACCTGCTCGACTTCGAGGCCGTGCGCAAGTGGGCCGCGGAGCTCGGGCCGGTCGACGGCCTCGTGCACCTGGTCGGCGGCTGGCGCGGCGGGAAGACCTTCGCCGACACCCGGCTGGAGGACTGGGACTTCCTGCACGACCTGCTGATCAGGACGCTCCAGCACACCACCCTCGGCCTGGAGTTCAACGACGGTGCCCGGGTGGCGATCGTCTCCCAGTCCGGGGCGCGCAGGCCCAGCCAGGGCAACGCCGCCTACGCGACCGCCAAGGCGGCCTCCGAGGCCTGGACGCTCGCCCTCGCCGACTCCTTCAAGGGCTCCGAACGGGCCGCCACGATCCTGGTGGTCAAGGCCCTGGCCACGGGCGAGACCCGCAAGCCCGGCTGGACCCACGTCGACGACCTGGCCGGGGACATCGTGAAACTGTGGGAACGGCCCGCCCCCGAACTGAACGGAAAGCGTCTTGAGCTCTCTGCATGACCCCGCCTCCCGGGGCTTCGCCAGCGACAACTACGCCGGGATCCACCCGGAGGTCCTGACCGCCATCGCCGACGCCAACGGCGGGCACCAGACCGCCTACGGTGCCGACGTCTACACGGCGCGCCTCCAGGAGGTCTTCCGGGCCCACTTCGGCGAGCAGGCCCAGGCCTTTCCCGTGTTCAACGGCACCGGGGCCAACGTGGTGTCGCTCCAGGCCGTGCTGAGCCGCTGGTCGGCGGTGGTCGCCGCCGAGAGCGCCCACATCAACGTCGACGAGGGCGGCGCGCCCGAGAAGATGGCCGGAATCAAGATCCACACTGTGCCGACGCCCGACGGCAAGCTCACCCCCGAGCTGATCGACCGCCAGGCGTGGGGCTGGGGCGACGAGCACCGGGCGCAGCCGAACGCGGTCTCGATCACCCAGTCGACCGAGCTGGGCACGGTCTACACCGCCGAGGAGATCAGGGCGATCACCGCGCACGCCCACGAGCGCGGCATGCTGGTCCATGTCGACGGGTCCCGGCTGGCCAACGCGGCCGCCTCCCTCGACCTGCCACTGCGGGCCTTCACGACCGACGCCGGGGTGGACCTGCTGTCGTTCGGGGGCACCAAGAACGGGCTGATGCTGGGCGAGGCCGTCGTCGTGCTCAACCCCGACCTCGCGCCGTCGATCACCTATCTGCGCAAGACCTCCATGCAGCTCGCCTCGAAGATGCGGTTCGTCTCCGCCCAGTTCGTCGCCCTGCTGGAGGGGGACCTGTGGCTGCGGAACGCCCGGCACGCCAACGCGATGGCCGCCCGGCTGGCCGGGGCCGTCCGGGAGCATGTCGAGATCGTCCGGCCGGTCCAGGCGAACGCGGTGTTCGCGGTGCTGCCCAAGGACGTCACCGAGCGGCTGCAGAAACGGTTCCGGTTCTACACCTGGGACGAGCGCACCGGCGAGGTCCGCTGGATGGCGGCCTTCGACACCACCGAGGCCGACATCGACGCCTTCGCCCGAGCGGTCGCTGAGGAGATGCCGGTTCGGTAGGTTCCCTCCCATGCGTAACGGTTCGCGGGACCCCGGGAGCAATGCGTCCGGTTCACGGGTGCTCGTCGCCGAGGACGACCCCAAGCAGGCCCGGCTCATCCGCCTCTACCTCGAGCAGGACGGCCACAGCGTGCTGCTCGTGGGCGACGGGCGGACGGCGCTGGCCGAGGCCCGCGCCCACACCCCCGACCTCGTCCTGCTCGATGTGATGATGCCGGGCCTGGACGGCCTCCAGGTCTGCCGTACCCTCCGCGCGGAGTCCGCGGTGCCGATTCTCGTGCTGACCGCGCGTTCCACCGAGGATGACCAACTCAGGGGCCTCGACTTCGGCGCCGACGACTACCTGACCAAGCCCTACAGCCCGCGGGTCCTGACGGCCAGGGTCCGGGCGCTGCTGCGCCGGTCCGCCGGGCGGGGCCCGTCCCTCGTCAGGAAGGTCGGGACCCTGGAGATCGATCCGCACTCCTACGAGGTGAAGGTCTCGGGCCGGCCGGTCGAGCTGACCACCAAGGAGTTCGGGGTGCTCCAGGCGCTGGCGGCCGAGCCCGGCCGGGTGCTGTCCCGCGCCCAGATCCTCGAACGCGCGTTCGGATTCGATCACTACATCCTCGACCGGACCGTGGACGCCCACATCATGAACCTGCGGCGCAAGCTGGAGGACGATCCGGCGTCCCCCGCGATCGTCCAGACCGTCTACGGGCGCGGATACCGGCTCGGCGGCGGCTGAGCCGTGTTCCGCCGCTTCCAGGCCCGCGTCTTCCTCATGATCGCGGTCGTGGCGCTCGCCGCGACCGGGGCGACCGCGTGGCTGACGGTCAGGACCACCAGGGCCGAGCTGTCGTCCTCGGGGGCCGAGGAGCGCCGCACCACCCGGACGATCTACGACACGCTCCGCTCCTACGGGGCCGACCACGGCACCTGGGAGGGGGTCGCGGAGACCGTGGAACGGCTCGGCCGGGACACCGGGCAGCGGATCCGGCTGGTCGTCTCCCAGGACGGGACCGTGATCGCCGACACCGACACGATGGAGGGGCGGACGGCGCGGGCGGTGCCGAACAAGCCCGCGGTGGCGATCGACGTCAGGCCGCTGCCCGTCCTGGACGGCACGGCGCTGCTGCTCGGCAAGGTCGGCCTGTCCGACCAGATCCGGCAGTATCGCGACGGGGTGCGCTTCGCGGCCTGCCTGACCCGGCACGACGTCCCGGTCCGGCTGGCGGCCGGGACCTTCGTCGCCGCGTCCGACGCCCCCGGCAAGACCGTCAAGGAGTGCCTGGTCCGGGGGCTGAGCTCGCCGGGCGAGCTGGACAGGGACAAGCAGGCGGTGGCCGGCTGCGAAGACGACCCCTGCATGCGCGACGCCTACACCCGCCGTATCTCCGAGTTCGCCCCCGCCGCGCTCCAGCTGCAGACCGGCTGGCTGCGCAGTGACCAGGGCCCGCCTGAGGTGTCGCCGAAGCGGACGCTGGCCGCCGCCGGTGTGGTGGCGCTGCTGGCGATCGCCGCGACCGTCCTGCTGTGCCGGCGGGTCCTGGGCCAGCTCGACGCCCTCAGCCACGCCTCCCGCAAGCTCGCCGGGGGCGACCTGTCGGAGCGGGTGCCCGTGCGGGGCGACGACGAGGTGGCCGACCTCGCCCGCTCCTTCAACCAGATGGCCGACTCGCTCCAGCACAGCGAGGAGCGCCAGCGGCGGATGATCAGCGATATCGCGCACGAGCTGCGCACCCCGCTGGCCAACATCCGCGGCTATGTCGAGGCCGTCCAGGACGGGCTGCTCGAACCCGACGCCGAGCTGTTCGCCTCCCTGCACGAGGAGGCCCTCCTCCAGCAGCGGCTGATCGACGACCTCCAGGAGCTGGCGCTCGCCGAGTCGGGATCGCTGGTCTACCACCGCGACAGGCTCGACCCCGCAGAGCTTCTGACCACCTGCCACGCCTCCCACCGGGCGGTCGCCGAGGCCGGATCCGTCCGGCTGGTGCTGGACCCCGGAGATCCGCCGCCGGTGGACGCCGACCCCGACCGGCTGCGGCAGGTCGTCGGGAACCTCATCACCAACGCCGTCCGGGCGGCCGCCTCGACGGTCGTGCTCCAAGCCTCCGCCGACGGCGATCTGGCGCTGATCACGGTCACCGACGACGGGCACGGCATCTCCCCCGGCGACCTTCCGCACATGTTCGACCGCTTCTGGCGGGCCGACGAGTCCCGGGCCAGGACCACCGGCGGACGCGGCCTCGGCCTGGCCATCTCCCGCGAGATCGTCCTCGCCCACGGCGGCGAGATCACCGTGACCAGCGTGCTGGGCGAGGGGACGTGCTTCGCCGTCCGGCTGCCGTCGGCACGGGCCGCCGCCACCGCGGAGCGCTGAAGGCCGCCCCGCCGTGCGAGGGGATATCATCTCGCGCGGCGCGAAGGACCGGTTCACCAGCGGCATCCGGGAGGACGCAATGCTCGCCCACGAACTGCACGGACCGGAGGACGGCGCCCGCGTCGTGCTGCTCGGCGGGATCGGGATGCCGCGCCTGGTCTGGCACATGACCCAGCTCCCCGCCCTGCTGGCCGCCGGCCACCGGGTCGCTCTGGTCGATCTGCGGGGCAGCGGCGACTCCCCCGCGACCGAGGACCGCTGTGCCGTGTCCGATCTGGCCGCCGAGGTCGTCGAGGTGCTCGACGGGCTCGGCTGGGAGCGGGCCGCGTTCGTGGGCGTGTCGCTCGGCGGGCTCGTGTCGGAGGAACTGGCCGCCACCCGTCCCGAGCGGGTCTCGGCGGCCGTGCTGATCGCGTCGGCGGGGCCGGTCACCGTCTACGTCCGGGCCTGGGCCGAGGCGATCGCCGGGCTGCTGGAGGCCAACGCGGGCGGGCTCGGCCGGTTCTTCGTCGCGGAGAACCTCGCCTACGCGCTGCCCGCCAAGCGGCTCCAGGAGGACGACGCGGCCGTCCAGGGGTGGGTCGACCTGCTGACCTCGCTCGACTGGGACTCGGCCGGGCCGCGCGGGCAGTACCGGGCGTGGATCGCCTGGTCGCTCGCCGCCGCGCATCCCGCCCGCTGGCCGTCGATCCGGGTGCCGGTGCTGGTCTGCTCGCTGGAGCACGATCTGCTGTTCCCGCCCGCCGGGGGCAGGAAGGCGGCCGCGGCGATCCCTGGGGCGCGCTTCGCGGAGATCCCCGGCCATGCCCACAACGGGGTGATCGAGGCGACCCCCCTCCTCGATCCGCCGATCATGGAGTTCCTCGGCTCGGTGCTCTGACCGTTCCTCCTCTCTCGTTCAGGCGCCCAGCCTGATGGGGGCCATGAAGGCGTTGCGGGCACCGTCGGCGAGGAGACCGGGCGGGCCGGTGAACTCCAGGGTGAGGTCGGTGGAGCCGGTGGCCTCGGCGAGGAGCACGGCCTCCGCCTCGATCTCCGCGCGGCGGGACGGCTCGCCGAACGGGGCGACCCGGACCGTGAGCGCGTCCTTGACGTGCTCGAACTCCCAGACGCCCGCCGCACGGCCGTCGACGAGGACGGCCGAGGTGCCGTTGCCGGACTTGTCATAGACGCGCGGATGGTCGGCGGCGTCGACCAGGCGCGGGGCTCTGGCCAGGCGCTCGTAACCCATCATCAGGGCGTCCCAGTAGGGCAGGAGCCGGACGCCCTTGGGAGGCGCGGCCGCCGCGAGGGCGTCGAGGTCCTCGGTGAGGACGAGCGCGGGCACGTCCGCCACGGTGATCTCGGTGACGTCGAGAGCGGCCAGCGCCGCCCTGGTGTCGCGGACGGTCCACCCCGCCCACCACTTGAGATCGGCGGCGGTGGCCGGGCCGAACGACCACAGGTAGCGGCGGGCGAGTTCGGCCCTGGCCTCGGCGGGATCGCACGCGGCCAGGGCCGCGCCCGTCCAGGACGGCCAGGCGGCGTAGGAGTAGGAGTCGCTGCGCCAGCCGCCGCGGACCTCCGCCCGGACGACCCTGCACTGGCGGCCCATCAGGGCGACCACGTAGTTCAGGTACTTCGGCGCGTCGGCGCCGAGGTGCCCGCGGAGTTCGGTGACGCTCGCGGTCGGCACCCCGGCGAGGACCTCCAGGACCCGTGCCGACCAGTGCTCGTAGAGCGGGCCGTCGATCCCCATGGCCTTGAGGATCCGCGCCTCCGCCCTGCCGTCGCCCGCGTTGGTGGCCGACAGGATCACCGGCAGGTCCTCGACCGGCAGCACGAACGCCATCTCGTGCATGGAGCGGACCCGGACGAGCGACCGCTTCCCGTACAGCTCCCGGTCGAGGTCTTCCAGCCTGAACCCGGCGACCCTCGCGGCGTAGGACAGGTAGCAGGTCGGCGCGGACCCGAACACGCCCACGGCCGCGCTCGTGGCCTCGCCGACGGAGCCCAGCCGCGGACCCGTCAGGCCCTGCCGGGAGAGGACGAGGCCGCGCACCCGGGCCAGGCTGAAGTCGGTCACCCGCCCACGGTAGCGACGGGTGCCGACAGAACCGGGCAGGCGCCGGAGGACAATGACCGGATGAGGGAAAGAGCGGCGGCACAGCTCCTCGACCGGCCCGCGACCGGGGACGTGGCCGAGGTCGTCCGGCATCTGCTGTGCGTGCAGGCGCAGGACGTCGCGGCCCATCCGCTGGCCTTCCGGGCCCGGATGCGCGGCGTCACGGCGGACCAGGTCGCCGAGGTCCGGCGGGACCGGACGGTCGTGCGGTTCTGGGGTCCGCGCGGCACCCTGCACCTGGCCGCCGCCGAGGATCTTTCGTGGCTGCATCCGCTGCTGCGGCCCTCCCCCGCCGGCTCGCTGCGCAGGCTGCGCGAGCTCGGCGCGGAGACCTCGGAGGAGGCCGCCGTCGCCGCGGTCGGGCACGCGCTGGAGGGGGCGGGGCCGCTCGGCAAGGCCGAGCTGGGCGAGCTCCTCGGCCTCGAAGGCCAGGCGATCCTGCACTACACGGCGCTCGCGGCGCGGGCGGGACTGGTCGTGCTCGGGCCCGACCGGGGCGGGAAGGCCACCTATGTCCACGCCGCCGACTGGCTCGGCGCCCCGCTGCCGGTCGTGGTCGACGAGGACCGGGCGCTGCGCGAGCTGGCCGTGCGCTTCCGGCGCGCGCAGGGCCCCGCGGAGCCCGGGGACCTGGCCGCCTGGTCGGGGCTGTCCCTGGCGAAGGCGCGCCGGGCCTGGCGTTCCCTGCCCGACCCGGACGGCGCCGCGGTGCCGGGCGGGCCCTTCGTCCGGCTCGTGCCCGCCTTCGACGAGTACCTGATGGGCCGGCGGGACCAGGGCCTGACGGCCGCGCAACGGCGGGCGGTGCGTCCCGGCGGCGGCGTCATCCGCGCCGCCGTCATCGTCGACGGCAGGATCGCGGGCACCTGGAGCGGCGGTGAGGCCGTCCTGTTCGCGGCCGAGGAACGCGAGCAGGAGCTCGCCGCCGAGTTCGCCGACGTCGCGCGCTTCCGCGCCGGCCGGTAATCCGATCGCCTCCCCACCGCCCCGTGGGTAGGGTCACGTGCCCATGAGCGATGTGACGGGACGCTGGCGGGAACTCAACCGGGCCTGCTGGGACGAGCGGGTGCCGATCCATGTCGGCGGCGACTTCTACGACCTCGACGGCTTCCGGAACGACCCCGACGTGCTCCGCCCGTTCGAGCGGGAGGAGGTCGGCGACGTCACCGGCAGGACCCTGGTCCACCTGCAGTGCCACTTCGGCCTCGACACCCTGTCGTGGGCGACCCGCGGGGCGTCCGTCACCGGCCTGGACTTCTCCGAACCGGCCATCGCCGCCGCGACGCGGATCGCCCGTGAGACCGGGATCGACGCCCGCTTCGTGGCCGCCGACGTCTACGACGCGGCCGAGGCGCTCGGCACCACCTACGACATCGTCTACACCGGCCTGGGCGCCCTCAACTGGCTGCCCGACCTGACCCGCTGGGCCGAGACCGCGGCCGGGCTCGTCGCCCCCGGCGGCTTCCTCTACCTGGCCGAGTTCCATCCCTTCACCCACGTCTTCGACGACGAGACGGGCAGCAGGCGCGAGAACGACTACTTCAAGGGCGGGCCGACCGTCTGGGACGAGCCGGGCACCTACGCCGACCTGACCGCCGAGACCCGGCACAACGTCACGGTCGAATGGGACCACACCCTCGGCGACGTCGTCTCCGCGATCACCGCGACGGGCCTGCGCCTGGAGTTCCTGCACGAGCACGATTACACGCTGTTCCCGCGCTACCGCACCCTCGAACGCGGCCCGGGCGGGATCTACACCCAGCGAGGACCGCGCGTTCCGATGATGTACAGCCTGCGCGCCGTCCGCTGAGGCCAGGGCCTGTCTCGAAGTCAACTGCCCTCAGGCGCCGCCCTGGGCGTCGAGCCATTCCCTGGCGATGGCGACGTGGTCGGCGGTGAGGCCGAAGACCGGGTCGATCGGGACGAGCAGATGGGGGCCGAGGCCGCTCTCACGGGCCAGGGCCTCGGCGACGTCGGGCTCGTCCTCGAACCAGACGAAGGGACGCTCCCCGGCCCAGCGGGCGACCCGGTCGGCCTTCCACTCCCCCAGCGAGAACGAGCCGTCGGCGGGCCTCCGCGGAATCGGCACGTGGGGCAGGGACGGCAGCCCGACCCGGGGTCCGATCCAGCCGTTGGCGTGCCCGCACCAGTAGCTCGCCCACAGCAGCTCCGACCCGGTCGCCTCGACGAGGTCGAGGAGCATCGCGCCGTGCGCGCCGTTCAGCCAGAGCCTGTAGGTGACCGCCTCGGGGGTGGCGGTGAACCGCCGGTATCCCTTTCCGCGCTTCAGCGGATTGAGCACACCGTCGACATCGAGCAGGACCGCGGGAGGCTCCATGGTCGGGACGCTACCACCGGCTCTGGGCCGTGTCTTACGGATCTTGTCCGTGGCGAGCGGCGGTCAGGTGCGTGCCTGGGCGTCGCGCAGGAGGACCGAAGATCCGTGAGACACGGCCTAGCCGATGGAGCGTCCGGCCTCGGACCAGTAGGGGGCGCGGAGTTCCTTCTTGAGGACCTTGCCTCCGGGGTTGCGGGGAAGGGCGTCGGCGAAGGCGATGCGGCGGGGGCGCTTGAACCCGGCCAGGTGTTCCCGGCCGTGCTGGAGCAGGGTCTCCTCGGTGAGGGCGGGGTCGCGGCGGACCACGACGGCCAGGACGGTCTCACCCCATCGCTCGTCGGGGACACCGATCACGGCGACGTCCGCGACGCCGGGATGGACGGCGAGCGCCTCCTCGATCTCGACGGGGAAGACGTTCTCGCCGCCGCTGACGATCATGTCGTTGAGCCGGTCGGTGAGGAACAGGTAGCCGTCCTCGTCGAGGTGGCCCGCGTCGCCGGTTCGCAGCCAGCCGTCCGGGGTGAGCAGCCGGGCGGTCTCGGCGGGCCGGTTCCAGTACCCGGAGGTGTTCTGGGTGGTCCGCACCCAGACCTCGCCGGTCTCGCCCGTGCCGAGCCCCTCCCCGGTCGCGGGGTCGGCGATGCGGAGCTCGACCCACGGATAGGGCCGCCCCGCCGAGCGCATCAGCCGGGGGTCCTCGTGGTCGGCCGGATCGAGCTGGACGATCGTCCCCGTCGTCTCGGTCATGCCGTAGGACTGGAACATGGGCGCCCGGAAGGTCTCGATGACCCGCTTCAGCAACTCGGTGGTGATCGGCGACGCGCCGTAACCGATGGCGCGGACCGTCGAGTAGTTCCGGCGTTCCGGGAGGTCGCACATGGCCCGCAGCACCGAGGGGACGATGAAGGCATTGGTCACCCCGTGCTCGACCATCGTGTCGGCCAGCTCGGCCGGGCGGATGTCGCGGACCAGGACGAGCCTGCCGCCCGGGTAGAGGCCGGTCAGCGCGTAGCCGGTGCCGCCGACGTGGAACAGCGGCATCGGCACCAGATTGACGGAGCCGCCGTCCATCAGCCACAGCTCCGAGCGCCGCACCCCGACGGAGAAGTTCCTGTTGGTCAGCGGCACCCCCTTGGGCGTCCCGGTGGTGCCCGAGGTGTAGAGCTGGGCGACCACGGCGTCGGGACCGCCGACGAAGCCGGGATCGTCCGCGGGGTGCGCCGCGATCCACGCCTCGAACTCCGGGCCGGTGACGACGGTGCGTCCGGGCAGGTCGAGACCGGCCAGCTCATGGTCGACGACGGTCAGCCCGGCGCCCGCGTCCGCCAGCACCGCGGCGATCTCGGCAGGGGTCAGCCGCCAGTTGACCGGGGCGATCACCGCGCCGATCTTGGCCGCGCCGAAGAGCACGTCGAAGAACTCGGGGGCGTTCTTCCCGACGTAACCGACCCTCGCACCCGCGCCGAGACCGGCCGCCAGCAGCGCCCTTCCGACCCTGCTGGAGCGGGCGTCGAGCTCGCCGTAGACGATGGTCCTGCCGTCGCCGACGATCACGGGTGAGCCCGGCCGGTCCCGGCCGAAGCGCCGGACGATCTCCACAACCCGGTAGTCCATGGACCGCATTGTGCCGAAACCACCAGACCGGACCGCAATCGGCCATACCAAACCCGTCGCCCGACCGACCAAAACGGGGTCCGTGACGCAGAATGATCATGAAGATCGGAGGACCTTGACACATACCGTGTTCCGGGCGCTGACGACCCGGCACCTCGATGACCTGCTGGTGAGAGCCGGACTCGACGAGGCGGATCGGGTCAGGGCGGCGGCCGTCGCCGCGGTTTTCCCGTTCCGCACCAACGCTTACGTGGTCGATTCCCTCATCGACTGGGCGGCCGCCCCCGACGATCCCCTGTTCCGTCTCAACTTCCCTCAGCCGGGCATGCTCGCCCCGGCCGACCTCGCCCGGATGGAAGGCCTGATCCGGAGCGAGGCCCCCGCCCGCGAGATGCGGGCGGCCGCCAACGAGATCCGGCGCCGGCACAACCCGCACCCCTCGGGACAGCTCGACCGGAACCAGCCCACCCTCGACGGAGTCCCGCTCGAAGGGCTCCAGCACAAGTACGCCGAGACCGTCCTGGTCTTTCCCAGCCAGGGCCAGACCTGTCACGCCTACTGCACCTACTGCTTCCGCTGGCCGCAGTTCGTCGGCGAGCCCGAGCTGAAGATCGCGACCGGCGACCAGGCGGCCATGAGCGCCTACCTGCGCGCCCATCCGGAGGTGACGAGCGTCCTCATCACCGGCGGCGACGCCCTCATCATGCGCACGGACGTCCTGCGCAGGTACGTCGAGCCGCTCCTGGAGATCGATCACATCGAGTCGATCCGTCTCGGCACCAAGGCCCTCGCCTACTGGCCCTTCCGCTTCACCACCGACCCCGACGCCGACGCCCTGCTCGCCCTGTTCGACCAGGTGATCGCGTCCGGCCGCCATCTGGCGGTCATGGCGCACTACAGCCATCCGGTCGAGCTCGACCCCGAACCGGCCAGGGAGGCGCTGCGGCGCGTCCGCTCGACCGGTGCCGTCATCCGGGCCCAGGGGCCGCTGATCCGCGGCGTCAACGACGAGCCCGCCGTCTGGTCCCGGCTGTGGCGGGAGTCGACCCGGCTCGGGGTCGTCCCGTACTACATGTTCGTCGAGCGGGACACGGGACCACAGGACCACTTCGGTGTCCCGCTCGCCCGTGCCGTCGACATCTTCCAGGAGGCGTTCGCGTCGGTGTCGGGCCTGGCCAGGACGGTCCGCGGCCCCGTCATGTCCGCCGATCCCGGTAAGGCCGTCGTCGACGGCACCGCCGAGATCGCGGGCGAGAAGGTCTTCGTCCTGCGGATGCTCCAGGCCCGCGACCCGTCACTGGTCGGACGGCCGTTCTTCGCCCGGTACGACCCGGACGCGACCTGGCTGTCCGATCTGCGCCCGGCCTACGGCACGGATCTCCTGCCCACCTAGTCACGGGAACCTGCGCAGCCAGCGGGTGCCGTAGGGCTCGAGGTCGAAAGCCGTCTCGTCGGTGAGGAGCGTCTCGGCGTTCTGGAGGAGGTCGACGAGGCGGCCGTCCAGGCCGTCCAGGGCGGGGGTGACCGTGACCGGGCGGTCGGCGAAATTGTGCAGGATCACGAGCGGCCCGTCGTCATCGTCGTCGTAGCGGTAGGCGAGGACGGCCGGGTCGCCGGAGTCGACGAGCGAGAAGGCGCCCCACGCCATCTCCGGGTTCTGCCGGTACCGCTCGGCGAGCATGCCCGTCCACGACAGCAGCGAGTCCGGATCGCCGCGCTGGGCGCTCACCGAGACGTGCTCGGGCGCGTAGTCGCCGGACGGCATCGGGATGTGCGGTTCGGCCGTGGAGAAGCCGCCGAACTCGTCCGGCCGCCACTGCATCGGGGTGCGGACCGCCATCCGGCTCGGCAGGTCGAGGTTCTCGCCCATGCCGATCTCCTCGCCGTAGAACAGGACGGGGGTCCCGGGGAGGGAGAACAGCATGCTGTAGGTCAGCTTCATCCGGCGGAGATCGCCGTCGAGCATCGGCGGGAGGCGGCGGCGCAGCCCGCGGCCGAACACCTGCATGTCCTCGTCGGGTCCGAACGCGGCGAAGACCTCGTTCCGCTCGTCCTCGGTGAGCTTGTCGAGGGTGAGCTCGTCGTGGTTGCGGACGAAGGTCGCCCACCGGGCGTCGCGCGGCGGCTCGGGGCGCTCCTTCAGCGCCTCGGCGAGGGGCGCGGCCTCGCCTCTGGCCATCGACAGGTACATGCGCTGCATGCCGATGAAGTCGAAGGCCATGGTCAGCTCGGGCCTGCCGTCGCCGAAGAACTCCATCATGTCGGGGTAGGGGATGTTGACCTCGCCGAGCAGCACCGAGTCGCCGTCGCGACGGCCGAGGAAGGCGCGCAGATCGGCCAGGTACTCGTGCGGACGGGGAAGACGCTGCTTCTCCTGCTCGCCGATGGTCTCCAGCATGAACGGGACGGCGTCGACCCGGAAGCCGGACAGGCCCAGCTCCATCCAGAAGCCGAGGATCCTGGCGATCTCGTCGCGGACCGCGGGGTTGGAGATGTTCAGGTCGGGCTGAAACCGGTAGAAGCGGTGCAGGAAGTACTGGCCGGTGCCCTCGTCGAGCTCCCAGACGCTGTTCTCCTGGTCGGGGAAGGCGATGTCCTTCGGGCCGTCCGCGGGGGGCTCGTCGACCCACACATACCAGTCGCGGTACTGGGAGTCCCTGGACGACCGGGCATCCTGGAACCAGGGGTGCTGGTCGGAGGTGTGGTTGACGACCAGGTCGGCGATCACCCGGATGCCGCGGTCGCGGGCGGTGCGCAGGAACTCCACCAGGTCGCCGAGCGTGCCGAGGCGCGGGTCGACGGCGTAGTAGTCGCTGATGTCGTAGCCGTCGTCCCTGCGCGGCGAGGGGAAGAACGGCATCAGCCAGATGCACGTCACCCCGAGGCGCTCGAGGTAGTCGACCTGCTGGGTCAGGCCCTTGAAGTCGCCGATCCCGTCCCCGTCGCCGTCCTTGTAGCACTCGACGTCGAGGCAGTAGATCACTGCGCTCTTCCACCACAGATCGGCCGTCCACGACATGTCCATGGCCGCCCCGCTACCCCGAATCGGCGCGGCCTATCGTGGAACCATGGCCACGTGGGAAGACGTCCAGCGGATCGCCCTCGCGATGCCCGGCACGACCGAGCGCGCGGGGCACGGAGACCAGCCGACCTGGCGGGTCGGGGACAAGGGGTTCGCCTGGGAGCGTCCGCTGCGCAAGACCGATCTGGCCGCGCTCGGCGACACCGCGCCGACCGGGCCGATCCTCGGCGTGCGCGTCCAGGACGAGGGCGTGAAGAGCGCCCTGATCGCCGATGACCCCGACGTCTACTTCACGATCCCGCACTTCGACGGCTATCCGGCCGTGCTGCTGCGGCTGGAGCGGATCGGGGTCGAGGAGCTCACCGAGCTGATGACCGAGGCCTGGCTGACCCGGGCGCCGAAACGGCTGGCCAAGGAGTTCCTCGGCGGGTAGCCGCGGTTCTTTACCTTCGGAAAAGGGTGAACCGGGTTCCCCTTGGGCATCTCTTGAACCAGAGAAGCTCCCCGCGGGGTTCTCAGCGCAGCCCCCTGGTGCTGAGGATCCCCGCGGGGAGCTCGTCATTACCGGACGGTAGTCTCGGGGCCATGCGGATCGCCTCGGATGTCGTCGACTACGAAGTTCTGGCCTCCTGGATGGACTCCCAGGGACTGCCCGGCGGGGAGATCGAGGACGTCGAGCAGCTCGGCGGGGGCACCCAGAACGTCCTGCTGAAGTTCCGGCGCGGCGGCACCGAGTTCGTGCTGCGGCGCGGGCCGAAGCATCTGCGGGCCAAGACCAACGAGGTGCTCCGCCGCGAGGCCAGGGTGCTCTCGGCCCTCGACGGCACCGATGTGCCCGCGCCGCGGATCATCGCGGCGTGCCCGGACGAGACCGTCATGCACGGGGCGGTCTTCTACCTGATGACGCCGGTGGACGGCTTCAACGCGACCACCGGGCTGCCCGCGTTGCACGCCGGCGACGCCTCGATCAGGCACCGGATGGGGCTCGAGGCGGCGATCTCCCTCGCCCGGCTGGGCGCGGTCGACCACGAGGCGGTCGGGCTCGACGGCTACGGGCGTCCCGAGGGCTTCCTCGAACGGCAGGTACCGCGCTGGACGAGCGAGCTGGAGGGCTACTCCAAGCTCGACGGCTACGACGGACCCGAGATCCCCGGGCTGGACGACGTGGCGGCGTGGCTGGAGTCGCACCGGCCGGCGGACTGGCGTCCGGGGATCATGCACGGGGACTACCACCTGGCGAACCTGATGTTCTCCCCCTCCGGGCCCGAGGTCGCGGCGATCGTGGACTGGGAGATGTCGACCATCGGCGATCCGCTGCTCGACCTCGGCTGGCTGCTGGCCACCTGGCCGGACGCCGACAGCGTCGACATCGCCGGGCCCGTCGGGCAGGCGGGCGGCCTGCCCGAACCGGCCGAGCTGATCGCCGCCTACGCCGCCAACAGCACCAGGAACCTCGACGCGATCGACTGGTACGCCGTGCTGGCCTGCTTCAAGCTCGGCATCGTGCTGGAGGGCACCCACGCCCGGGCCGCCGCGGGCAAGGCGCCCCGGGAGGTCGGCGACCTGCTGCACACGATCACCCTCGGCCTGTTCGCCAGGGCGGAGAAGTTCATCAGCGGCGGAGCGGCTTGACCCGCAGCTCCTCCCGGCTGTCGGCGATGAGCTGCTCGAGACGGCGCTCCCTGGTCTCGGGCCGCTTCGCACCGGTCACCCAGTGGACGGCGGCCTTGCGGTAGGAGGGGGCCTGCGCGGAGAACCACTCCCAGGCCACGGCCTCCTTCTCGAACAGCGCCTGCTGCTCGGGCGCGAGGGCGGACTCTCCCCGCTGTTCGTGGGAGTAGGGGGCGGGGGCGTCCTTGTCGCGGCGTTCGAAGGCCGCCACTCCCGCCGGGTGCATCAGGCCCTGGGCGGTGAGGTCGGCGATCTTCTGGATGTTGACCAGGCTCCAGTTGCTGCGCGGCTTCCTGGGCGTGAACCGGATCGTCCAGGCGTCGTCGCCGAGGCTGTTGCCGCGACCGTCGATCCAGCCGAAGCACAGGGCCTGGTCGACCGCCTGGGACCAGGTGAGGCCGGATCTGCCCGTGTGGGACTTCCAGAGGCCCACCTGGCACTCGGCCGCGTCGGCGTGGTGCTCCTCCAGCCAGGAGCGGAACGCGTCGGTGCTCGTGAAGAAGATCGGCTCCATGGAGCGGTGCCTCCGGCTGGTCGGGATCAGTGCGACTGTCACCCCCATTGAACAGGGCGGGTACGACGATTCCGAGGACGGCCGGCGGGCTCCTCCGGGTTCCCCGAGCGGGCGGCCGGCTCGGGGAACCCGGAGGGAGGGGCTCAGGCCTGCTTGATGACCTGGGTGCCCGCGAACTTGTCGTGGACGCCCTGGTAACGGCCGCTCTGGCCGTCGAGGAACGGGGAGAGCGCCACACCCAGGGTGACCAGGGCGCCGAGGGCCGACAGGAACAGCAGCACGCCGCCGAACAGGTAGAAGACCTGGCCGCCGTACAGGACGCCGGTGCGCTGCAGGATCGTCTGCTGGTCGAGCGGCGCCCCGTTCACGCGGACGATCTTCAGCTTCATGACCTTCTTGCCGATGGTCCGGCCGTCCTGGCTGGTCAGGCAGAAGTACTCGTAGCCGACGTACAGGCCGAGCAGCAGGATGCCGCTGACGAAGTAGGTCAGGAACCAGCTGCCGGAGGTCTCCAGCGTCCGCAGGTCGAGGGTGGGCGCGAAGATCGCCCGGACGACCGCGTTGATGACGATCGCGGGGATGAGCATGATCGCGCCGTCGATGAGGCGGGCGAGGAAGCGGTCGAGCATGATGTGGTTGCCCGAGCCCGCGGCGGGCGGCGGGTACTGGCCCTGCGGGGCGCCGTGCTGGGCGTACTGCCCCGGCGGCGGGTACTGGCCCTGCTGGAAGCCGGGCTGGCCGGGCTGCTGCGGGTAGCCCTGCTGCGGGGGCTGGCCCTGCTGGTAGCCGGGCTGCTGGGGCTGGCCGTAGTTCGGGGGCTCCGACGGCTGGCCCTGAGGCGGGTAGGACACGGGGGTCTCCTGGGATCGGCGAAATCTACTGTTGTCGTAACTATGACTCAATTGGGCCTGTTTCGGTTCGGTCTCGGCGGTGGTGTACGGGAGACGTCCGGGCGACCATGTGGCCATGCGATGGGGATTGCTGGGCGGATGCGGCGGGATCGTGGGCGGCGCCGTCGTCGGGGGGCTGATGGCCTACCAGGGTCTCGGCGGGGTGTTCTGGCTGTTCGTCGTGTACTCGGGGCTGACCGGAGTCGCCCTGGGATTCCTCGGGCGGCACCGGCCGGGCGGGGTCGTCGCGCTGGGCCTGCTGCTGGGCCTGCTCGGCTGGCTGGCCTGGACGCTCACCCTGGATCCGCTCCGGCGCGGTGAGACACCGACCTGGACGGCCGCCGCGGCGGCCGCCGAGTACCCCCGGCTCGTCGGGGACCTGCTGGCGGGGGCTATGGCGGGCGTCCTGTTCCCGCTGCTCGCCCGGTTCCTGCCCGAACGCGCGGAGCCGGAGCCCGCGGTCGCGGCGAGGATCGTCATCATCGGCGGTGGGTTCGGCGGGGTCGCCGCCGCGCAGCGGTTCGAGAAGCTCCGGGCGCGCGGGCGGGCCGTCGACGTCACCCTGGTCAGCGACTCCAACTTCCTGCTGTTCACGCCGATGCTCGCCGAGGTGGCCGGCGGGGCGCTCGAGGCCCAGCACATCAGCGCCCCGGTGCGCGCCTGCGCCCCGCACACCCGGTTCCGGCGCGGCGAGGTCACCCGGATCGACATCACCGAACGGGCCGTCGTGCTGCGGACGGGCGGCCTGCGGGACGAGCGGGTCCCCTTCGACCATCTCGTCGTGGCCACCGGCGTCGTTCCCGCGTTCTTCGGGCTGCCGGGCGTCGAGGAACGGGGGTTCACGCTCAAGACCCTCGGCGACGCGGCACGGCTGCGCGCCCACGTCCTCGGGCTGCTGGAACTGGCCGAGCAGGAGAGCGATCCGCGGGAGCGGGCCCGGCAGCTGTCGTTCGTCGTGGCGGGCGGCGGGTTCGCGGGGGCCGAGGCGGTGGCGGAGCTGTTCGACCTCGTTCACGGGGTCCTGCGGCACTATCCGGGCATCGATCCCGAGGAGCCCGCCTTCATGCTCGTCCACTCCGGGCAGCGGATCCTGCCGGAGCTGTCGGACCGGCTCGGCGATTACGCGCGGGAACGGCTGGAGGCGCGCGGCATCGGCTTCCGGTTCGGCGTCCGGGTCGCGGAGGTGGCCGAGAGCGCGGTCTGGCTGAACGAC
The DNA here is from genome assembly GCF_039534125.1 of Actinocorallia longicatena. Lineage (NCBI taxonomy): Bacteria > Bacillati > Actinomycetota > Actinomycetes > Streptosporangiales > Thermomonosporaceae > Actinocorallia > Actinocorallia longicatena. The sequence continues at coordinate 27,446 of NZ_BAAAUV010000037.1, read as the reverse complement.
CGCACGTCGATCCCGGCCCGGACCCTGGTGTGGACGGCCGGCAACCGACCGGGGCCGCTCCTGTCGGGACGGAAGCTGACCACCGACGCGGCCCTGCGGGTCGAGGGGGTCGACGGCATCTGGGCGGTCGGTGACTGCGCGGAGATCCCCGATCCCGAGGGCAGGCCCTATCCGCCGACGGCCCAGCACGCGCTGCGCGAGGGCGCGCAGGTCGCCGACAACGTCGTCGCCGTTCTCGAGGGGCGTGCGCCGAAGCCCTTCGTGTTCCGGACGATCGGGATCCTCTGCCTGCTCGGGCACCGGACCGCGGCGGCGGAGATCAAGGGGCGGAGGTTCTCGGGCCTCGCGGCCTGGTTCCTGTGGCGCGGCATCTATCTGGCGAAACTGCCGGGAGCGGAGAAAAGGTTGCGGGTGCTGTCGGACTGGGTCATCGACCTGGCCTTTCCCCGGGACATCACGGTGAGCCGCGATGCGTGAGAACGAGCCCACGAGGGACGATCTGGTCGGCGGGGCATGGCGGGGCGCGGTCGCGGGTGTCGCGGGCGGGCTGGTGTTCGGGGCCTGCATGGCCTCCTACGGATCCCTGCCGACGGTCGCCTCGATCGTCCGGGTCTCCTCGCCCTACGCCGGGTTCGCCGTCCATCTGGTCATCGCCGCGGTCATCGGCACCGGGTTCGGGATCCTGGCCGGCCGGGTGCGCGGAGGTGAGCTGCTGTTCTGGGGCGTCATGTACGGCGGGTTCTGGTGGTTCCTCGGGCCGCAGACCCTGCTGCCGCTGCTCACCGGGGAGCCCGTCACCTGGGATCTGGCCGCGGCACAGCGGCTGTTGCCGAGCCTGTACGGCCACCTCGCCTACGGCGCGGTGACGGCCCTGGCGTTCGCGCTGCTCGGCAGGGGGAGACCGGACATCGGGCTGCGGCCTGTGCTGCGGGGCCTCGTGGCGGGGCCCGCGGCGGCGCTCGTCCTGCTTCCGGCGTCGAACCTGCTGGTGGCGGGCATCGTGGCCGGCATCGGATATCCGCTGCTGTTCTCCGGGCGCCGGGAGGGCACGGGGCCGGCGCTGATCAGGGGGACCGTGTACGGGTTCGTGGTGTGGGTGGCCGCCGGGCTCACCGCTCCCCCGCTGCTGCGCGGCGACGACCTCGACTGGTCCGCGGCCGCGACCCGGACGGCGGTGGGGTCACTGCCGGGGTACCTGCTGCTCGGCGCGGGGACGGCCCTGGTCTTCAGCTGGCTCGGGCTGCTGTCGCGGCTGCTGTTCGTCGATGACGTCCGGCGCCTTCACGACGAGGGGGCGGGGGCGCACGGGCTGCACGCGACCGGCTTCGGGATCCTGGCCGGGCTGCTCGGCGGCTCGGTGTTCGCGCTGGTGTGGTGGAGGTCGGGCGGCCTCGTCCAGGTGGCCGGGCTGGTCGGCGGGCACGGGCCGGTGCTCGGGTTGATCGTCCATCTCGTGATCGCCCAGCTGATCGGGGTGTCGTACGCGCTGCTGTTCCGGCGGCGGGCCTTCGACCTGGCGTCCGGGATCGGGTGGGGGGTCTCCTACGGGTTCCTGTGGTGGGTGCTCGGCGCGCTGACCCTGCTGCCCGCGCTGCTCGGGCTGCCGCTGCGGTGGAACGCCGCGGCGATCTCGACGGCGTTCCCCTCACTCGTCGGGCATCTGGCCTACGGGGCGGTGCTCGGTGCGATCCACCAGTACCTGGAGAACCGGGTGAATCCGTGGTGGGTGACGCGCGGGGAGGCCGAGACCGCCCGGGTCGTCGCCCGGCGGGAGCAGGCGCTCGGCTCGGCTCCCGCGCTCTGGATGGTGACGGTCCTGATCGCGGTGGCCGTCCCGGTGTTCACCGCGGGCGGCTGAGGCCCTCGGCAGGGAACCCCCTGCTCCAGGGGCCGTCCAGGGCGGGTCGAGGGTGTCGTCCGCGGGTCGGGGGAGTTGTCCACAGCCCCGGGCGCGGGCGGGCCGCGGTTCTGCCACGATATTCCGCATGGAGACGACCGAGGTCATGGAGGAGAGGCTTCCGCCCGCCGACTGGCGGCCGCGGAAGGCCTCGCCCGGTGCCGACGCGCTGTGGCTGTTCATCTCGATCGCCGCCGTGCTGGTGCTGGCGCGGATCTGGGTCGCGCCGCACGCGTCGGCTCCGGCGCTCCAGGCCTGGGCGACCATCTTCATCGCGATCTGCGTGCAGGCCCTGCCGTTCCTCGTGTTCGGGGTGGCGCTGTCGGCGGCGATCACCTCGTTCGTTCCGGCGAGGGTGTGGACCCGGGTGCTGCCCCGGCATCCGGCGGCGGCCGTCCCGGTGGCGGGGGTGTGCGGGGCGGTCCTGCCCGGCTGCGAGTGCGCCTCGGTGCCGGTCGCGGGCGGGCTGATGGCCAAGGGCGTCGCGCCGTCGGCGGCGCTGACCTTCCTGCTGGCCGCTCCGGCGATCAACCCGATCGTCATGGTGTCGACCGCGGTCGCCTTTCCCCGCGATCCCGGTCTGGTCGCAGGGCGGTTCGCCGCGTCGCTGACGGTGGCGGTGCTCGCCGGATGGCTGTGGCTGCGGTTCGGGCGGACCGATCTGATCAGGATCCCCCAGGGTCCCCCGCCGGGCGCCGGGAGGTGGGACTCCTTCCGGCAGGCGATGCGGCACGACCTCATGCACGCGGGCGGCTTCCTGGTCGTGGGCGGGGTCGCCGCGGCGACCATCAACGTCGTGGTGCCCGCCTCGTGGGTCGACTCCGTCGCCGGGATCCCCCTGGTCTCGGTGCTGATCCTCGCGGTGCTGGCCGTGCTGATGTCGATCTGCTCGGAGGCCGACGCGTTCGTGGCGGCCAGCCTCACCCAGTTCTCCCCGACCGCCAAGCTCGCCTTCCTCGTGGTCGGGCCGATGGTCGACCTCAAGCTGATCGCGCTGCAGAGCGGGATCTTCGGGCGGCGGTTCGCCGTCCGGTTCATTCCGCTCACCTTCGCGCTGGCCGTCGTCGTCAGCCTCGCCTACGGAAAGGCCTTCCTGTGACGCGCGCGGCCCAGAACCTGCTGCTCCTCCTGCTCGGCGGCGCGGTCCTGTGGATCACCCTCGGGACGGGCGAGTTCACGAACTACGTCAAGCCGGGGCTCGAGCTGCCGCTCGTCGGGTCGGCGCTCCTGCTCATCGTCCTCGGCCTGGCGGGGATGCGTCGCGACTGGAACGACGACGCGGACGAGCACCCGCACGGCCGCTCGGTGACGGAGGCACAGGCGCAGGCACCGGCGCAGCAGGAGCGTTCCGGTGCTCCGGGCGTGCCGCCCGCCGTCCGCGCCGGGGTCGAGGACGGCCCGGTCCCGGCGGTCACGGGCACGGCTCCGGAGGCGCTCACCGTCCCCGGCGGGCGGGAGCAAGGAACGCACGGGAGCGGGAAGGCCGAAGAAGGAGAAGGAGAAGAAGACGGGGGGCACGGGCACGCGCACGGGGGGCCTCGGGTGGCGTGGCTGCTGTGCCTGCCGGTGCTCGGCATCTTCGCGATCGCACCGCCGGAGCTCGGGGCGTTCACGGCGGACCGCAACTCCTCGGTCACGCGGGCCGTCGCGGCTCCTCCGTCGATCGACCAGGCGCTGCCGGCGGGGACCGGGCCGCTCGCCATGAGCGTCGCGGAGTTCGTCGGGCGGTCCTTCGAGGCGCAGATCGGCGGCGATCCGACTCTCGAGGGCAGGACCGTGAAGCTGATCGGGTTCGTGGCGCCGCGCAAGCAGGGCCACTGGTACCTCACCCGCCTCCAGATGAGCTGCTGTGCCGCCGACGCGATCGCGGTCCAGGTCATCGTGCTGGGCGCGGCCGAGCCGAAGAAGGGAGCCTGGGTCGAGGTGACCGGCGTCTGGAAGGCGCCGCCGGCGAAGGAATCCGGTAGCGGAGTGCATTACCTCAATGCCACGGGAGTGACCCCGGCGGCCAAGCCGGCCCACCCATATGAATAGATCTTTAGGCATGGCCGAAAGCCGGTACCTAACGGGCATTTGTTGGCTTATCGTCAGAGGGAAAACCCCTGAGGAGTGCCATGACACTGGTGTTGGTCGTCGCATGCCTGGCAGTAGCCGGCGCTGAGCTCTACCTGGCCTTCGGCCGTAGCAGACGCGACGCCACCACCCTCACCAAGCTCGAGGAACGCAACTCCGAGCTCGAGTCGCGGCTCGCCGAGGCGCTGACCCGCCTGGACGCGCTGGCCGCCGACCTGTCGACCCGCCCTGACACGACGGCGATCACCCGTCTGACCCGCAAGCTCGACTCGACCGTCGAGGAGCTCGGCACCCGTCTCGACGGCGCCCGCCGCACCCAGGAGGAGTTCGCGGAGCGCCACGACACCACCGCCGACGACTTCCGCCGCACCCAGGACGCCCTCGCCGCCCGTCTCGACGCCGCGGCCTACGACCTCCGCCATGTCGAGGACACGCTCGGCGACCGGCTGTCCCAGCTCGACGAGCACGACAGGGCGCTCGCGACACGGCTCCACCACCTCGAGCACGACAAGACGACGGCCGAGCACCTGGACGTCCTCGACCGGAACGACGCCGCGCTCGCCACGCGCCTGCACCACGCCGAGCACGAGGGTGCCGCCGCCGCGGACCGCCTCGACGCCCTCGCCGAGGCGCTCGAGACCGGACAGGCGAAGATCATGGAGCGCCTGGTCCAGCTCGACCAGAACGACGCCCGCCTCGCGGGCCGCGTCCAGCGCGTCGAACTGGATTCCACGGCCCTCCTGGCACGGGTCGACGCCGTGGACGGCACCGACCGCCACGCGCGCGTCGAGGAGCTCGGCCGCGAGAACGCCGAGCTCACCGAGCGACTGCGGCGCATCGAGCTGGACGGCATGCGGGTCGCGACGCGTGTCGACGGCCTGGGCGTGGCCGAGGTCGCCTCGCGGGTCGAGGAGCTCAGCCGGGAGAGCTTCGAGCTCACCGCGCGCCTGCGCCAGATCGAGCGTGAGGGCGCCGAGATCACGGCACGGATCGACGAGCTCGCCGAGGACGAGGCGGGCCGTACCGAGCTGCTCGATCTGCGCACCCGCACCGACCAGGCGCTGGAGCGCCTGGAAGAGCTCGACGCGGAGCGCGACCGCGACCTGGAGCGCTACCGCGATCTCGCCCAGGCCCTGGACACCGTCGAGGACCTTCTGGCCGGCCAGCGCGCCGAGACCGAGCCGACGACCGTCAAGGGCGGCCTGTCCGGTGACACGGCCGACGTCCACGAGATCCTCACCAAGACCTACGACGACTTCGTCGACACGATGGACCTCCGGGTCCGCATGCAGGTCCCGTCGGGTTCCTCCCCCTGGCAGACCCAGTACTACCTGGCCGGCAAGAACCCCGCGCGCCTTCGCCGCGACTTCGCCTCGCTCCTGAACTCCCTGCACACCGGCGCCACCGACCCCCGCACCGAGTCCCTGCACCGCCTGGCGACCGCCATGACCCAGGCCGACCAGGCCTACGCTCAGATCGGCCCCCTGGCACTCATCCGCCTGGGCGACACCCTCCTGTGCGGAGTCCTCACCGTGGCCGAGAACCGCCGCTTCGACGTCGACCGCTACCTCTCCGACCCCTCCGCCACCGCCGCCCGCCTCCGTCTCCTCCCCGACACCCGCTTCCGCGACCTCACCACCTGGCCCCAGACCGCCTGACCCGCCCGCCGGGCCCCGTCCCCTCGGCCAAGCCGGCCAGCCGCACCGCGACACGACCGAGACGCTCCCGCACCCGAGCACGATTCCGGCACTCGCCGAGCCGGACCCCGTCCCGAGGCCACCTGCTTCTGCGGGCCTGCGTCCTCTTCCGACTGTGCGAGCGCGCCTGTTCCTCGCCTCGCTCTGGGCGCCGGCTTCGCGGCGGGGGCGGTCGGGGTGGGGAGGACGGGTCAGCGGGTGCGGAGGGCCGCCAGGGCTTTGTCGGCGTGGGTGTTCATGCGGACCTCGGACTTGACGATCTCGAGGATGGTGCGGTCGGTGTCGATGACGAAGGTGACGCGCTTGGTGGGGACCAGGGCCAGGCCTCGCTTGACGCCGAAGGCCGAGCGGACGACGCCCTCGGGGTCGGCCAGGAGGGGGTAGCCGAGGGAGTACTTGCCGGAGAACTCGGCCTGCTTCTCGACCGAGTCGCCGGAGATACCGACCGGCTGGGCTCCCAGGGCCTTGAACTCGCCGACGATGTCCCGGAAGTGACAGGCCTCGGCGGTGCAGCCCGGGGTCATGGCCGCAGGGTAGAAGAACAGCACCACAGGGCCGTCCGCCAGCAGTTCGCTCAGCTTGCGGACCTGGCCGCTCTCGTCCGGGAGCGCGAAGTCCTCGACAACATCACCGATTTTCATGGGGGCCAACCTACCTCCCGGGCTGTTCGTCCCCTACCGGGCCCCCGCCGCTGCGGGCCAGGAGTTCCCATTCGGCCAGCTGGGTCTGGGGAGCTCCGTTGTTGCCGGTGATCTGGAGGCGGTAGTGGGTGTAGGGGGCGGGGTGGTCGATGGTGAAGGGGCGGGTCTGGAGGCGGTGGGGGAAGGTGGTGGAGGTGCGGGAGTCGAGAGTGGTCCAGGTCGTGCCGTCGTCGGAGGCCTGGAGGCGCCAGGAACTCGGGTCGGTGGCAGGTTGGTCGGCCGCGGAGGTCAGGGTGTACTGCTCCACGCGGGCCGGGGCCGGTAGCCGGGTCTCCACCGTGGCGGTGTCGAGGAAGGCCATCCACTGGGTGCGGGAGGTGTCGTCGGTCAGCGCGCCGACGCCCTGGGACGGGGCGTTCTGGCCGGTGGCGGTGAGGGTTCCGGCGCCGGTGACGTCGGCCAGGGGGCTCGGCACGTCGTCCTCGCCGGTGATCGACGGTGGGGCGTCGTCGGGGTTCGTTCCCCAGGCCGAGGGGTTCGGCCCCATCGTGAAGGTCAGTCTTCCGCCGGCCGTGATGTCGGCGTGGGTCAGGAAGGTCCGGGAGTAGGGCGCCCCGTTCAGGCGGGCGCTCTGGATATAGCGGTTCGTGTCGCTGACGCCCCGGGCCTCGACCGTGAAGCTCCTGCCGTTCTCCAGCGTGAGGACGGCCTTCGGGTGCAGCGGGGCGCCGATCGCGTACTCCGTCCCGCCGGGACGGGCGGGGTAGAAGCCGAGGGCGCTGAAGACGTACCAGGCCGACATCTGGCCGTTGTCCTCGTCGCCCGGGTAGCCGTTCCCCGTCCCCTCACCCGCGTCGTACAGGGTCGTCAGGACCGTTCTGACGAGGTCTTGTGCCTTGGCGGGCTGACCGGCGTAGTCGTACATGTAGATCATGTGGTGGACCGGCTCGTTGGAGTGGGCGTACTGGCCGAGCCCGAGGTCGGAGGCGCCGCGCATCTCCGGCGTCACCTTCCCGGAGGTTCCCGGGCGGTGGTCGCGGTCCGCCGCGAACAGCGCGTCGAGCTTGGCGGCGAGGCCGGACCGGCCGCCGTAGAGCGCGGCGAGCCCCTGGGGGTCCTGCGGCGCCGCCAGGGCGTAGTGCCAGGCGTTGCCCTCGGTGAACTCCGACGTCCAGGCGGCGGGGTCGAACGCGGCGCCGGGGGCGGGCCGGGCGCCCGAGGAGAGCCGTCCGCGGAAGAACCCGTCCGAGGAGGAGAAGAGGTTCACGTAGGACAGGCTCCGGTCGCGGAAGTAGGCAGCGTCCTCCTCGTGGCCGAGGGCGTGTGCCATCTGGGCGACGGCGAAGTCGTTGGCGGCGTCCTCCAGCGTCCAGGACGCCGATTCGGGCAGCAGGTCCGCCGGGACGTAGCGCTTGAAAGCCGATACCTCCAGGCCCTTGCGCCCCTTGTCGCCCGAGCCGGACGCGACGGTGGCGTTCTTCACCATCGCCGCGTAGGCCGCCTCGGGGTCGAAGCCGCGCACCCCCTTCAGGTAGGCGTCGGCCAGGGCGGTGTCCTGGTGGGTGCCGACCATGAGGTCGCGGTAGCCGGGGCCCGACCAGCGGGGCGTCCAGCCGCCCTCGGCTGCGGCGTTGACGAAGCCGCCGAGCATCTCGCCGCTCCTGTCCGGGGTGAGCAGCGTGTAGAGCGGCCAGACGGCGCGGGCGGTGTCCCAGAAGCCGTTGTTCACGTACATCCGGCCGTCGTGGACCGTGCCGTCGTAGGGGCTGAGGTACCGGCTCCTCCCCTCGACGGGTTCCGACCGCTCGTTCGGATACAGGTAGGCCCGGTACAGGTTGGAGTAGAAGACGACGAGGCGGTCGCGCGGTGCGCCCTCGATCCGGATCCGGCCGAGCACCTCATCCCAGCGCGCGGCGGCCTCCGCCCGCACCCGGTCGAAGGTCCGGCCGCCGACCTCCAGCCCGAGGTTCGCGGTGGCCTGGTCGACGCTGATGAAGGAGGTCGCCAGCCTGAGGACGACCCGCTCGCCGGCCCCGGTCGCGAACCGCACCCAGGCGCTCGTGCCCGGGCCCGTGCCGGTCCCCGACGCCTCGATGGCCTTGTCCACGGTGGCGGAGAAGTAGAGGATCTGGCCGCCGTGGTCGACCCGGCCGGTGATCGTGCGCGCCGGCGCGTCGACCTCGATCGCGCCGCTCGCCCAGTCGACGGTGTCGAACAGCAGGACGGAGTCCGCGGCGGCGGGGTAGGTGAAGCGCATCACGCCCGCGTGGTCGGACGGGGCCATCTCGGCGGTGATGCCGTAGGTGCCGAGCTCGGTCTTGTAGTAGTCGGCGCGCGCGACCTCGTCGGCATGGTCGAACACCGACCGGCGGGCGCGCGGCGAGGTCTTCGCCCCGCCGGTCATCGGCATCACCTGGAGCTGGGCGTAGTCGCCGACCCAGGGGCTGGCCTGGTGGCTGACCGCGAAGCCCTGGACGGTCTTCGCCGCGTAGGTGTACATCCAGCTGCCCGAGTTCCCCTGCGTGACGGGCGTCCAGAAGTTGAAGCCGTTCGGGACGGCGGCCGCCGGGAAGGTGTTGCCGCGCGAGTATGAACGGTCGGAGTTCGAGCCCCTGCGGGTGTCGACCAGCTCCGACGGGCGGGCGGGCGCCCCTCCGGCCTGGACGGCGAGGTCGTCGAGGTGGCCGGTGCCCGCGAGATGGCCGACGAGGATCCGCGAGACGGTCTTCCCCGCGGCCCGTTCGCCGACGGCCGTCCGCACGAGGTTCCACCGGCCCGGCCTCAGGGCGGCCGACTGGTCGGCGGGGTGCAGCCGGACGCCGTTCCGGTCGGTGGCGCCGGTGCCGCTGAGCAGGGTCCCGTCGGTGAACTCCAGATCGACGGCGGCACCCGCGCCGGCGAGATCCGGACGGACCCAGTACTCCAGGACGGTCTCGGCCGTGACCGCGAGGTCGACGTCGAAGACCGGGGCCGTCCCGGACGGCCCGGAGTAACGCAGCGCGCCGATGCCGGAGTGGGCGGGCCCCGCACCCGGCTCCAGGCCCTCGCCGGGGGACGGCCGCGGGTCGGACGCCTCGAAGCCCGCGGAGAAGTCACGGACCCCGGCCTCGGAGTCGAGCACGGGCACGGCCGCCACCAGGCCGCCCGCCAGCGCCGTCGCCGCGAGCCAGGCCCCGGGGCGGGATCGTCTCCACCTGCTCATGACGCGGCCGTCTGCTCCGGGACCGTCCCGGTCAGCCGGAGATCGCGGGAGGAGGAGCCTACTCTGATCGTCCGCTGCCCCGGCGGGGTGGTCCAGGCGCCGTCCGCCCAGTGCTGGAAGGCGCGGGCGGGCAGGACGACGGTGGCCCGCCGGGTCTGACCGGCCTTCAGCGGGATCCGCCGGAAGCCGCTCAGGGCGCGGGGCGGCCCGCCGGACGCGGGCGACCCGTCCACGTACACCTGGGCGATCTCGGCTCCGTCCCGGCCGCCGGTGTTGGTCACGTCGAAGGCGACGGTCACGTTCCCCGCTCCGTCGGGCGGCGTCACGGTGAGCCCCGTGTAGGCGTAGGTCGTGTAGGACAGGCCGTGGCCGAACGGGAACAGCGGCTCGACGCCGTGCCGGTCGTACCAGCGGTAGCCGACGTCGACGCCCTCGTCGTAGTGGACGGCGTCGGTGCCGGGGAAGCGCGCCTTCCCGTGCGCGGGCACGTCGGCCAGTGACTTGGGGAAGGTGACGGGCAGCCTGCCGGTGAAGTCCTCGTCGCCGAACAGCAGGGAGGCGAGGGCGTTGCCGAACTCCTGGCCGGGATACCAGGCCTCGACGACGGCGGGGACCGACTCCAGCCAGGGCATGGTCACGGCGGAACCGCTGGTGATGACGACGACCGTCCGGGGGTTGACGGCCGCGACCGCCGCGACCAGCCGGTTCTCCCGCTCCGGGAGGTCGATGTTCCCCAGGTCGCGGCTCTCGGTCTCGGGCAGCGCGGCGACCACCACGGCGACGTCGGCGTCCTCGGCCGCGGCGACGGCCTCGGCGTGCAGGTCCTGGCCGGGCAGCCGCCAGCCGAGGGTGAGGTTCGAGCCCCCCGCGAGCTGGCCGTAGTCGATCCGGATCGGCACGGGACGCCCGGCGGTGAGCCTGATCGTGCCGGTCGTGGTCGCGGTGGACCGCGGTCCCGAGCGGTCGATCACCCGGGCTCCGCCGATCGTCAGGCGGCCGCCGTCGTCGCTGGTCAGGGAGAAGGTGTAGGTGCCGGTGGCGGGCGGCGTCAGGGTGCCGGTCCAGCGCGCCGACCAGTTCTCGCGGGGCATCCCGCCGACGGGCGGGCCGCCGTTCCAGGCAAAGTCGACCTCCGGATCGACCCGGGAGGCCACCGGGGCTCCGGTGCGCCCGGCACGGGGGAAGAACTCGGCGGTCAGGCCGCTGCCCGCGCCGCCGGCCGGGGTGAGCCGGTCGGACGGGACGACCGGGAGGGCTCCGTCGGCCCGGGGCGTTCCGGGACTGTAGCCGACCGTGACACCGGCTCCCGCCCTGGCCTTGATCCCGGCGTAGGGCGTGACGACCCCCGCGCCGATGACCCCGGCGCTGCCGCCGCCCGAGGTCAGCGCGCCGGGTCCGGCGCCCGCGCCGAGGACGGCGATCGAGCGGGCGGCGCCGGTCAGCGGCAGCAGGCCGGTGTTCTTGAGCAGCACGCTGCCCTGAGCCGCCACCCGGCGGGCCACCGCCACGTGCTCGGGCCTCGTGACGACGGAGGTGGTCGTCCCGGTCATCGCGCGGTCGAACAGCCCGGCACGGAACATCGCGGTGAGGATCCGCCGGACCTTGTCGTCGATGACGGCCACCGGCACCCGGCCGTCGGCGACCGCGGCGGTCAGGGCGGCCCCGAAGTAGCGGTCGTCGGGCATCTCCATGTCCAGGCCGCCGAGCGCGGACGGGACGGTCGAGTAGGTCGCGCCCCAGTCGGAGGTCACGAATCCGGAGAAGCCGAAATCGGTCTTGAGCAGGCCGTTCTGCAGCGGGCCGTTCTCGCAGGCGGGCGCGCCGTTGACCCGGTTGTAGGAGCACATCACCGAGCCGACCCCGGCGCGGACGGCCGCCTCGAACGCCGGGCTGTAGATCTCTCGCCGCGCCCGTTCGGAGACGACCGCGTCGCCCGCGGGCTTCCTGCGGTGGGTCTCCTGGTTGTAGACCATGAAGTGCTTGATCTGGGCCATCGGCCCCTGGCTCTGGATCCCCTCGATGTCGGCGACGCCCATCTCGGCCGCGAGATGGGGGTCCTCGCCGAACGACTCGAACGCCCGGCCCCACCGGGGATCGCGCACGATGTTGACGGTCGGGCCGAGCTCGACGTTGGCGCCCTTGCCCCACTGCTCGGCGCCGAGCACCCGGCCGTAGTCGCGCATCAGTCCGGTGTCCCAGGTGGCCGCGGCAGCGACCGGCGCCGCGAGCTGCGTCACCCCCGTCAGCCCCTGGCCGACGCCCGCCGGTCCGTCCTGGAGATGGAGCGGCGGGATCCCCAGGCGCGCGTTGCCGTCGACGCAGCCGACGTATCCGCATTCGGCGCCGCCGTGCAGCATCGTGAGCTTCTCCGGCAGGGTCATGGCGGCGAGGAGCGCCGCGGCCCTGGCCTCGGGCGCGCGCCCGGCGTTCTCCCACGGACGGCCCCGCGGCTCCCCGCGCGTCCCGGGGACCCCCGGCAGCACGGCCACGAGCAGCGCGACGACGGCCACCCTCCCCCACGAGCGGTAGCTACGCACCCGGCCGCCCGAGCACGGGACAGGGAGGAGTACTCATCTGATGCGCCCTTCGAAGAACGGGAAGCGCCGCCGGACGACGGCCGAGAGCGCCCGGGAGGGGCTCCGCTTCCACCGGAAAAGGAGAGGGCGCCCCGAGGCTAGAAGATGTCCGATATGCAGGTCAATAGCCCACAAAGCACTACAAAGGCATGAGCGTCGGGCTCCCGCCCCGTGAGGAGCGCAGAGCCTGGCGCCTAAGGTTGGGGTGTGAAAGCTACTGAAGTGGTGGTCCGGAAGGCTCAGGGTCCGGGCGGGGTGGCGCGGACCGGGGTCGTCCTGGCCCGGAACGCCGGGGTGCTGCGGGTCCGGTGGGACGATGACGGCACCGAGGAGGACGCGAGGATCGGCGGGTCCACGACCTTCGCTCCGGCCGGATCGCTGCGGCACCAGTCGCTGGTCGATCCGGGACCGCTGGCCGAGCGGCTCGAGACCGAGCCCCTCGAGGTGGTGCTGCAGCTTTTGCGGGAGGCGCGGACGCCCATGCGGACGCCCGTCATCAAGGACCAGCTCAAGGTGCTCGGGCTGAGCCAGGAGGCGGTGGACCGGGCGTGGCGGAAGGTCCAGTCGAGGCTTACGGGCATCGAGGAGGTCAGGATCCGCACGTCGGGCTACCGGTGGATCGGGCCGGTGGAGCCGCGTCCGGCCGTCCCGGAGACCGTCGAGGTCGCCGCGACCGGCCCGCGCGGCCCCGTGGACGAGGCGGAGGCGATCGCCGAGGCGCTGCGGTCGGCGGACGGACCCGAGGCGAAAGCCTGGTCCGAGGCGCTCAGCTGGTACGCCTCCCTGCTCAGCGGCGACGAAGAGGCGAACCGGGCCAAGGAGCAGTTCACCCGGCGCTTCTCCCTCGACCCCTGGAACCTCTGAACGAGACCCCGTCACCGAATTGACTCGAAGTGCTACAGAGAGTTAAATAGCCTCTGAGAATCTCAGTTTGGGGCACGGATGCGGATCGAAGAACGCCGGGCCCGGCTGGTCACCCGATTCGGCCGGCTGGACCTGGAGAAGCACGGGCGGCTGGACCACGCGGACGCGGCGTCGGCCGCCCGGAGGCTGAGCGAGGGCGTCGGCCGCACCGCGGGCTGCCGCGAGGAGCGCCTTCTCGAGGCGGCCCTCCGCCAGGTGTGGGACGCCGTCTGCGACGGGCGGTTCGAGCCCGTGGACTCCGCGCGGTTCGCCTGGTCGGTCGACCGCTACGGCAGGGCGGTGGCGGTCGCCGTCCAGGCCGCGGCCGACGCGACGTTCGACCTCGCCGACCTCGACGGCCACGGCCGGCTGAACCTCAGGGAGTACGCCGCCCTCTGCTTCGCGTGCGGCGTGCCCGACTTCGAGATCATCGACGGGTTCGAGCGGATGGCCCCCGACGGCCTGCTGGCGCGGGACCGTTTCAGGGAGGCCACCCTGCGTTACTGGCTCGGCTACGACTCCTGACCCGGACGCTTTCCCCACGTGTCAAGAGGTACGCTTTTCACGATCAATGCCTTAAACGGCATATCCATGGCAACGGATAAATGCTCAATCTATCTTCGCCCTTATGGCTGACGGGTTGGACGGGGTCGAAAACGGGTCAGAAGCCGCATTTCTACTAGGTGTGGTGCGTGAAGCGGGAACGGCGATCCGCGCCGCCAACTGCCCGCAGCAGGTCCTGGAGGAGGTCCTGGCGGCCGCGGGAAAGGTCCTGGGAACGGTCGGCGGGGCACTTCTGCTGCTCGACGCCCGCGAGGAGTTCCTGTTCCTCGCCGGAGCGCACGGACTTCCGGAGGAATTCCCCCTGCCCAGCCGGGCCATCGACCTCGAAGAGGATCTGACCGTCACCTATTCCGTCCGCAAGGACGAAGCGGTGTGGCTGGACAGCTTCGCCGAAAGACGTTCCCGCTATCCCCTTCAGCACAGCGCGCACGGCCGGGACGTCGTCTCGGGAACGCTTCCGCTGCGCTCCGGGGCGGCGATCGTGGGCGTCCTGTGGGCCACCAGGACCGAGGAGCGGGCTTTCACCGGGACCGAGCGGGCGGTCCTGGAGTGCCTGGCCGATCTGGCGGCCGAGGCGCTCTGCATCCTGACCGGCCGCCGCACCGCCCCCTGGGAGTCCGGCGACGGCCCGAGCCCCTTTGTGGAGGACAGTGTGCTGGAGGCGGGCACCGCCGAGCTCGCCGAGTTCACCTGGGACCTGTCCACGGACGTCATCCGCGGCGACGAGGCCCTGTCGCGGCTGCACGGGATCGCCCACCGGCCCGAGGGCCATCCGGTCGAGGACCTGGTCGCCGCGATCCTGCCCGCCGACCTGCCCCACGTCGCCGCGACCATGGCGAGGATCAGGACCGAATGCGAGGACTACCAGGTCCCCTACCGGGTCCTGGCCGGCGGCCGGATCCGCCATCTGGAGACCAGGGGACGCGTCGCCGGCACGACCGCCGGCGGAGAGCCCGCCGCGATGCGCGGGGTCGTCGCGGACGTGACCGCCGCCCACGCCCGCCGGGCCCAGGCCGAGCAGACCCTGAACGAGTACGTGTCCCAGACCCGGCAGCTCCGCGAGCTGGCGGCGGCGCTGGCGGGGGCCGGGCGGATCGACGACCTCGTCCGGGCGGCGCGCGGCGCCCTGTCCATGTTCGGCGCCGACGGCCTGCTCATCACCGAGCGGTACGGCGACCGGATGCACGTCGCGGGCTCGCACGGCCTGGACGAGTCCGAGCTGCACAACGTCCGGGACTTCCCGATCACCACGGTCGCTCCGCTCTCCGACGCGCTGGTGCGGCGCGTCCCGGTGTTCATGAACGACCTGGACGAGCTGCTCGCCGTCTACCCTCATCTCACGGACCACGCCGAGCGCCTCACCCGCGCCGCCTGGACGGCCCTCCCCCTTCCCACCTCCTCCGGGCCGCAGGCCGCCTGCATGATCGTCTTCCCGCACACCTATTCCTTCACGCCCGGGCGTCGTGCGCTGCTGGGGATCGTCGCCCAGCTCCTCGCGCAGGCCCTCGACCGGGCCCGCGTCTACCAGGCCGAACACGATCTCGCCGTCGCCCTCCAGCGCGACATGCTGCCGACCTCGCTGCACCAGCCCACCGGGACCACGGTCGCGGCGATCTACCGTCCGGCCACGGCAGGTCTCCAGGTCGGCGGCGACTGGTACGACGCCCTGCCCACCCCGAGCGGCGAGCTGGCCCTGATCGTCGGTGACGTCCAGGGGCACGGGGTGCAGGCCGCCGCCTTCATGGGACGGATCAGGACCGCGATCCTCGCCTACACCCACGAGGGCCACACCCCGGCGACCGTGCTGGCCCGCACGAACCAGCTCCTGGTGCAGCTCGCCGCGGAGCACCCCGCCGACACGGCCCTGTTCGCGACTTGCAGCTACGGCCGGCTGAACCCGCGCACCGGACGGCTCACCCTGGTCCGGGCCGGGCATCCGCCGCCCCTGATCCACTCACCGGGCGGTGCGGTCCGCGCCCTCAACAGCCCCGGCGGCCTGCCGCTCGGCCTGTTCCCCGGCCAGTCCTACCCCACCCACCGCACGACGCTGCCCCCGGGCGGCCTGCTCCTCCAGTACACCGACGGCCTCATCGAGAATCCCGGCACCGACCTCGACGACGGCCTCCAGCAGCTCGCGACCGCCCTCACCCAGGCGCCGCCCGAACTGCCCGGAGCCCTCGAGCACATCCTCGAGACCTGCGCCCCCGACCTGCACCGCGACGACATCACCGCGCTTCTCACCCGGCACGACCCCGTCTAGGGTCTGATTCAAGGCGGGGTCTCAGGAGCGGAGAGGTTCGATGACGCGGATGTAGTCGACCAGCCGGACGCCGACCTCGAAGGCCAGGTCGGGGCCGGAGTCCTCCGGGTCGGGCCAGGTCTCCGAGACGCGGCGCCAGAGCCGGTGGCCGAGGAAGTCCCCGGCCACGGGCTCGTCGCCGAGTTCGGCGCGCCACGCGCGTTCGTGGCCTCTCAGCCGGGCCAGGACGGCGTCGTTCTCCTCGGCTTTCGCGTACTCGGCATGGAAGCCGACCTCGAGGGCGAAGACCCGGGCCCCGGGGACTCCGTCGGGCCGGATGAGCTGGGCCTCGTAGTGCTCCCTGGCCGCCTCGCCGAACCACACCTTGATCCCGTTGTGCCTGACCTTGATCCGGGGTTCGCCGAGATCCCGCGGAACCGCGCCGCGCACCACGTCGCACACCTGCTCGAAGAATTCCCCGTCCACGCCCCGAGTCTGCCCCATCGGCCCGGTGGCCGGCACGGTCACCGGGCCGAGGACCGTCCCGGTCGGCGATCCCGGCCTGTTCCGGATGGTCCCGCCGGGTCGTCCGTCCCGGCGGGGCGGGCTGTCCGCCCCGCCGGGACGCTTCGTCGGTGCCGTCGCTCAGCCGGGGCTCAGGACAGCTTGGCGATCAGGGCGTCGGTGTCGCGGGCGAGGATCCGCCGCACCTCGGCGTCCGGGACCTGCTTGGTGTCGACGACCTCTTCCTTGAACCGGTTGAGCGCCTTGAGGATCTTGGGCTTCTTGCCGTCGGCCTCGGCGTCGCGGAGCTTGAAGAGCCTGTCCTGCAGCTTGTCCGCGGCCTTCTGGGTGAGCCGGTCCGCCGCGGCGAACCGGTCGACCAGGGCGCCGAGGTCCCCGCTGGAGGTGGTGACCGTGAAGCCGACGGACTGGACGGTCTCGTTGCCGGCGGCGTCGGCCGCGGTGACCTTCACCGTGTGGACGCCGAGGTCCAGCTCGTGGAGCGGGCGCAGCAGCCCGGACTGGTAGGCCTTCCCGTCGAGCGTGCCGGCCAGGCTCTTGACCCCCGACGTGGTGTCGGCGGCCTCCCAGATGATGCGCAGCTCCTCGCCGTCGCCGTAGGTTCCGCCGTCGGCGACGCCCGAGACCAGGAGCGTCGGCGCGGTCGCGTCGATCTTGATCGTGGCGGCCTTCTGGGTCTCGGTGTTGCCCGCCTTGTCGGTGGAGCGGTAGGCGAGGGTGTGGCTTCCGTCGCCGGTGACGTTCACCGGCCCGGTGTAGGGCGTCCAGGCTCCGGAGTCGAGGGAGTACTCGGTTCCGGCGATCCCGGAGGTCGCGTCGGCGGCCTCGAGGGTGACCGGCACGGCCCCCTTGCTCCAGCCGTCGTCGCCGGGTGCCGCGAACGCCGCCGTGGTGAGCGGTGCGGTGGCGTCCCTCTTGACCTCGGCGGTGCCGGTGGCGGTCCTCCCGTTCCTGTCGGTGGCCCGGTAGAGGACGGTGTGGCCGCCGTCGGCGCTCAGGCTGACGGGGTCGGTGTAGACGGCCCAGTCGCCGCCGTCGACACTGACCTCGATCTTGGCGACTCCGGCGGGGGCCTCGGCCGTCACGGTGAGCACGGTGCTGGAGACGTACCAGCCGCCGGTCCCGTCCGGTGCGGCCGGAAGGGTCGTGGCCGCCACGGACGGCCCCTGCTGAGCGGTGCCGCACTCGCCCGGCGCGGCGCCGGTCGCGTAGCGGATGCCGCCGACCAGGAGCTCGCGGAACCTGGCGTCGCCGTAGGACTCGACGGTGTGGCCGAGCCCGGTGTAGAACGACCGTCCCTGCTCCATGGTGTGGCACCAGGTGATGGGGTGGTCGCCCATGTCGCCGCCGGTGTAGCTGGTCTCGTCGAGCGACTGGAGCACGTGGACGCCGGCTCGCGGGTTGGCCTGGAAGTTGTACCACTCGTCGGTCCTGGTCCAGGTCGGGTCCAGGTGCTCGGTGGCGGGGTGGGTGCGGTCCTCGTTGACGACGACCGCGGACTGGATCGCCGGATGGCCCTTGAAGTAGGCGCCGACGAGCTCCTTGTAGTAGGGCCAGGAGTACTCGGCGTCGGAGGCGGCGTGGATGCCGACGTAACCGCCGCCGCCGTCCACGTAGGACTGGAGGGCCGCCTGCTGGTCGTCGTTCAGGATGTCTCCGGTGGTGCTGACGAAGACGACGGCCTTGTACCTGGCGAGGCCCGCTGTGGTGAAGGCTCCGGCGTCCTCGGTGGCGGTGACGTTGTAGCCGCCGTCCTTCGCCAGGTCCTTGATCGCCGCGATGCCCGCCGGGATGGCGTCGTGCCGGAAGCCGGCGGTCTTGGAGAAGACCAGGATCGGGTCGCCCGTGGGCGGCTCCTCCCCCTTGGTGAGGGTGAAGGTGTCGACGTCGAAAAGGAAGCCGGTGCCGGGTCCCTTGAACACCAGGAACAGCGGGCCGCTCGCGGTGCCCGTCAGGGCGGTCGAGACGTCCATGAAGGTCTCGAAGCCGCCGGTCACCGGGACGGTCAGGGTGCCCAGGAGCGTCCCGGTCGCCGAGCCCGAGCGGACCTCGATCGTGCCGCCGGCCCCGCCGGAGGAGACCCGGGCGCCGAAGGACCTCGCGTTCGCGGTGTCGATGCCGGCGTAACCGGTCCAGTCGCCGTCGTTGATGTACCCGACGGTGTGACCGCCGCCGGCCTCGGCCTTGTCCGCGAGCTGCACCCCCGAGTTCGACGTGAACGACTCCGCCTCGACCGCGGTGGACCGGGTGAGGGTGAAGGTGTCGACGTCGAACAGGTAGCCGTCGCCCTGGCCCTTGAACACCAGGAACAGCGGACCGCTCGCGGTGCCGGACAGGGCGGTGGAGACGTCCTGGAAGGTCTCCCAGCTCCCCGTCACCGGAACGGTCAGGGTGCCCAGGAGCATCCCCGTCGCCGAGCCCGAGCGGATCTCGATCGTGCCGCCCGCCCCGCCGGAGGAGACCCGCGCGGAGAAGGCGGTGGCGCCGAGGGTGTCGATGCCGGAGTAGCCGGTCCAGTCGCCGTTGTTGATGTACCCGACGGTGTGACCGCCGCTGGCCTCGGCCTTGTCGGCGAGCTGCACCCCCGAGTTCGACGTGAACGACTCGGCCTCGACCGACGTCGAGGGGTTCTCGCCGGTGTCGAAGGTGAAGGCGTCCAGGTCGTAGAGGTTGCCCTGGCCGGACGGGCCCTTGAAGACCAGGAACAGGGTCGTGGTACCGGCGGGGGCGCCGGACAGCGGGACGGTGAGATCGGTGAAGGTGTTCCAGTCGTCGGTGATCGGGACCGTCGCCGAGCCGAGGAGCGGGCCGTCGGCGGTGCCCGTCCTGACCTCGAGGGTGCCGCCCGCGCCGGCGGAGGCGACCCGGGCGACCATCTTCCGCGCGTCGCCGAGCGAGTAGCGGGGGAAGGAGATCCAGTCGCCGTTGTCGATGTAACCGGCGGTCTTGCCGCCCTCGGCGTTGCCGTGCCCGGCGAGCTCGACGCCCTTCATGGCGCCGTAGTGCTCGGCCTGGCGGTGCCGCGGCTGGAGGAAGTGCTGCTCGTGGCCCACGAGGCCGCCCGAATCGGTGTAGGAGGCGTCGAAGACCCCGAAGATGTTGGCGGCGGCGTCGTGCTCGCCGTCGCGCGGGACGGCGATGGTGCCGGTGCAGCCGTTCCGCGAGGTGATCTGGTGCTGGTGGCTGTCGTGCCCGAGCAGGTAGGTGAGGGTGACCTTGGAGCAGTCGATGGTGCCGTCCTCGGGGTCGGTGGCCCGGATCTCGAAGGGCACGGTGTCGCCGAAGGAGAACAGCCGGCCGTCCTCGGGGGTCACGAGCGTCACGGCCGGGGCGGTGTTGCCCGAGGTGACGATGACGTCGGCGCTGCCCGTCGCGCCCTCGGGGTCGGTGACGGTGAGGGTCGCGGTGAAGGTTCCCTCGTCGGTGTAGGTGTGGGCAGGGTTCGGGTCGGCGGAGGTCGCGCCGTCACCGAACGTCCAGGCGTAGGTGAGGGCGCCGCCCTCGGGGTCCCTGCTGCCGGCCGAGGAGAACGTCACGGCCAGCGGTGACGGGCCCGACGTCCTGTCGGCCGCGGCCTTGGCGACCGGGCTGCGGTTGCTGCCGCCGAGATACTCGACGCGGTAGAGGCCCTGGTCGTCGGAGCCGGTGCCGTAGTCGAGGACGTAGAGGGCGCCGTCGGGGCCGAACGCCATGTCCATGACCTGGGTGCCGGTCCACGGGAACGCGCTGATCTGGCCGGGGTGGCCGTCGTCCAGGACCTCGATCGCCTTGATCCAGCGGCGTCCCAGCTCTCCGGCGAAGTAGCGGCCGTCGAGGTAGGCGGGGAACTTGACGGTGGACTCGAGGCCGGCGTCGTACCGGTAGACGGGGCCGCCCATGGGCGATTCGGAGCCGCCGCCGAACTCCGGCGGGGTGCCCTCGTCGCCGCCGTACTTGATCCAGGCGGCCTTCGCGGGCGGCAGCGTGGTCAGGCCGGTGTTGCGGAAGGAGTTGTTGACGGGGGCCGCGCAGTCGTACGTGGCGGCGGAGGGTCCGCTGGGGAAGGTGTACTCGTTGTAGGTCTCGGCCGTGGTGTTGGTGCCGGTGCAGTAGGGCCAGCCGTAGTTGCCCGCCTCGGTGATCCGGTTGAACTCCACCTGGCCGCCCGGGCCCCGGTTCGGGTCGGTCGATCCTGCGTCGGGGCCGTAGTCGCCGAGGTAGACGATGCCCGTGGCCTTGTCGACCGACATCCGGAACGGGTTGCGGAACCCCATGCCGTAGATCTCGGGACGCGTCTTGGCCGTGCCGGGGGCGAACAGGTTCCCGTCGGGGATCGTGTAGGTGCCGTCGGCCTCGGGGTGGATGCGCAGGAGCTTGCCGCGCAGGTCGTTGGTGTTGCCCGAGGAACGCTGGGCGTCGAACTGCGGATTGCGGTCCGTGCGCTCGTCCAGCGGCGAGTAGGAGCCGGACTCGAACGGGTTGGTGTCGTCACCGGTCGTCAGGTAGAGGTTCCCCTGGGCGTCGAAGTCGATGTCGCCACCGACATGGCAGCACTGGCCGCGGTCGTTGTCGACCGTCAGCACGACCTTCTCACTCGCCAGGTCCAGCGTGCTGTCGGCCTTCAGGACGAACCGCGACAGGTTCAGATGACCCTTCCAGGCCGAGAAGTCCGTGCCGCTGGCGGGGGCGTCGCCGTCGGGGGTGGTGAGGCGGGGCGAGTAGTACAGCCACACGTACCGGTTGGACGCGAAACCGGGGTCCGCCGCGACTCCCTGGAGCCCCTCCTCGTCGTGGGAGTAGACGCTCAGCTTCCCGGCGACCTTGGTCGTGCCCGCCGGATTGGTGACGCGGACGGTGCCGTCGCGCGAGGTGTGCACGACCGAGCGGTCGGGCAGCACGGCGAGGGACATGGCCTCGCCGAGATCGCCGCCGCCGCTCGCCATGGACACCTGCTGGAAGTCCTCGGCGGGAATGGTGATGTCGGCGTGCTCCGCCGCGGGGTGCGCGGCCGCGGGGAGCCCCGGCAGGGACAGCGCGAGGCCGGTGGTGAGGGTGAGCAGGGCGGCGATCACAGATCGCGCCCTGTGTCGGGGGCGGGGTGACATGGAGTCCTTTCCTGACCGATCGGAGTCAGGCAAGGCGCGCGCCGTCGCGCTTGTTGCCACGAGTGCTCATTCGGTTGTCACTGGAGGGGTGCCGCCTCCAGGTTCCGCGGTGGTGAGCCGGTGAGCGGCTCCTAGGGGGTGGTCGTGATCTTGTGAGGGTCGTCGATGAGGTTCTTGATGACGACCATCGCGGCGCCGCGGGAGGCGGCGCCGAAGCCGAAGGTAGACGCGACGAAGCGGCAGCGGCCGTCGGTGCTCGCGACGCTCAGCCGTTCGAGCTCGGCCTGCGCGTGCGGGAGCAGCCATTCGGCCAGCGCGGAGAAGTAGCCGCCGACGACGATGACGCGGGGGTTGAAGAGGTTGGCCATGATGGCGCCGCCGAGCCCGAGCCAGCGGCCGACCTCGGCGGTGGCCCTCAGCATGCGCGGGTCCCCCTCGCCGAGGCCGCGGGCGATCTGCGCGGACCGCTCCTCGGGGTCGGGGACGGCCGCGCCGTCGAGGCCGTAGGCCTGGGAGGGCATGGCCAGCCGGACCAGCTCGGCGAGGCCGACCTTGGTCTCCCAGCAGCCGCGGCGCCCGCAGCCGCACAGGCCGCCCGCGGGGTCGACGGGCAGATGCCCGACCTCGCCGGCGAAACCGTCGGCTCCCCGGTGCAGCATGCCGCCCACGACGACGCCGCCGCCGACGCCTACCTCGCCGGTCAGGTAGATGAGGTCGGGCGTTCCCGCGGCGACGCCGGACAGGTACTCGGCGAAGGCGGACAGGTTGGCGTCGTTGTCGACGGTGATCCGGATCTCCGGCGATCCGATGGCGGCGGCGAGGTGGTCGGCGAGCGGCACGTCGTGCCAGCCCAGGTTGGGGGCGAGCCGGACGATCCCGCGGCCGACGTCGACGAGACCGGGGATGGCGACGGCGATGCCGACCGGGGCCGCGCCCGCGCGGCGCGTCGCCTCGATGGCCTCGGTGGTCGCGGTGCCGAGCCTGCGCAGCGTCCGGTCGGGGCCCGCGCCCACCGCGTCGAAGGCGAACCGCCGCTCGACCAGCGCCCGGCCGCTCAGGTCGGTGCCGTGGACGGCGATGTAGTCCACGTTGACCTCCAGGCCGAGCGCACCGATGTGGGCGCCGTGCAGGGCCACCCCTCGCCGCGGACGCCCGATGGCCCCCGCGTGCTCGGTTCCGGCCTCGCGGACCAGGCGCCGCTCCAGAAGCTCGGACATGAGGTTGGAGACCGTGGTCCGGTGCAGCCCCGTCGCATCCGCGATCTCGACCCTGGACATCGGGCTCTGCACCCTCAGCTGCCGCAGGACCAGCGAGAGATTGACGAGCCGCATCGCGGCCACGCTGGCGGGAACCTCCGCGGCCGGCTGCTGCCGTCGCCCCTCCGCCACGCCGACCTCCCTGTTTTGTAGTCGCCGTCAACTAAAGAGGTTTGTAACACGACCGTCATCGAGTCGCGAGGCCGCTTCGGATAACGAGTTGGCATCGCCTAAATTCGCGCAGTTCAGGCGAGGTGAACAATTACCGTTATGCGACCGTTACATACATGGGAGCGCTCCCGGACTTGTCGGGCCAAGTCCCGGATGTTTTAGTTCGGCCAGCCATGCGAACTAATCAGGGAGTGGTGTGAAGCACAGTCGGCCCGATGGCCGCACCGAGAATCCGAGGGGCCTCCGCCGATCACCGGCCGGTCCCTCGGACCAGGCGACCGTCCGGCGGGCCAACCTCTCCCTGGTCATGCGGCACGTCAGTGAGCACGGGCCGTGTTCGCGTTCGGCCGTCGCCGCGGCGACCGGGCTCAACAAGACCACGGTGACGAGCCTCGTCGGCGAACTCCAGGAGCGCGGGCTGATCAAGGAGACGGGTCCCCAGCACGCGGGGGCCGTCGGCCGTCCCAGCCTGGCCCTCGTCCTCGACGGCTCCAGGGTCGGGGCCCTGGGCTTCGAGGTCAACGTCGACTACATCGCCGCGTTCGCGACCGATCTCGCCGGCCGGGTCCTGCTCGACCGGCGCGTCGCCTTCGACGCGATGGGGGCGGGCCCGGACAGGTCGGTCGACGAGCTGATCCGCACCATCGAACGCGCCGTGACGGACCTCGGGCAGCGGGGCATCGCCCCCGCCGGGATCGCGGTCGCCGTCCCCGGGTTGATCGACACCGCCGCCGGCACCGTGGTGGTGGCCCCCAACCTGCACTGGCATGACGTCCCCCTGGTCGAAAGGCTCCTGCGCGCGGACATCCCCCCGGACGTCCCCGTCATGGTCGACAACGACGCCAACCTCTCGGCCATGGCCGAATACGCCTCCGGGGTCGCCGCGGGCACGTCCGACCTGGTCTACCTGACCGGTGAGGTCGGCGTCGGCGGCGGCGTCATCGCCGGCGGGTCACTGCTCGGCGGCGCCGACGGCTTCGCCGGAGAGGTCGGCCATGTGAGCGTCGACCCCGACGGCGAGCGGTGCGGCTGCGGCCGGATCGGCTGCTGGGAGACGAAGGTCGGGCTGGCGGCGCTCGTCCGCATGGCGACACCCGAGTACTCCTACGACGCCACCCATCAGATCGTCCACGATCCCGAAGAACGGCTCGCGGAGATCGAGCAGCGCAGATCCGAAGGCGACCCCCGGGTCGAGGCGGCCTTCGCCGAGGTCGGGCGCTGGCTCGGCCGGGGGGCCGCCATCCTGGTCAACCTCTTCAACCCCCGCGTGATCGTCCTCGGCGGGTACTTCGCCCGCCTCTCCGACCACCTCATCCCGCTGGCCGAGGCCGAGCTCGAGCGGCTCGGCATGGACCACGCCGCCCGCCGGTGCGGCTTCGCCGCCTCCGGCCTCGGCTTCGGCGCCGCCTCCCGGGGGGCGGCCGGGGTCGTGGTCGACCGCGTCCTCTCCCATCCCACGTCCATCGCCGCCTCCCCCTCCATCGCCCATTCACCACCCCCCGTGGAAGAAGGAGCACTGCCGTGAAGAAGAAGAAACCCACGCCGTCCTGAGAATTGCGGCCGGATTCTGAGAACGGCCGGTTCACCTCACCGTCAGGCACGCCGTCATCGCGGCGGTGCCGTTCGGCCCCTTTCGCGTCCGCGGCGATCGTGCCGCGGGCGATTCCGCAGCGGAGCGACGCCTTTTCGCCGAACGCGTTCTCGGCGTCCCCTCTTTTTCCGATCTTCCGCCGATCACCAATGATCGTCCCGTCCGCCCGTCCTCGTGTCCGGATCTGCGTCGGCATCGTCCACGCCGTTCTCGGTGCCGCCGCAGCGGTGCCCCGGGCCGGGACGTGCGGACGGGACTCCCTCCCCGGCCGCAGCGACCGTCACAGGAGAGATTTCCGTGCCGCAACCAGCCCCAGAGTCAGTGCCCCTCCTCCGCATGCGAGGAATCATCAAGCAGTTCCCCGGCGTGCGCGCGCTCGACGGCGTCGACCTCGACGTCCGCGCCGGTGAGGTGCACTGCCTGCTCGGCCAGAACGGCGCCGGCAAGTCCACCCTGATCAAGACGCTGGCCGGAGCGCACCAGCCCGACGAGGGCACGATCGAGTTCGAGGGCGCGACGGTCTCCCTCGGCTCTCCCGTCGCCGCGCTGCGCCTGGGCATCGCGACGATCTACCAGGAACTCGACCTGGTCGAGGGCCTGAGCGTGGCGGAGAACATCTACCTGGGGCACGAGCGGTCGCGGTTCGGCTTCACCAGCCCGTCCGGCGCGGAGGGCGCCGCCCATGAGCTGCTCCGCAGGCTCGGCCACCCGGAGATCCGGCCGTCGGCCCTGGCGGGACCGCTCCCCGCGGCCGCCAAGCAGGTCGTGAGCATGGCGCGGGCGCTGTCCTACTCCACCCGGCTCATCATCATGGACGAGCCGTCGGCGGCGCTCGCCCAGGACGAGACCGACAACCTCTTCCGCATCATCCGCGAGCTCACCGCGCAGGGTGTGGCCGTGGTCTACATCTCCCACCGGCTCGAGGAGATCCGCGCCATCGGCGACCGGGTGACGGTCCTCAAGGACGGCCGTACCGTCGCGACGGGGCTCGACGCCAAGACCACCCCCACCGGCCGGTTCGTCTCCCTCATGACGGGCCGCGCCGTGGAGCACGTCTTCCCGCCCCGGCCGTCCCGCGAAGCCTTCGACGACCGCCCCGCCACCCTGAGCGTCAGCGGGCTGACCTCCCCCGGGCACTTCCGCGACGTCTCCTTCGAGATCAGGGCCGGGGAGATCGTCGGCCTGGCCGGGCTCGTCGGCTCCGGGCGTTCGGAGATCCTCGAGGCCGTCTACGGAGCGCGTCACGCCTCGGGCACGGTCGTGCTCGACGGGAGGACCGTCAAGGGCCCACCGAGCAGGACGGTCCGCCTCGGCATGGGGCTCGCCCCGGAGGAGCGCAAGGCCCAGGGCCTGCTCCTCGACCAGAGTCTGCAGAGCAACATCACCCTGTCCTCGCTCGGCCGGTTCAGCCGGCTGGGCTGGCTCGACAGGTCCGCCGCCCGCCGCGAGTCCGAGCGGCTGATCAGGGAGCTGGACATCCGGCCCGCCGACCCGCACCGCACGATCCGCACGCTGTCGGGCGGCAACCAGCAGAAGGCCGTGATCGCCCGATGGCTGATCGACGACCGCAGGCTCCTGCTGCTCGACGAGCCGACCCGCGGTGTCGACATCGGCGCCAGGGCGGAGCTCTACACGGTCATCAGGCGGCTCGCCGACAGCGGCGTCGGCGTCCTGCTGGTCTCCAGCGAGGTCCCCGAGGTCCTCGGGCTGGCCGACCGGGTCTTGGTGATCCGCGAAGGCGAGGTCATCCACCAGGGGCACGCCGGCGACCTCGACGAACACACGATCCTCGACATGATCATGGAAGGAAGCAGAGCGGCATGAACGACACCGCGACCGCCAAGACCCCGAAGAGCCCCTCGCGGGGCACGGCGGCTCCGCTGGGCCTGCTGCGGGCCGTTCCGCACGGCGGGCTCATCGCCGGGCTGCTGATCCTGCTGGTCATCGGCTTGATCAGCTCTCCTGACAACTTCGCCACCTCCTCGAACCTCGTCAGCGTGCTCGCGCTGGCCTCCACCATCGGCGTCATCACGGTGGGGGCGACCTTCGTCATCATCGGCGGCGGCATCGACCTGTCGGTCGGCGCGGCGATGGCCCTCGCCTCGGTGTGGGCGACGACCGTGGCGACCCAGGAGTACGGGCCGGTCGTGATGGCGATCTGCGCGATCGCCGTGGGCACGGGCACCGGTGTCGTCAACGGGCTGCTGATCGCCTACGGAAGGATCGTCCCGTTCATCGCGACGCTGGCGATGCTGGTCGCGGCGCGGGGGCTGGCCCAGCGGATGTCGGACCGCAAGACCCAGCTGGTCTCGGCCGGCAACTCCTCGATCGTCGACCTGTCGACCGACCGGGTGCTCGGCGTCCCGATCCTGGTGTACCTGTTCGCGGCGATCGTCGCCGCGGGATGGATCGTGCTCAACCGGACCACGTTCGGGCGGCGGACCTACGCGGTGGGCGGCAGCCCCGAGGCCGCACGGCTCGCCGGGATCGACGTCCGCAGGCACACCGTGCTGCTCTACGCGCTGTCCGGCTTCTGCTGCGGCATCGCGGCGATCATCATCATGGCCCGGACGACCACCGGCTCCTCCACGCACGGCGACCTCTACGAGCTGGACGCCATCGCGGCCGTCATCATCGGCGGCACCCTGCTCAGCGGCGGCCGGGGCACGCTCATGGGCTCGATCCTCGGCCTGCTGATCCTCACCGTGATCACCAACCTCTTCATCCTCAACGGCCTGGACACCAGCGCACAGCTGATCGCCAAGGGCCTCATCATCCTCGCGGCCGTCCTGCTCCAGCAGCGCACGACCTCGGCCTGAAGCACCGCCCTCCACCCCCGAAAGAGAGATCTCATGTCCTCGAACAGCCCTCTCGCCAGACGCGGTTTCCTGTTCACCGGCGCCGTCGCGGGCGCGGGCGTCCTCGCGGCAGCCTGCACGAGCAACAGCTCCGATGACCCGAAGCCCGTCGCCGCGGCCGCCGCTCCCGGCGGCGACAACGACAAGCCCGGCACCAAGGTCGTCATCG
>NZ_BAAAUV010000036.1:0-64704 GCF_039534125.1 Actinocorallia longicatena | reverse complement strand
GGCGGGCTGTGCGGGCGGCGGGGGCGGCCCGTCGGCCTTGATGGCGGGGAAGCCGATGGTGTCGGAGTGCAGGCGGCCGAGCGGATCGACGCCGCCCAGGGGGGCGCGCGGCAGCGCGCGCGGCGGCTCGACCGGAGTGCGGGGCCTCGGAGCGGCCGGGCGGCCGTCCCAGGGGAGGGTGAGCCCTCCCCGTGAGGCGTCGGGGGCGGGCTCGGGTGCCGACGGGGTCTCCCACCAGCCGCGCGCCGACTCGTCCCAGGGCTCCGCCTCGGCCGGGGGCTCCGGCGCCGCGGGCGGCGGTTCCGCGGGGGGCGGCTCGTCGGGGGCGTCGCCCCAGAAGGAGGCGGGCTCCTCGTCGCGGGAGCGGCGGGACGCCCGGCGGCGCCCCTTCTTCGGTGCAGCGGCGGGGTCGCCGAACCAGACGTCGCCGTCCTGGGCCGGGAGGTCGCGGAACTCCTCCTCATCGCTCATGCGTCGGCTCCTACCGGTGACTTGGGCTCCGCCGCTGACGGCTCGGCCGGCTTGTGGCGCCGCCCGCGCGGGCGCGGGGTGACGACCGCCGCGGGCAGTTCACCGCCGGGCAGGGCCAGCACGAGGACGAGGAAGAAGGCGACGCCCTGAACGGAGATCCAGGCCGTCCACAGCCGGTGCGGACGGTCCAGGGTGAACCTGCCGCCCTCGGCCGGCACCTCCCAGGACGGCGCCCAGCCGTCGACGGTCGAGGCCTTGAGCGCGGAGCCGTCCAGCGCGGCGGTCCAGCCGCCCGCGGGCTCGGCGAGCAGCACCACGCGTCCGGCGGGGCCCGCGGGGATGGGCACGTCGGCGGTCATGCCGTCGCTGCTCAGCGGGGTGAGCTCGTTCCCGGTCCTGAGCATCAGCCGGGCGCCGGGCAGGGACATCCGCCAGATGGCGTAGCCCTTGGTGCGGCTCAGCCGGATCAGCGCCGGGTCGGCGTCGAGGGTGTCGGCGAGCGCGGTCTGCCGTGCGGTCCCGCCCGACCCCGAGGTGCGGAGGTAGACGTACTGGATGCCCATCCCGGTCAGCCCGCCGGAACCGCGGCCGATGGCCATGCCCGCCACGAGGCCGTCCAGCCGCCGGGTCGCGGCCTCCCCGGGGTGGAAGTCCTCGTCGCCGAGGCCGGGCGAGGTCCCGCGCAGGACGGTGTAGGACACGAGCCCGTCCGGGCGCGGCGACAGCACGAGGGTGCGGGCGCGGGCGATGTCGTTGGTCGCGGCGAGGAAGGTCGGCAGCGCCTCGGTCCTGATCTTTCCGACGGGACCGTCGACACCGGACCCGATCCAGTAGACCGAGGCCAGCACCGGCGTGCTCAGCGCGATGAAGACCGCGCAGATCCCGCCGACCCGGTAGATCCAGTCGCGGCCGGAGATCACCTCGACGGCGCGCTGGAGCCCGGCCCCGGCGGTCAGGATGAGGCCGCCCGCGGCGATCGCCAGCGGCACCCCGGGCCAGCCGGGGGCGGACTCGCCCGCCTCGGTGACCGTGATCGCCGAGACGATCACCGCGGTGAGGAACCCGAAGAGGATCAGCATCCAGCCCGACATGACCGCGGTCCTGCGGGACCGCAGCGGCAGCGCCGCGACGGCCAGCGCCAGCAGCCCGGCCGTGGCCCAGCCGAGGTTGGTGCCGGGACCGCCGGGGTCGAGCGTGAGGATCGACAGGCCCGACAGCCGGGCGTCGACCAGGTCGGCGCGGTGCAGCCCGGCCTCCAGCAGCAGCCGCGACGGGTGCAGCACGAGCCCGATCGTGGTGGGCAGGAGCAGCAGCGGCGGCACCAGCACCACGATGAGCAGGTCGGAGCCCCGCGCGGTGCGCATGGCGTAGAAGGCGGTCACGCCGAGCCCGGTCACGAGCACCCAGGTCAGCGGGACGAACGCGGTGGCGACGGTGACCATGACGGCCAGGCCCCAGGCGGCCCTGCGGGCCTGGCGCGCGTCGACCCGCCCGGCCGGCTGCCGCAGCACCCGGGCGCCGAACAGGCCGATCAGCGGCAGCAGCACCGCGACGACGCAGGTGCCGTAGCGCCCGGCCGCCACCGCGCCGGAGACGACGGGGAGCAGCGCGTAGGCGACGGCGACCCAGGCGCGGATCGCGCTCGCCGGGACCCGGCGGCGGCCGAGCAGCCGCGCGGCCCTGCGCCCGACCGGCAGCCCGGCCGGGATCAGCCGCTTGGCCGCCAGGTAGGCGGTCAGCCCTGACAACGGCACACAGCCGACGAGCAGGCACATCAGCGCCAGCCACGGCTTGCCGAAGGTGATCACCGAGAGCCCGGCCAGGATGGCCAGGTAGGGCGGCGCGGCGTCGGCGGAGCCGAGCCCGACCTGGTGCCAGCCCGCGGTGTAGGAGGCCCAGACCTCGGACGCGCTCCCCCAGGCGGGCACGAGCGCGCCGCCGCCGAGCCTGCCCGCGGTGGCGATCAGCGACCGCTCGGCGAGGAAGGTCACGAACATCAGGGTCAGCAGGACGACCACGCTCGGGTGGGAGACGATCCGGCGGATGACGCCCAGCCCCTGGTCGTCCTGCGGGTTCTCCTCTTCCTCCTCGCCGCCGTACTCGGTCGGCGCGATCAGCGCGCCGAACCGCTCCGCGAGCCGCCGCAAGGTCACCCAGTGCGGCTGGAACCGCCGGATGACCCGGTAGACGCGGGAGCGGTTGTGCGCGCGTGCGGCGCGCAGCGACCGCAGGAGCAGGGGGTCGGTCAGCAGGTCCCGGACGGCGTTGAGCTCGTCCCGCAGGGCCAGCGGCTTCTTGCCGACCAGGAAGCCGAACATCCGGATGAGCGAGCCGGCCATCAATCGGAGGAAGGTCCAGAGCATGGGCCGCAGCGGCTGGTTGGCCAGCAGCACCAGCATCGCGTTGCGGCGGTCGAGCCGCCGGGGCCTGACCCCGGTCTCGCGCTGCCCGCGCGCCGAGGCCTCGGCGTGGTAGACGATCGCGTCGCTGACGGCCAGGACGCGGTGTCCGGCGGCATGGACGCGCCAGCCGAGGTCGATGTCGTCGCGGAACAGGCCGAATCGCGCCTCCAGGCCGCCGAGCTGGGTCCAGACGTCGCGGCGGACGAGCATCCCCGCGGTGCTGACGGCCAGGACGTCCTTCAGCCCGTCGTGCTGGCCCTGATCGAACTCGCCGCGTTCCACACCGGTCTCGCGGCGGCCCTGGCCGTCGATGGCGACGCCGATCTCCAGCAGGAGGCGCCGGTCGTCCCAGTCGCGGAGCTTCGGCCCGGCGATGCCGACGCTCGGATCGGCCGCGACCTGGGCCAGCAGCAGCTCCAGGGCGCGCGGCGACGGCGCGGAGTCGTCGTGGATCAGCCAGATCCACTCGACCGGATCCGGGATGTTCACCGGCATCTGGGCGGCCGGATGCCGCAGTCCCTCGGCGATCGCCGAGGCGTAGGGGGTGTCGGCCGGCAGCCGGAGCACGTTGCCCTGGCCCAGGACCTCGGCCAGCACGGCGGGGCCGCGGTCGGCGCTGCCGGTGTCCACGGCGACGAGGCGCTGGACCGGCCTGGTCTGGGTCAGGAGCGCCTTGAGGGTGTCGGGCAGCCATCGGGCGCCGTCGTGCGCGACGAGCACGGCGGTCACGACATGCCGTTCGGAGAGGGACGCCACGGCTCAACTCGCGAGGGGGGTGGAGGAAGGGGAAAGCCGCGCGGGGGTTGCCCCGCGCGGCTGACACTCTACTGCCGCCCCCGGTTCCAGGTCAGCGCGGTCTGACGCTATGTCCAAGACCATCGGGGATTCGCCCCGCCAAAACGGGGCCCGGCCCGACCTCCGGACCCCGGGAAGGCCGATCACACAGCGGCGCGTTTGAGCTTGCGCCGCTCCCGTTCGGACAGACCGCCCCATATCCCGAACCGCTCGTCGTGCTGAAGTGCGTACTCCAGGCACTCCACACGCACCTCGCACGCCCGGCACACTTTCTTGGCTTCACGGGTCGAGCCGCCCTTTTCCGGAAAGAACGCTTCCGGATCGGTCTGAGCGCAGAGTGCACGCTCCTGCCAGCCCAACTCTTCGCCGTCATCTGTGCCGTGCGCGAGCGGGATCACGACTACCTCGCCCATGCGCACCTCCCAACCGCCCCCGTGGAGCCCCGTGACGACCGCCACCCTCACGTCGCACACGGACGCGGTAATGACGCAGAACTACACACTTGAAATTACACGTGTGTAGTCCCTTGCGCGTCAAGCGGGACGAGCTTGCTATGGGGCGAACAGAAGGTAATAGGGCGAAAGTGACCGTCTTGAAGCTGGGATTATTGCGGTCCTTGATCCCCCCGATACCAGTTTTGGTCGCTCTGCTGGCCGTGCTGAGGGGGTTCCTCGCCGAACTGACGGGTCCAACCGCCCTGGTCCTGCGGGGGCTGCTGGCCGTACTGGCCCGGCTGACCGTGCCCCGGCTGACCCTGTCCCGGCTGGCCGTACTGGCCCGGCTGGGGCTGGCTCGGACCCGGCTGACCCTGGGCGTAGGGGTCGGGGGCTCCGTACTGCGGCTGGCCGTACTGGCCCGGCTGGGGCTGGCTGGGGCCGGGCTGCGGCTGGCTCGGGCTCGGCGGCGGCGAGTACGGGTCGTTGTAGGCGCCGGGCGGCGGGGCCTGCTGCTGGTACGGGTCGCCGTAGGGCTGACCCTGCTGGCCCGGCTGGCCGTACTGGCCGTACTGCTGGCCGCCGTAGACCTGGCCGCCGCCGAGGCCGCCCGGGAGCGGGGCGGGCCTGGCCGGCTGGAGGGCCTGGAAGTTCAGGAAGACGAAGTACCCGGCCACCCCGGTGATCACCAGCTTGGCGATGCCGAAGAAGAAGGCGACGATCTTGGTGTTGCCGCTCACGGTGGTGATCGAGTAGGTCACACCGCCGACGGTCGTGGACTCGCCGCCCGCGAGCAGGCCCGCCAGCAGGCAGACGGCCCCGAACAGCAGTCCGAAACCGAGTACGCCGAGCGCCGCCATGACCACGTTGCGGGCCTGCGGGCTGTTCTGCTCCGCGCCCTTCGTGACGAAGAGCACGGCGAGCACCGTCACGACCGCGATCGACAGGTTCGTGAAGTGACCGTATTCGGAGGTCTCGGACAGGGCGTGATAGGTGAAACCGCCCTTGGCGAACAGGCCGACCAGGCCGGCGAGCATTTGCAGGGCGCCGGCGCCGAGCAGGGCGAAGGCGGCGGGTTCGCGCAGCTTCAGCAGCGCTTCCTTGGACACGGAGGACTCCAGGCGGGATATGGGGGCGAGCCATCTTTCGGCCAAGCTTGGCACAGACCGCAGATTCGCGTCAGGCCGGATCGATCAACTTGTGGACGGGCGGGTGGACTCATCGCCGACCACGGATGGAAGACTTGGATCGTGAAAATCGTGGTTCTGGCCGGCGGCATCGGCGGGGCGCGCTTCCTGCGCGGGTTGAAGGCGGCGGCTCCCGGGGCCTCCATTACGGTCATCGGAAACACCGGCGACGACATCTACCTGTTCGGTCTTAAGGTCTGTCCCGATCTGGACACCGTCATGTACACCCTCGGTGAGGGCATCAACGAGGAGCAGGGCTGGGGCCGTCGCGACGAGTCCTTCACGGTGAAGGAGGAGCTCGGGGCGTACGGGGTCGAACCGCAGTGGTTCGGGCTCGGCGACCGCGACTTCGCCACCCACATCGTGCGCACCCAGATGCTCGACGCCGGCTATCCGCTCTCCAAGGTCACCGAGGCGCTCTGCGACCGCTGGAAGCCGGGCGTCACGCTGATCCCGATGACCGACGACCGGGTCGAGACCCATGTCGTCCTCACCGACGAGCAGGGACGGCGGGCGGTCCACTTCCAGGAGTGGTGGGTGCGGCTGCGGGCCTCGGTCCCGGCCGAGGCGATCACCCCGGTGGGCGCGGAGGACGCGAAGCCCGCGGCCGGGGTGCTGGCCGCGATCGCCGACGCCGACTTCGTGATCCTTCCGCCGTCGAACCCGGTCGTCAGCGTCGGGACCATCCTGTCGATCCCCGGAATCCGGGAGGCCGTCCAGGCCAAGACCGTCGTCGGGATCTCGCCGATCATCGGCGGCGCGCCGGTGCGCGGGATGGCCGACGCCTGCCTGAGCGCCATCGGCGTGGAGACCTCCGCCGCGGCCGTCGCCGCCTTCTACGGGCCCGCGCTGCTGGACGGCTGGCTGGTCGCCGAGGAGGACGGCCCCCACTTCTCCTCCCCCGGGCTCGAGGACGTCGCCGTGCGCTCCCGTCCGCTGCTCATGTCCTCCCCCGAGGCCACCCGCGACCTCGCGCAGGCGGCGATCGACCTCGCCCTCGAGCTGACGGGGCGGGGCGAGGGCCGGTGAGCGTCGAGATCCTGGGCGTCGCGGGCCTGCCCGAGGTGAAGCCGGGCGACGATCTCGCCGCGCTGATCACCGGGACGGGCGCCGAGCTGCGCGACGGCGACATCCTCGTCGTCACCTCGAAGATCGTCAGCAAGGCCGAGGGACGGGTGCTGGAGGCCGCCGACCGGGAGAAGGCCATCGACTCCGAGTCGGTCCGGGTCGTGGCGCGCAAGGGGCCGATGCGGATCGTCGAGACCCACCACGGCCTGGTCATGGCCGCGGCCGGGGTGGACGCCTCCAACACCGCCAGGGGCACGATCCTGCTCCTGCCCGAGGACCCCGACGCCAGCGCGTCCCGGCTCCGCCGCGCCCTGCCCGTGCGCGCCGCGGTGATCGTCTCCGACACGTTCGGGCGGCCGTGGCGGACCGGCCTCACCGACGTCGCCATCGGCTGCTCGGGGCTGGCCCCCCTCGACGACTTCCGCGGCCGCTCCGACGGCCACGGCAACCTCCTCGAGGCCACCGTGACGGCCCTCGCCGACGAGATCGCGAGCGCCGCGGAGCTGGTGAAGGGCAAGCTGGACGGCGTCCCCGTCGCGATCGTCCGCGGGCTGTCCCCGCTGGTGCTCGACGAGGACGGTCCCGGCGCCCGCGCCCTGATCCGGCCGCCCGCCGAGGACCTCTTCCGCTTCGGCAGCGCCGACGTCCTGCGCGCCCGCCGCACGATCCGCGAGTTCACCGACGCCCCGGTCGATCCCGCGGCCGTCCGCAGGGCCGTCGCGGCGGCGATCACCGCGCCCGCCCCGCACCACACGACGCCGTGGCGGTTCGTCCTGGTCGAGTCGGCCGAGACCCGCACCCGCCTCCTGGACGCGATGCGCGAGGCCTGGCGCGCCGACCTGGAGCGCGACGGTTTCACCCAGGAGTCGATCACCAAGCGCCTGCGCAGGGGCGACGTCCTGCGCCGCGCCCCCTACCTGGTCATCCCCTGCCTGACCACGGCCGGCGGCGCCCACGCCTACCCCGACGGCCGCCGCGCCGCCGCGGAACGCGAGATGTTCGTCGTCTCGGCGGGCGCGGCCGTCCAGAACCTCCTGGTCGCGCTGGCCGTCGAGGACCTGGGCTCCTGCTGGGTCTCCAGCACGATGTTCTGCCGTCCCACGGTCCGGGACGTGCTCGACCTGCCCGAGGACTGGGACCCCATGGGCACCGTCGGCGTCGGCCACCCGGCCGCGGCCCCCCTCGACCGGGCCCCGCGCGACCCGTCGGACTTCATCACCGTCCGCTGAGCCCCGTCCGGCGGAACTCCGCCGGACGGGGCCGGGTTTCTCCCACCCCGGGCGCGCGTCCTACTTGGTGACGAGCGGGAGGAAGTGCCCGACGCCGTCGGTGCGGCGGGCCGCCTCGACGCGTTCGGCGGTGGGCGTGCCGTAGGTGGTGGTGCGCTGGCGGGACGGGCGGCCGGCGCGGGCGGCGATGTCCTCCAGCGAGGAGATCGTCTTGAAGGAGCCGTTGTCGGAGCCCGCCATGCGGGAGATCGTCTCCTCCATGAGGGTGCCGCCGAGGTCGTTGACGCCGCCCTGGAGGATCTCGGTGCACAGTTCGTCCGAGAGCTTCACCCACGAGGTCTGGATGTTGTGGATCGAGCCGTGCAGCAGGATGCGGGCCAGGGCGTGGACCGCGCGGTTCTCCCGGATCGTCGGGCCGGGCCGGGACAGGCCCGCCAGGTAGATCGGGCTGTTGTGGTGGACGAACGGCAGCAGGACGAACTCCGTGAAGCCGCCCGTCTCCGACTGGATCTCGCGCAGGAGCTTCAGATGGGCGACCCAGTGGGCGTAGGTGTCCACATGGCCGTACATCATCGTCGAGGTCGTCGGCAGGCCGATCTCGTGGGCGGTCTTCACCACCTCGATCCACGACGAGGTGGGCAGCTTGCCCTTGGTCAGCACCCAGCGGACGTCGTCGTCGAGGATCTCGGCCGCGGTGCCGGGCAGCGAGTCGACGCCCGCCTCCTTCGCCGCGATCAGCCAGTCGCGGACCGACAGGTTCGTCCGGGACGCCCCGTTGACGACCTCCATCGGGCTGTAGCTGTGCAGATGGATCTCCGGGGCGCGGCTCTTCACCTCGCGGGCGAGGTCGAAGTAGGCGGTTCCGGGCAGGTCGGGGTGGATGCCGCCCTGCATGCAGATCTCGGTGGCACCCGCCTCCCATGCCTGGTCGACCCGGTCGCCGACCTGGGACAGGGACAGGGAGTAGGCGTCGGCGTCGGTGCGGCGCTGGGCGAACGCGCAGAACCGGCAGCCGGTGTAGCAGACGTTGGTGAAGTTGATGTTCCGGGTGACGACGTAGGTGACGTCGTCGCCGACGGCCTCCCTGCGCAGGTCGTCGGCGAGCCGGGTCAGGGTCTCCAGCTCGGGGCCCTCGGCGTGCAGCAGCGCCAGGGCGTGCTCGTCGGACAGCCCGCCGGGGTCCTTCTCGGCGGCGGCCAAGGCCGCCTTGACGTCGGCGTCGAACCGCTCGGGGGCGTGGACGCGCTCCCTGAGAGCGTTCCAGTCCCCGTAGACCTCGTCGAAGTCGTCGCGCCGGTCGCTGGTGCGGCCGTCGGTGTCGATCGAGACGTGCAGGTCGGTGCGGCCGGCCGCGACGAACCCGCCGTCGGGCTCCTGCCAGGGGCGGCCCTCGACGACGGCGTCCTCGCGGGCCAGGCCGTCGGGCCCGGCCAGCGCCTCGACATGGGCGAACAGCCGCGGGTCGAGCCACGGCTCGCCCTTCTTGACGTACTCGGGGTAGATCGTCAGCCGTTCGCGCAGCGTGAAGCCCTCGGCGGCGGTGCGCTCGGCGAGCTCGTCGATCTGCGGCCACGGACGCTCGGGGTTCACGTGGTCCGGCGTGAGCGGGGAGACCCCGCCCCAGTCGTCGATGCCGGCGCGGATCATGAGGGAG
The DNA here is from genome assembly GCF_039534125.1 of Actinocorallia longicatena. NCBI lineage: Bacteria > Bacillati > Actinomycetota > Actinomycetes > Streptosporangiales > Thermomonosporaceae > Actinocorallia > Actinocorallia longicatena. The sequence continues at coordinate 55,464 of NZ_BAAAUV010000036.1, read as the reverse complement.
TACTCGGAGTCCACCAGGTTCGGCGGCGCCTGCAGCCGCGCCTTCGGCCCGAGGACCAGCCGCGCCACGGCGATGGTCGCGGCCAGCTCCGACAGGTCGGCGTCGGGGGTGGCCATCATCGCGGTGTCGGGCTTGGCGCGGAAGTTCTGGATGATCACTTCCTGGGTGGCGCCGTACTCGCGCATCGTGCGGCGGATCGCGAACAGCGCGTCGGCGCGCTCCTCGATCGTCTCGCCGATGCCGATGAGGATGCCCGTGGTGAAGGGGACGTTGCAGCGGCCCGCGTCCTCCAGGACCCGCAGCCGGACGGCCGGGTCCTTGTCGGGCGAGCCGTAGTGCGGGCCGCCCTTCTCGCTGAACAGCCGGGTCGCGGTCGTCTCCAGCATCATCCCCATCGACGGCGCGACGGGCTTGAGCCGCTGGAAGTCGCGCCAGGTCAGCACGCCGGGGTTGAGGTGCGGCAGCAGGCCGGTCTCCTCCAGCACCCTGATCGACATCGCCCGGACGTAGGAGAGGGTGTCGTCGTAGCCGTGGGCGTCGAGCCACTCGCGGGCGGCGTCCCAGCGGTCCTCGGGCCGGTCGCCGAGCGTGAAGAGCGCCTCCTTGCAGCCCATCGCGGCGCCCTGGCGGGCGATCTCCAGCACCTCGTCCGGGCTGAGGAAGGGGGCGGGGAGCTTGTGGGGTACTGTCGCGAAAGTGCAGTAGTGGCAGCGGTCCCGGCACAACCGGGTCAGCGGGATGAACACCTTGCGGCTGTAGGTGATCACTCCCGGCCGGCCGGCCGCCTCCAGCCCCGCGTCCCGGGTGCGTGAGGCGTAGCCGAACAGCTCTTCGAGCTGCGGGCCGCGTGCGTGCAGGAGGATGGTGGCCTCGGCCTGGTCGAGGGTCTTGCCGTCCCGGGCGCGGGCCAGGGCCCGCCGCATTCCGGACTCGTTCACGCTCTCCATAGGGCGCACTCTATGCCAAGCGTCATATTGGGCGACAGGGGGGCCGTCGCGGCGCGGTCAGAACGACCGGTAGTCCCGGACGCTCATCCGCGGCCCCCGGCGCGGCGGCCCCTTGCCCTCCAGCAGGATGAGCACGGCCGCGCGGTACCGCTGACCTGTATAAGGCTCCAGGAGCCGCAGCATTCCCGCGTCGTCGGTCTTTTCTCCGGTGAGCGCGTAGCCGATCTGGCCGGGCAGGTGGTAGTCGCCGACCGACAGGGCGTCGGGATCTCCCAGGGCACGCTGCCTGACCTCGGCGATCGTCCACGGGCCGACGCCCTGGAGGTGCCGCAGCCGGTCCGGGGCGCTCTCCAGATCGTGGCGGGCCGCCTGGATGATCGTCCGTGCCCTGACGGCCTCCGCCCCCGACCGGTGCCACTCCCAGGAGGGGATCTTCGCCCACACCTCGCGCGGCGGCGGCACCCTCATGTCCGGTGCGCCCGGGGCGGGCTCGCCGAACCGGCGCAGGAGATGTCCCCAGGCCCGCCAGGCCTCCGCCCCGACGACCTTCTGCTCCAGGACGGCCGGGACCAGCGCCTCGAAGACCCGGTCCGTCCGGCCGATCCGCCAGTTCGCGTGCTTGGCGAAGGACTCCCTGACCAGGTCGTGGTGGGCGACGAACTCCTCGGGCCTGTCGTCGGCGCCCAGCAGGGCGGGCATGCCGTCGAGGAGCCATCCGGCCCCGGGGCCCCAGGCCGTCCCGGTGAAGTCGGCGCCGTCGCGGACGATCCGGAGCGTGCCCGGGCCGTCCGGGGTCCAGGACGTGCGCCACACGGCCCCGTCCGGGGTGATCCTGAAGGCCGGGTCATGCGGTCCGCGCCGCAGCGGGAACAGCACGCCGCGCAGGCTCAGCGGCCAGGGCGCCCGCCAGACCCGCCCGGTCACAGGTTCTTGATCAGCGTGTAGTCGACGGAGCCGGGGAAGGGGTGGTCGGGGACCTCTCCGACGATCCGGTAGCCCTGTTTGGCATAGAACCCGGGGGCCTGGAAGCTCCAGGTCTCCAGCCGCGAGCCGGTGCAGCCGCGTCCGCGGGCGATCTCCTCGGCGGTGGCCAGCAGCCGGGAGCCGAGGCCGTCGCCCCGGTCCCGCACCCACAGCAGCTCGACGTGCAGCCAGCTCAGCCAGGTCTCGCCGGCCAGTCCGCCGACGAGCTCGCCGTCCTCGACCGCGTAGACCTCCAGCGGCACGTCGTCCTTGCCGTACAGCTCCTTGGCCGCCGCGAGCTCGGGCGACATCAGCAGGTTCCGGGCCTTCAGCGCGTCGCCGAGCCTGCGCCGCAGGCCCTCGCTGGGCTCTGTGATGAGTTCCACAGAGGTCAGGCTAATCCGGAGCGCCACCGGTTTTCAGAGGAGGGGTCAGACGTCGCTCGACATGCGGACGGCCGTCGGCGGGAGCTCGATCCCCGGCCACAGCCGCAGGCCGTCGCCCAGCTCGTTGCCGGGGCCGACGATGGCGCCGTCGCCCAGGATCGCCCCGTCCAGCATCGCGCCGGAGGCGACCTTCGCGCCCCGGCCCAGGACCGAGTTGCGGATCCAGGCGCCCTTGGCGACCACGGCCTCGTCGAAGATCACGCTGCCGGAGACGGTCGATCCGGCCTCGACCACGGCGCCCGCGCCGACGATCGTCCCGCCGGTCACGACGGCGCGCGGCGAGACGTGAGCGTCCTCGAGGGCGAGGAAGGGGCCGGGCTCGCCGGGCAGCGCGGGCGAGGTGAGCTCGCCGAGCACCAGGTCGCAGGAGCCGCGGACGAACGCGGCCGGAGTCCCGACGTCCAGCCAGTAGCCGGGGTCGACGAAGCCCATGATGGTCTTGCCCGCGGCGATCAGGCCGGGGAAGGTCTCGCGCTCGACGGAGACGACCTCCCCCTGGGGGATGGTGTCGATCACGTCGCGGCGGAAGACGTAGGAACCGGCGTTGATCCGGTTGGTCACCGGGTGGTTGGTCTTCTCCAGGAAGGCGGTCACCCGGCCGGTGCCGTCGGTCGGCACGCAGCCGAACCGGGACGGGTCGTCGACCTCGGTCAGATGCAGGGTCACCGCGGCGTCGGCCTTGCGGTGCAGCTCGACCTGATCGGGAATCGAGTGCCCCGACAGGATGTCGCCGTTGAGAATGAGAACCGGGTCGCCGGGGTCGCTGTTCAATGCCTGGGCGGCGTTACGGATCGCCCCGCCGGTGCCCAGGGGACGCCTCTCGACCACATAGCAGAGTTCCACCCCATAAGCCTCGTTTCCGAACGCGGCTTCGAACATCTCGGCGCGATAGGAAGTGGCGAAGACGATTCGGGTGATCCCCACCGCACTGGCCCTGGCCAGCTGATGTGCCAGGAAGGGGACGCCCGCGGTCGGCAGCAGCGGCTTCGGAGTCGAGATCGTCAGAGGCCTGAGCCTCGTCCCGCGCCCGCCGACCAACAGAATCGCTTCCACACCCACGCCTTTCGGGAAATGTCGGTGATGACCATCGTTTTGAATACGCAGAGCTTACTGGGCCCGGCCCCGGCCATAGTCTTGTCAGGTGAACTCACGGGCGCCGCGAATCATCTTTCTTCTAGTAGCGCTGGGCTTCTGCGCATACGGAGTGATCTCGCAGTGGTCGCTGATCGTCGAGGCGCTGGGCCGGATGTCGCCGCTCGCCCTGATCGGGGCGCTGGCCGCCGGGATGGCCGGGCTCGGCCTCTGGATGCTCGGCTGGCGGGCGCTGCTGGCCGGTTTCGGCGCTCCGCTGGGCGTCCGCGCGACGACGCGGATCATGTTCCTCGGGCAGCTCGGCAAGTACGTGCCGGGCTCGGTGTGGGCGCTGCTCGGCCAGGTCGAACTGGCCCGCCCGTACGGCGTGAGCCGGGTGTCCAGCGGCAGTGCCACGATCATGGCCATGGCCACCACGGTGGCCACCGGCTGCGTGACCGCGGCCGTCGCACTGCCGCTGACCTCGGCCGACGCCGCCGGGAGGTACTGGTGGGCCCTCGCGCTGGCACCGTTCATGCTGGCCTGCCTGCACCCCGCGATCGTCACCCGGGCGCTGAACCTGGCGCTGCGGGCCGTCCGGCGGCCGCCCCTGGAGCGGCCGGTCGGCGGGCGGGCCATGCTCCTGGCCGTCCTCTGGACGCTCGCGGGCTGGGCCCTGTTCGGCGTCCACATGTGGCTGCTGCTGCCCGAGGGCTCCCCCGCCCTGGCCGCCGGCGCCTACGCGCTGGCCTACGTCGTCGGATTTCTGGTGATCTTCGCCCCCGGAGGACTCGGGGCCAGGGAGGCCGCCCTGGTCCTGGCCCTGGCCCCGGTGATCACCCGGCCGGACGCCCTGGTGGCCGCGCTGGCGTCGCGGGCGGTGCTGACCACCGCCGACCTCATCTGGGCGGGGATCGGGGCGCTCCAGCCCCGTCCCGGGAATGAAACGGCCCCCGCGGGACTTGATCCCGAGGAACAGCTCCGCCCGAGAGGAATCCCCCAGTGAGCGCACTGACGCCCGACGTCACCGACGCGACGTTCAAGGACGAGGTCCTGAACTCCGAGACCCCGGTCCTGGTCGACTTCTGGGCCACCTGGTGCGGCCCCTGCCGGATGGTCGCCCCCGTCCTCGACCAGATCGCCGCCGAGTACGAGGGCAAGCTGAAGATCGTCAAGGTGGACATCGACGTGAACCCGGAGATCGTCCGCGACTACGGGATCATGGGCGCGCCCACGCTGAACCTCTACGTGAACGGCGAGGTCGTCAACCAGATCGTCGGCGCCAAGCCCAAGCGCGTGATCCTCAAGGAGATCGACCCGCATCTGCCCGCCTAGAGCAGGGCGGCGAGGTAGTCCTTCCAGAGGGGTTCGGGGTCGGTCCGATCGATCCGGAACCCCTCTCGCCCTTCCATGATCCGGTAGAACCGCTCGATCGCGGTGCGGAGCGAGGCGGGGTCGCCGGGGTCGGCGAGCAGGCCGTCGACGCCCTCGCGGATCTGGCCGGGGAAGCCGCCGACCCGGGTGGCGATCACCGGGACGCCGTGCTCGAACCCGAGCCGGACGTTCTGCGACGCCGTGGCCGACCGGTAGGGCAGCACCAGGGCGTCGGCCGCGTCGAACAGCCCGTTGATCTCCCCCGCGGGGACGTATCCGGGCCTCAGCTCGACCCGGTCGCCGAGGCCCAGGGAATCGATCAGCGCCCTCGTGTCGTCGAGACCGCCCCAGAACTCGCCCGCCACCGTCAGCGAGACCCGCTCGGGCAGGGCCCTCAGCAGCACGTCGAGGCCCTTGTAGGGCCGCACGATCCCGAAGAACAGCAGCCGCCCGCGCACGCCCGGCGCGCGCTCGCCCCCGGCCGAGGGCAGATGCGGCGGCAGCTCCGCGACGGCCACCGGCCGCTCCGTCAGCCCGCGCGCGAGCTCCGCCTGGCCCGCCGAGTGGACGAGGACCGAGCCGGCGCGCCGCAGCAGCGCCCGCATCAGCGGCCGGTCGTAGGGCTTCGGCTCGTGCGGCAGCACGTTGTGGCAGAGCGCCGTGACCCTGGTCCTGCCGCCGATCCCGCGCAGGATGCCCAGGTAGGCGGGGACCTGCACCGGCGACAGCACGGCGAAGATCACCAGATCCCGGGAGCGCAGCCGCCGCCCGGCCCGCAGCCAGCCGTCCGGCCTGCGCCACGACAGCTCCCGGCGCGTCGCGGGGAACGGCTCGCCCTCCGGCTCGGAGATCGTCTGCTGCCCGGGGTAGAGGAAGCCCGGGTACTGCGCGCTCCACGACAGGAGCGTCACCTCGTGACCGGCCGCGGCGAGGCGGTGCGCCAGCTCGGTCGTGTGGTGCGCCCCGCCGCCCTTGTAGGGGAAGGCGGGGCCGACGACGGTGATCCGCATCAGTCGACGCGCGATCGCACGATGAGGTCGGCCAGCAGCGCCAGCGACGCGATGAGCAGCCCGCTCATGAACATCAGCATGGTGTTGTTGGAGAAGTAGAGGATGTTGTGGACGAACTGGTCCACGATCCCCTTCAGCACCGCGAGGCCGAGCAGCCACAGCGCCAGCGGCATCAGGACCTTGAGCGGGTTGAAGTACATGACCATCCGCAGGACCTGGAGGATGTAGCGGTAGGCGTCCTTGGTGAAGTGGAACTTCGAGGTACCGGCCCGCTTGAAGTAGTCGATCGGCACGTAGCGGACGTCATGGTTGTTGCACAGGAACGCCAGCGTGATCGTCGTGACGCAGGAGAACCCCGCCGGGAGCAGCCGCAGGTAGGGCCGGGCGACGTCGCGCCGGAACGCCCGCAGGCCCGAGTTGAGGTCGGGGATCTTCGAGTCGGAGAGCCGCTCCGCGATCTTCCGGATCATCCACTTGGCCGGGACGCGCAGCACCTTGTGCGTGCCCTCCTCCGACGTCCTGGCCCCGACGACCTGGTCGACGGTCATGTCCTCGTCGAGGATCCTGACCAGCTCGGGGATCCGCTCGTTCGGATAGCTCATGTCGGCGTCGGTCCACACGACGACGTCGCCGCGGGCCCGCTCGGACCCGAGCCGCCGGATCGTGCCCGACCCGCCGTTGCGGTGCCGGGGGATCACCCTGAGGTGCGGGTGGTCCGGCTCCGCGGCCCGCAGGCGCTCCAGGGTGCCGTCGGAGGAGCAGTCGTCGAACGCCAGCAGCTCGTAGGTCATCTCGCTGGCGTCCATCGCCTTGCAGATGCGCGCCACCTCGTCGACCACATGGTCCTGCTCGTTGTAACAGGGCAGGACGATCGACACGTGCACGGGGGACGACGGCTCAGGACTCACGCCGCCCAAGGGTAGCCGCCCTCGCGTGCTGACCGGGGGCCGACGGTCAGGGGATCGACGGTTCAGATGGCGCACGTATTACATTTCGGGCAAGATGTGCCATCTGCCACATAAAGACACACGGGGAAACGCGGGGATCATGTACGGCACCGTCGACGCTGGCACCTCCCCTACCGACGACCCCACGCAGACCGTCCGAGACGCGCCCTCCCCAGGTCACAGACGCAGGCCGCCGGGACGCGGCGGCAAGGTGCTCAAGTGGACGGCGATCGGCCTCGCCATCACCCTGGCCCTGGGCGGCATCGGCGGATTCGTCGCCTACAAGTACTTCTGGAACAACATCAAGCCGATCGACGAGATCCCCGATCCGCCGGGCAAGCCCCGGCCCGCGAAGCTGAACAACGCCATGAACATCCTGCTCATGGGCACCGACAGCCGCGCGGGCGCCAACACCAGGTACGGCCGGGAGGACGGGGAACGGTCCGACACGACCATCCTGCTCCACCTGTCGGCGGGCGGTCAGCGAGCCGTCGCGATCAGCTTCCCCCGCGACTCGATGGTGCAGGTCCCCGACTGCCAGGTCGGCAAGAAGACCGTGCCCGGCGGCTTCCGGATGATCAACTCGGCGTTCGCCTACGGCGGGGCGACCTGCACCGTCCAGACCGTCGAGGCGCTGACCAAGATCCGGGTCGACCACTACCTCAAGGTCGACTTCACCGGGTTCAAGAACATCGTGGACGCGCTCGGCGGCGTCGAGATCTGCGCTCCCTACCCCTTCACCGACCGCGACTCCAAGCTGACGATCACCAAGAGCGGCCGCCAGAAGATCAACGGCGAGCAGGCGCTCGGCTGGGTGCGGGTCCGGCACATCGGCGACGGCACCGACATCGGCCGGATCCAGCGCCAGCAGCAGTTCCTCAGCTCGGTCATCAAGAAGGCGACCAGCCAGGGCGTGCTCACCAACCCGCTCAAGCTGACCAAGTTCGTGAACGCCGCCACCAAGTCCCTGTCGGCCGACCGGGGCTTCAGCGGCGGGACGATCATCGATCTGGCGGGCAAGCTCAAGGGCCTCAACCTGGCCCAGATCGAGTTCAAGACCATCCCGTGGCGCTACGCCCTGCCCGCCGAGCGCAAGGCGCACAAGGACTGGAACGGCCGCGTCTTCTGGCTCCCGCAGGCCGAGGACCTGTTCACCGCGCTCCGCCAGGACAACAAGGTCCCCGCCCCCGCCGACACCCCGAAGCCCGCCGCGACCACCGCCACCCGGCCGATCCCCGCGTCGAAGATCAAGGTGAGGCTCTACAACGGGACGCTCACGAGCGGCCTCGCCGGACGGGCCGTGACCACGCTGGCCGCCAAGAAGTACCAGGCCTCCCTCGGCTCCACCACCACCTACGCCGGCGGAACGCTCCCCAGGACGCTCCTGCGGTTCGGCCCCGGCGCCAAGGCCGCCGCCGCCCAGGTCGCCGCCCTGCTCCCGGGCACCAGGCCGAAGGGCGACCCGAAGCTCGCCCCCGGCACCGTCTACCTCTACCTCGGCGCCGACTTCACCGCCTTCAGCGGCCTCACCACGCCGCTGCCCAAGAGCGCCGGCGACTTCACCGCCAAGGAGGACATCTGCAAGACGGGCTGAGGGGGTGCGATGATGAGTCCGCAGACGCGTCCCCCCGCCCCCCGGAGAGAGCAAAGCCCGTGATCGTCGCCGTTGTCGCCACCCGGAACCGCCGTGAGCTGCTCGCCGAATGCCTGACCGGGGTGCTCGACCAGACGGCACAGCCCGACGCGATCGTGGTCGTCGACGGCTGCTCGGGCGACGGGACCGCCGCGATGGTCAGGACGGAGTTCCCCGACGTCACCCTGCTGGAGCTGCCCGAGGACCGGGGCCCGGCCGGGGCGTTCACCGCCGGGATCGCGCTCGCGCTGAAGCTCGGCGCCGCCTGGATCTGGCTCCTCGACGACGACGCGCTGCCCGAGGCCACCGCACTGGAGGCGCTGGAGAACGCCGCCGACGGCGCGACCCTGGTCACCAGCCGGGTCGTGTGGACCGACGGCCGCGACCATCCGATGAACACCCCGCGCGTCAAGCCCTGGGCCTCGGCCGCCGAGCTGGCACTGGCCGCCCGCGCCGGGTGCCTGCCGATCCGCAGCGCGTCCTTCGTCTCGGTGCTGGTCGACGCGCAGGCCGTCCGCGACCGGGGCCTGCCCGTCGCCGACTACTTCGACAAGAACGAGGACTTCGAGTTCACGACCCGGCTGCTGCGCGGCCACATCGGGCTGCTCTGCCGCGACAGCGTCGTCACCCACCAGACCGAGATCTTCGGCGCGACCGACCCCGAACCGGGCGAGACCTTCTTCTACGAGGTCCGCAACAAGGTCTGGCAGTTCACCCGCTCGTCCGGGCTCGGCCCGCTGGAGCGCCTGCTGTACGCGGGCGCCACCGCCCGCCGCTGGCTCCGCATCTACCTGCGCTCACGCGACCGCGGCACGCTCCGGGTCACGTTCATGCGCGGGCTCCGGGCCGGGCTCCGCACCCGCCCGCGCCGCAACGAGGAGATCTTCCAGGCCCTCTGAGAAGAGCTCAGCCCATGAGGGGCTGGGCCATCCAGACGGTCATGGTCAGCGACCAGGTGCTCTTCGGACGGCTGTCGAGGGCGTGGCCGTCCTGGCGGGAGTGCAGGTCGACGACCTGGGAGGGCGTGCCGAAGGGGACGACGTCCGCGCTGCTCGCGCCGAGCACGACCGGGCGGCGGCCGAGCTTGGTGATCCGGTCGGAGATCCGCCGGACGTCCTCGGTCGAGGAGCCGTCCACACGGGCCGTGGGCAGCCCGCAGGAGTTCCGGACGACCGGCGAGAACCGGTCCGCGGTCACCCGTTCGACGATCAGCACGCTGGCGCCCTGCCCGAGGGAGCGGCACAGCTCCCTGACGGCGCTCGCCTCACCCTGGTCGACCGCCTTGAACATCAGCCCGCCCGACCCGTAGGCGATCGGGGCGGCCAGCACGAAGGCACCGGCGAAACCGAACACGGCGGTCACGGTCCTGCCGTAGCCGAGCCGCCGGATCCTGCGGGTGGCCCAGGCGACCGTCCAGACCGCGAACAGCAGCACCCCGGGAATGACGATCGAGACGAGCCGCCGCGACGCCCACGGATGGTCGGGGGTGATCCCCGGCCGGACGAGGGTGGCGACGGTCGTGAGCGTGATCACGGCGAAGGGCAGCAGCCATTCGGGCGAGCCGCGCCGCAGGAGCCGCCGCAGCAGCAGGGCCGCCCCGAACGTCGCCAGCAGCAGCGCGGGGATGCCGAGGTACCAGACCACCCAGTACAGCGACAGCTCGGTGTACTGACGGGAACCGTCGATCGGCAGGTGCAGGATCCCCTGGAGGTACTCGATGTAGCCGGCGTTGAACCTGTCCTCGGCGCTGACCGGGATCCGCCGGACGGTCTGCACGTACGGGCGCAGCGCGAACCCGATCATCAGCAGGACCGTCAGCACGGCCGCGACGTCCGGGAGCCAGCCGCGGGCGATCCGGTCGCCGGCCCGGCTGAACCACTCGCCCCGCAGGCGCAGGAGCAGGACCATCAGCCCGGTCCCCAGCAGGGCCAGCGCCGACAGGTAGAGCAGCGGCCGCAGCGACCCGCTCAGGTAGCGGAAGTAGGGCTCGGAGAGCGTGAACCCCTCGTACAGGCCCGCGCCGACGCCGAGGGCGAGCCCGGCGAACAGCGGCAGCCCCGTCCGGCGCCTGCGGGCGAACAGCAGCCCGGAGAAGACCAGGACGGGCAGGATGTCGCGCAGCCCGTCGATCCGGACCAGCACGACGAGCCCGAAGGCCAGCCCCGCCAGGAACGCCCTCGCCCGCCCCTCCTTGAGGTCGCGGACGTCGTGCATCAGGCAGAGCGCGCCCAGCAGCAGCACCAGCGCGGCCGACTCGCTGAAGGTCGACCGCGACACGAACATCAGCGGCCAGGACAGCGCGAAGGCCAGCGCCCCCACCGGCGCCCAGGCGGGGCCGACGAGACGGGCGGTGAGCCCGCCGAACGACAGGACCGCGCCGGCGCCCAGCAGCGGCGCCATCCCGAGCATCCCGGCGGTGCCGCCGATCCAGCCGCCGAGCGCCAGCAGGAGCGGCAGGCCCGCCATGAACTGCGGGACGATCCCGCCGGGCTCGTCGTAGAAGCCGGGGCTGTCGAACCGGAGCGCGGGGTCGGGGCCGCCGAAGGCCGCCAGCGACTTGGAGATCGGCAGGCTGCCGTGGTCCTGGAGCCAGGCCGCGAACTGGGCGTAGGTCGCCGGATCCCGCCTGACGATCAGCTGCTCGGAGTTGTACTCGAGCTGGAAGGCGAAGAAGACGATCGTCACCGTGAGGGTCGCGGCCAGCGAGAACCAGGCCTGCCAGCCCTCGCCCAGGTCGAACTGGGGCCGTCGCACCGCCCCGTTGCAGCCGATCGACAGCGCGACGACCGCGGCGGGCACGAACAGCGCCAGGGAGACGCCGATCGTGTACTCGCCGAGCAGCAGCAGCGGAAGGCTGACCACGAGCCAGGCGACGACGAGCAGAGCAGGCGCGACCGTGAGCCGCGCCAGCATCGTGTTGTGCGCAGCTGGACCGTCCATACGAGCCAGCAGCGTAACGGTGATCGTGTGAGAAAGCCGTGAAGCGCCGTGCGGGAGATCGCATCAGTACGCTTCGCAGCATGCAACTGACGCAGGGAAGGGCCCAGCAGCCGCTGGTCACCTTCTACGACGACGCGACCGGGGAGCGTCAGGAGTTCTCCCGCCGGACCTTCGACAACTGGGTGGCCAAGACGGCGAACCTGCTGGTCGAGGGCCTGGACGCCGAGCCGGGCGGCCGGGTCGTGCTCGATCTTCCGGCGCACTGGCAGACGGCCGTCTGGGTCTACGCGGCCTGGGCCGCGGGGCAGACCGTGGTGCTCTCGCCCACCGGTGAGGAGGACGGCGTCTGGGTGACCGACGACCCGTCCCGCGCGCCGGGGTCGGCGGCCGAGGTCGTCGGGCTCTCCCTCGACGCGATGGGCGCGCCGCTCGAAGGCGCTCCCGCCTGGGTGACCGACTACGCGGTCGAGGTCAGGGCGTACGGCGACCGTTTCAGCGGCCATCGCGAGGCCGATCCCGCGCTCGTTGTGACGAACACCACATTTTCGAGGTCACAGCTTGATGCCGATATAGTCACATTCACCAAGAGACACGGCATTACCGGCACTGACAGGGTTCTCGTGGGTGTGGCCTACACCACCGCCGAGGCGCTTGTAAGTGGGCTACTCGCCCCCCTCCACGCCGGGGGATCCGTCATACTTTGTCGCAACATTCGCCAGGATCTGGTGACCCACCGGGCCGAAACAGAGCGCGTGACAGCCGTAGCGGGACTGGATGCGTCGTACGCCAACGTGCGACGGGTCCTCTGACCTAATCTCGTGGAGCGATGAACAGCCCCCTCTACACCGACTATGTCGACGACACCCAGAGCGAACGCGCGAAGGCCGACCAGGACACCCAGGTCGTCTCGCGCGGATGGAAGCTCCTCGGGTGGACGTCCGTCGCCCTGTCCGGGCTGCTCGTCGTCGGCAGCATCTCCGCGTACGGCTACACCCGCTACCTGACCAGCGGGCTCGAGCACCTGAAGGTCGACGACTCGATCAAGAAGGCCGTGCCGAAGCTGAACAACGCGGTCAACATCCTGCTGATGGGCTCCGACACCCGCGACGGCGCCAACGCCAAGTACGGCAAGAGCCTCGTCGGCGAGGCCGCCCGCGCGGACACCACGATCCTCATGCACATCTCGCCCGGCGGCGGCGCGGTGACCGGCATCAGCTTCCCGCGCGACCTCATGGTCGACATCCCGGCCTGCAAGACGCCCAACGGCGGCATGTCGGCCCCGCAGAAGAACATGATCAACTCCGCGTTCAGCATCGGCGGGCCGACCTGCACCTGGAAGACGATCCAGACGCTCACGAACATCCACATCGACCACATGGCGGTCGTGGACTTCGCCGGCTTCAAAGGCGTCGTCAACTCCCTCGGCGGCATCGAGATCTGCCTGACCAAGGACGTCGACGACGACAAGAGCAAGCTGCACCTGAAGAAGGGCAGGCACGTCGTCAAGGGCGAGCAGGCCCTGGCCTACGTGCGGGCCAGGCACGGCCTCGGCGACGGCTCCGACCTCTCCCGGGTCAAGCGCCAGCAGCAGTTCCTGAGCTCGGTCGCGAACAAGGCCATGAGCAAGTCGGTTCTCAGCGACCCGTTCAAGCTCACCTCCCTGCTCCGCTCGCTGACCCGGACGATCAAGGTCGACGACGACTTCAGCCTGAAGGCCATGGTGGACCTCGGGACGAAGATGAAGGGCCTGGACGTCAAGAAGGTCAAGTTCGTCACCGTCCCCTACACGGCCTACGCGCCCGACCCCAACCGGGTCGCGTTCCGCCAGCCGGACGCCGACGACTTCTTCGCCGAGGTCGCCAACGACAAGAAGCTGGTCGAGACGAACCCGAAGCCCTCGGTGACCGTCCCGCCGGCCCAGATCAAGGTCCGCGTCTACAACGGCAGCGAGATCACCGGCAAGGCGCAGAGCGTCGCCAACGAGCTCAAGGCCAAGGGCTACCAGGTGCCGCTGTTCGGCAACCCGAAGGTGAACCCGCCGGAGACCCAGATCCTCTACGGCAAGGGCGGCGAGAACGCGGCGGCGACCCTGGCCGTGCTCGTGCCCGGCGCCAAGCCGGTGCCCTCCACCAAGACCCCGGCGGGCGTCGTCGACCTCGTGCTCGGCCCGAACTGGACCGGTCTCACCACCGGCTCGGCCCTGCCGAAGAAGCTCGACGGCGAGATCAAGGCAACGGACAACATCTGCAAAGCGACATGAACCTGACCATCGGGTGAGCAACCGCGGGGAAAAGGATGTACCTTCTAACAGGTCCTTCACATTTCCCCCATTTCCCACTTGGATGAGCGGTGACCCAGGTAGCACCACCCGTCTCCCAACAGGAGATGCCCACCCCCCCGAAGCCCGCCAAGGTCCGCGACCCGTTCTTCGACAACGCGAAGTTCCTCGCCATCCTTCTGGTCGTCGCGGGACACACGATCGTCGGCCTGCGGAGCAAGGTGCCGGCCGCTGACGCGGCCTACATCTACGTGTACCTGTTCCACATGCCGCTGTTCATCGTGATCACCGGCTACTTCTCGCGGAACTTCACCTTCGGCGGCGGCAAGGCCCGCAAGCTGATCACCAACCTCGGCGTCCCGTACGTCATCTTCGAGACGCTCTACTCGATCGTCGAGTGGCAGGTCACGGGCAACAAGTTCAGCATCAGCCTGCTCAACCCGGTCTACCTGACCTGGTTCATGCTCGCGCTGTTCATGTGGCGCCTGTCGACCCCGGTCTGGCAGCAGATCCGCTGGCCGCTCGCCGTCGCCGTGGCGATCTCGCTGATCTCCTACACCGGGCCGCTGTCGGGCCAGCTCGACATGCACCGGGTCTTCGGGCTGGTCCCCTTCTACGTGCTGGGCCTCTGCCTCAAGCCCGAGCACTTCGAGTTCCTGCGCCGCCGCTGGGTCCGCATCAGCGGCGCGGCCGTGCTCGCCGCCGGGTACGCCTTCGCGTTCTACGCGAAGGACCACATGAACTACAAGTGGATGTACTGGCGCGACTCGAACAAGGCGCTGGGCGTCGACAACCTGGTCGGCACCGGGATGCGGATCGCCATGCTGCTGTCCGCCGTGATCCTCGTCGCGGCCTTCCTCGCCGTGGTCCCCCGCCGCCGCACCTGGTTCACCGTGCTCGGCACCACGACGATCTACGCCTACCTGCTGCACGGCTTCCTGGTGAAGTACCTGCAGTACAAGGAGTGGGACCACGTCGACTGGCTGCAGAACGTGCCCGGCATGATCCTCATGATCGTCGTGGCCGTGGGCGTCGCGACGTTCCTGTGCAGCAAGCCGACCGTCAAGGCGTTCCACTGGGCCGTGGAGCCGAGCATGAGCTGGGCCTTCACCAGCCTCCGCCGGCCGGCCGCCAAGCCGAAGCCCAAGCCCGAGGCCGGAATCGAGCCCCCCGCGGGGTCCTGATCCCCCTTCGCCCGGCATCGAGAAGGCCGTCCCGCTCGCAGGAGCCCGGGGCGGCCTTCTCGTATGCCGCGACGGGCTTCACCGAGGCTTCATGTTCCCGACGCCCGAGCTTGGAGGCTTGCCCGTGTTGAGGACATCAAAGCGTGATCGTGGTACGGGACGTGGGGAAGGGCCTATGTCGGTAGGCTTGGGCGGTCTTCGCTGTTCTGTCGTCGTCTGCTAGGTCGTACATGAGCCTCGGTAACAAGATCGTCCTCAGTGTGGTCATCCCGGTCCACGGGGTGCAGGGGTACGTTCGTCAGTGTCTTGAATCCGTCCTCGAGTACGAGGGGGACGACATCGAGATCATCGCGATCGATGACTGCACCCCCGACCTCAGCGGGCAGATCCTGGACGAGATCGCCGCCACCGACCACCGGGTGCGGGTCAAGCACCTCGAGGTCAACGTGGGCCTCGGCGAGGCGCGCAACGTCGGGCTCGGGCTCGCCAGCGGCGAGTACGTCTGGTTCGTCGACTCCGACGACTGGATCACCGAGGGATCCGTCACCGCGATCATGGAGCGGCTCGCCCGCGGCGAGGACCTCGACGTCCTCATGCTCGACTACGCGCGCACCTACTGGAACGGCCGGTTCAACCGGTCCGTGCAGCGCAAGCTGTTCCGCGAGGACGAGACCAGGCCCGCGGTGTTCCAGCTCAAGGACCGCCCCGAGATCCTCAGCATCCTGCCCTACGCCTGGAACCGGGTGATCAAGCGGCAGTGGCTGCTGGACCTCGGCCTGCGCTTCACCAAGGGCTTCTACGAGGACTCCCCCGTCTCCTACCCGGTGCTGTTCGCGGCCGACCGCATCGCGATGCTCGACCGGGTCTGCTACGCCTACCGCCAGCGCCGCACCGGGTCGATCACCAAGACCCAGGACCGCCGGCACCTGGACGTCTTCGGCCAGTACGACACGATCTTCGGCTTCATCGACTCGCGCAACCTCGGCGGCCACGGCCTGCGCAAGGTCATGTTCGATCGGATGATGTGGCACCTGCTGATCATCCTGGCGCTCGAGCACCGCATCGCCAAGGAGATCCGGCCGGAGTTCTTCCACCGGACCTCCGAGCTGTACAACAAGTACAAGCCCGAGGGCTACACCCCGCCCGACGGTATCGACGGCATGAAGTACCGGCTGGTCGAGCGCGACGCCTTCGCGGCGTTCGAGCGCTCCCGGATGATCAATCGGGTCCGCGTCAGCGTCAAGAAGCAGATCCGCAGCGGCAAGAAGCAGGTCCGCCGCGCGAAGGTCGCCTCCAAGGGCAAGCTGAAGGGCCTGTACTACAAGACCCAGCTCCGCGCCCCGATCGACGAGAACCTCGCCGTCTACGCCTCCTACTGGCTGCGCGGCGCCGCCTGCAACCCGGCCGCGATCTACTCCCAGCAGCGCAGGCTCGCCCCGGGGATCAAGTCCGTCTGGGTGGTCCGCAAGGGCACGGTGAAGAACCTGCCCGAGGGCGTCCCCTACGTGATCGCCGGGACGCGGTCCTACCTGCGGACCATGGCCCGCGCGAAGTACTTCGTCAACAACGTCAACTTCACCGACGACCCGGTGAAGCGTCCCGGCCAGGTCTACCTGCAGACCCAGCACGGCACCCCGCTGAAGAAGATGGGCCTGGACCAGATGGACCACCCCGTCGGCGCGGCGGAGATGGACTTCGACCAGCTCATCGAGCGGGCCGACAAGTGGGACTACCTCGTCTCGGCCAACCCGCTGATGAGCGAGGCCTGGGTGCGCAGCTACCCGGCCAAGTACCAGCTCCTGGAGACCGGCTACCCGCGCAACGACCGGCTGTTCCACGCGACCCCGCAGGAGAGGGCCCGGCTCCGGGCCGAGCTGGGGATCCCCGAGGGCAAGACCGCGATCCTCTACTGCCCGACCCACCGCGACTACCAGAAGAACTTCACCCCGATGTTCGACCTGGCCAAGTTCGCCCGGGCGCTCGGCGACGACTTCGTGCTGCTGCTGCGCGCGCACTACTTCTACAAGGTGAAGGACCTCGGGCTGCCCGAGGGCAGCGTCATCGACGTGTCGGCGCATCCGACCGTCGAGGACCTGGCCATCGCCTCCGACGCGCTGCTGACCGACTACTCCAGCATCATGTTCGACTACGCTGTGCTCGACCAGCCCGTGGTGATCTACGCCAACGACTGGGACACCTACCGGCTGACCCGTGGCGTCAACTTCGACCTGATGGCCGAACCGCCCGGCGCGGTGGCGACGACCGAGCACGAGCTCGTCGAGACCTTCCGTACCGGCGCCTTCGGCGGTGACGCGGCGGCGAAGCTGCGCGGTGCCTTCCGTGCGAAATTCTGTGTCTGGGAGGACGGCCACGCCGCCGAGCGGGTCGTGCGCCGCGTCTTCCTCGGCGAGCAGCTCCCCCGTTAGGACGACGATCCACTTGGCCAGAACCGTGCAGCTCAGCGTCATCGCGATCACCCACGACACCGGAGAGTTCCTCGCCGAGTCGCTGGAGTCCGTCGCCCGCCAGACCCATCGCGATCTCGAGGTCCTCGTCGTCGACAACGGCGCCGGGGTCGACGTCCCGATGCCCGACGAGCGCTTCCGCGTGGTCCGCGGCGGGGCGCTGTCCCGCGGCGCCGCGCGCAACCTGGGCGTCCAGGAGGCGCGCGGGGAGTTCCTGGCCTTCCTCGACGACGGCGACCTGCTGCCGCCCGACTCCCTCGAACGGCTGCTGGGCTCGGTTCAGGCCTCCGGCTCCGACTTCGCGGCGGGCAACGTCTCGAAGATCACCGAGCTGGGCCGCAACTGGCGTTCCTGGTACCACCGCGACGCCTTCGCCAAGGATCTGACCGGCACCCATATCCGCCGCCACCGGCTGCTGTTCCACGACCGGTACATCACCGGCAAGGTGTTCCGGCGGTCCTTCTGGGACAGGGCGGGGCTGTCCTTCCCCGACGGTTCCTATCTCGAGGACCTGGCCGTCGCGATCCCCGCCCACTTCCGGGCGAAGGCCGTCGACGTGCTGTCCACGATGGTGCTGCGCCGCCGCAACTCCACCGACATCGAGCCGACCACCGACCCGCAGGACGTCGCGGACGGCTACGGCGCGATCGCCTACGTCACCGACGGCCTCGAGGGCACGTGGCGGGCGGTCGACCGCCGCCGCTTCGAGCTGACCGTGCTCGACCGGGAGCTCAAGGGCTTCCTCGACGCGATGCCCGACGCCGAGCCCGACGAGCGCATCCAGATCATCGAGGCCTCCGGCGCCTTCGCCGAGAAGATCGACGCCAAGGTGCTGGGCACGCTGCCCGCCCTCAGCCGCCTCAAGTGGCACCTCGCCCAGCGCCGCATGACCATGGAACTGGTCAAGGTCGTCCGGTACGAGCGCGGCCGGACCAGCCCGTCGATCATCCGCAACCCCGTCCGCCGGTACGTGGTCTACCCGTACTGGAAGGACGAGAAGGTCGGCGTCCCGGAGGAGATCTACCGGGCGCGCGGCGAGGTGCGGCTGCGCAGCCGCACGTCCTCGATCGAGTGGCGCGACGGCCGGCTCGTCGTCAAGGGCGAGACCTACATCAACTCCGTCAGCATGCGCCGCCGGTGGACCTCCACCAAGGGCTTCCTGCTGCGCAACGGGTCCCGCCGGATCCCGGTCCGGGCGAAGCAGACCAAGGTCAAGAAGGCCTGGACGGGCTTCGAGTTCAGCCTCAACCCGTCCCGGCTCAAGCGGTTCGGCCGCTGGCAGGACGGGGTCTGGGACGTCGACGCCGGGGTCTTCAACGCGGGCGTCTACCGGCACGCGCTGCTCAAGGGCGGCTCCAGCGGCACCGGCTCCAACCCGCCCTACTCCTATGTCACCGACGACGTCCGCGTCGTTCCCCAGATCATCGAGGGGAAGCTGCGGATCACGGTCGAGACCGTCCGGGCGAGGGTCACCTCGCTGCTGTGGCGCGACGGGGTGCTGGAGCTGACCGGACGGGTCGCCGAGGGCACGCCGAAGAGCATGGTCATGATCAACGGCGAGTTCCGGGTCCCGCTGGACCTCACCGCGAACGGCTCGGACTTCACGGTCCGGATCAACCCGTCAGAGCTGCCGCCGATCCCGATCAGCCCCGGCAGGCTCGACGACACCGAGGCCTGGCGGGCCGAGGTCGACGGCGTCCGCCTGGTCGTGGGCGAGGAGGTCGGCGAGACCGCCGAGCTGTCCGGCACGCGCGAGCTGACGGCCGGCAAGAACGCCTCCGGCTACTTCAAGTTCGGCCTGCGGACCGCCCGGTTCGTGATCTCCGGTGTGGCCTGGGCGGAGGGGAAGGTCGCCGTCACCGGCACCCACCCCGTGTACGCCGACGGCACCCTGGTGCTGCGCAGCCGGGGCCGCCGCCTGGAGTACCCCCGTCCGCTCGTCGACGGGACCGCCGAGCTGCCCGTCACGTCCGTCCCGACGATGGCGGGCCTGCTGCCGCTGCGTCCCGGCCGCTGGGACGTGCTGTTCCAGCCGGCCGGCGACCCGGACGCCCCCGCCCTCGCGGCGGCCCTCGGCTCGGCGGTCGAGCTGCCCGCCCCGATCGAGGCCGACCTGCGCGGGTACTCGCTCGAGATCCAGGGCAGCCGGCTGGTCGTGTCGGTCACCGGCGACCTCACCGCCGAGGAGCAGTCCTCGGCCACCCGGCTCCGGCAGGAGGCGCGGGCGCGCGTCCAGGAGAACGGGCTGCGCGACGCG
This sequence comes from Actinocorallia longicatena, assembly GCF_039534125.1. Taxonomy (NCBI): domain Bacteria; kingdom Bacillati; phylum Actinomycetota; class Actinomycetes; order Streptosporangiales; family Thermomonosporaceae; genus Actinocorallia; species Actinocorallia longicatena. The sequence continues at coordinate 35,949 of NZ_BAAAUV010000036.1, read as the reverse complement.
GTCCTGTTCTCCTGCTTCAACGGCAAGCAGTACTCCGACTCCACCCGCGCCATCCACGAGGAGCTCGTGCGACGCGGCAGCACGCTGGAGCAGCTGTGGGTCGTCAACGACGCCCAGGTGGAGCTGCCGCCGACGGTGAAGGCCGTCCGGCTGAACGGCGAGGACTGGCACGAGGCCGTCGCCTCCTCCAGGTACATCGTCACCAACCACCGGCTCGGCGACTGGTTCCAGCGCCACCCCGACCAGGTGGTCGTCCAGACCTGGCACGGCACCCCGCTGAAGAAGATCGGCAAGGACGTCAAGGAGGTCCACTTCGCGTACGCGCCCGGCATGAAGAGCGCGCTGCAGTCGGCGGGGCCGAAGACGCCGCCGCTGCCGGAGTGGACCCACCTGCTGTCGCCGAACCGGTTCAGTTCCAAGATCCTCAAGCGGGCCTTCGGGTTCACCGGCGAGCTGATCGAGGCCGGGTACCCGCGCAACGACGTCCTGTACTCCGCCGACGCCGACGCGATCGCGAAGTCGGTGCGCGAGCGGGTCGGTATCCCGGCCGGCAAGAAGGTCGTGCTGTACGCGCCGACCTGGCGCGACGACCAGTTCTACGGCCGCGGACGCTACAAGGCCGACTGGCGGCTCGACCTGGACGCCTTCGCCGCCGAGCTCGGCGACGACCACGTCCTGCTGGCCAGGCTGCACCCGAACGTGGTGGACGGCGCCCCCGCCCACCCGCTGGTCCACGACGTGTCGACCTATCCCGACATCGCCGAGCTGTACCTGGTCGCCGACCTCATCGTCAGCGACTACTCCTCGGTCATGTTCGACTACGCGAACCTGCGCCGCCCGATGCTGTTCTTCACCTACGACCTGCCGCACTACCGCGACAAGCTCCGGGGCTTCTACTTCGACTTCGAGAAGGAGGCCCCCGGCCCCCTGGTCGAGACCTCGGCGGAGCTCATCGCCGCGATCCGCGACATCGACGCGGTCTCGGCCCGCTACACCGCCGCCTACGACGCCTTCTACGACCGCTTCTGCTCCCTCGAGGACGGCAAGGCCGCCTCCCGCGTGGTGGACCAGGTCTTCAAGCTCTAGAAGGTGAGTCTTCTCAGGACGTAGGTCCTCCGCTCGCCGGCGGCTTCGACCAGGAAGGCCCCGCCGGCGGGCGTGACGTCCGAGCCGAACAGATCGCCCCGGCGCGCCCTGCCGGGAACACCGCGGGTGTCCTGGGTGAACTGGTGGGACCGCTTTCCGGTCAGGCCCTTCCGGCTTCCGTACAGGACGGTCACCGAACCGGCGTCCTTGATCTTCCCGACGTCCTCGCGGGGCGTCCCGGCGATCAGGTCCGCGCGGCCGTCGCGGTCGACGTCGGCGGCGGCGAGCGTGGAGCCGAAGCCGTCGTTCTTCTCCCCCTTGCCGGGAACGCCCGGGGTGTCCTGGGTGATCCGCCGCCAGGCGGTGAGCCCCGACCGGCCGCCGTGCCACGTCCTGATCTCGCCCCGGCCCGCCCGCCCCTCGGAGGGGGCCGCTACGTCGCCGATCCCGTCGCCGTCGAAGTCGCCGACGGTGAAACCCTCCGTGAGCCCGGAGACGGCCGTCCGGGTGAGCCCGGCGGCGCCGCCCCGGTAGAGGCCGACGCCGATCCCCGGCATGAAGCCCTGGACCTCTGCGAACAGATCCGTCCTGCCGTCGCCGGTCACGTCGGCCGCCGACAGTCTGAGCAGATCGGCGCCCACGTCGAAGGAGCCGGTGACGTCGTAGCGCCTGCCGCTGCCGGTCAGGCCCGGTACGACGAAGAACGCCGCGGCCAGCGGTGTCGCGTAGGCCAGATCGGCCTTGCCGTCGCCGTCGAAGTCGCCGCCCGCCAGCGATGCGATGGCCGCCTCGACCTTCTCCGCGCCGCCGTCGAGCTCGACGACCGGCCGCTCGACCCGCAGGACCCGCCGGCGCTCGCCGATCCCGGCGCGGCTTCCGTAGCGGATGACGATCTCGCCACTGTCCTCCTTCGCGGCGGCGAGGTCGGCGTATCCGTCCCGGTCGAAGTCCCACGAGGTCGTGAGAGCCGCCCGGAAGGGCAGGCGCTGCCTCTTCCGGGCGGGCCCGTAGAAGATCGACAGCGAGGCCCCCGAAGCCAGGACGGCGTCGGTTTTTCCGTCGCCGTCGAAGTCGAACGCCCGGGCGGGCTTCTTCGCGGCGGCTTCGGCCGGGAGCGGCGCGAGAGCCGATGCGGACACGACCAGGGCGAGGACGGGAACTACAGGATGCTTCACGTGGTTTCTCCCGATTCTTCATGCCGTGCGCCGTGAGACGCGGAACAGAAGAGAAAAGTTCAGTGCGATTTCGGATACATGCGAGATGACAGAAATGTCGGAGGTATTCCCGTAGAATCCCTCGTTGATCAGTTGGGGTTCCTGCGACCGGGGAGAGACATGCGACGGATTCTGGCGGCCTTTGTCACGCTCGGATGTGTGGTGTCGCTGGCAGCGCCCGTCGAGGCAGCCGCGGCCAAGAAGATCAAGTCGGGGATCGTGTTCAACGACCCCCGGACCCGGGCCGGAGCGACCAAGGTCGAGAACGCCATCGTCTCGGTGATCAAGGGTGCTCCGGGCGGCTCGAAGATCCGCATGTCGATGTACCAGTTCACCGACGCCTACATCGTCGCCAACGCGCTGATCGCCGCGAAGAAGCGCGGCGTCGACGTCCGGATCATCGCCGACCACACCAGCCTCGACCGGTGGCGCGCGGGCGGTAAGACGACGGCCTACGAGAAGGTCGCGGCGGCCGTCGGCGGCAAGGCCAAGACCTGCCCGGCCGGGCGCGGCTGCGTCGGCAAGCAGATGAACCACAACAAGTTCTTCCTGTTCAGCAGGAGCCGGGGCAGCAAGAACGTGGTCATCCAGACGTCCCAGAACCTCATGCAGACCGGCGGCCTGACCACCGACTGGAACGACGCCGTCGTCCTCGCCGACAACCCCGGCGCCTACAACGCCTACAACCGCTACTTCAACGCCCTGTGGGCGGGCAAGAGCAACCTGAACATCTGGAAGACCCTCGGCGGCCCGGCCAACGGCGCCGGGGTGACCGTCCAGTTCTTCCCGAAGGCGTCCGGTGACCCGGTCGCGGGGATGCTGAACAAGGTCAGCTGCACGTGGGTCGACTACGGCGGCGGCAAGCACCCGACCGAGGTGCGGATGGCGATGAGCGACATCAACGTCCAGCGCGAGTGGGTGCTGAGCGCGCTGACCAAGCTGAAGAAGAAGGGCTGCGTCGTCGAGGTCCTCACGACGATCGACACCCGGAAGGCCCCCGAGCAGGCCGTCCTGAACGTCCTGCGGGCCGGCGGCATCACCACCGACTACGCCGACCCCAACCGCACCCAGAACCTGATGCACTCCAAGTACATCCTCGTGAAGGGCCGCGTCGGCAAGCGGACCGGATTCTTCATCTGGACGGGCAGCGCCAACATGACCTTCGGCGCGCTCCGCTCCAGCGACGAGACGATGATCCAGTTGAAGCGGGTCGGCACCCTCAAGAGCGCCAAGATCCACGCGCTCTACCTGTGCAACTTCCGCAAGGCACGGGCGTTCCTCTACGGGCAGCGCATCTCCTGCTGAAAATCAGCGCGAACTTTTCCGGACTCACGGCCATCTCACGTCGCACCAAGGTCAACGCGACGGGGATGGTCCGTGGAGAAGAGAGTCATCGCTACGGCGGCCGCCCTGGCCTGCCTCGCGCCCGCCGTTCCGGCGGACGCCGCGCCGAGGAAGGCCGCCCGTGCCTTCGACTTCAACGGGGACGGCCGCCAGGAGACGGTGATCGCCTCGGCGTTCCGGAACCTGACGCTCGTCGCCTTCTCGACCGGTAAGCGGCAGAAGCTCACGATCCGGGGGGACGGGTCGTACGCCTCCGCCGACTTCGACCGGGACGGCCACGCCGACCTCGCCTCGAACGGCCCCGGCGGCGTCACGGTCGTCTACGGCTCGAAGCAGGGGCTGAGCAAGCGCAGGGTGTTCCTGCCCACCGGTCCCGGCGCGATCGCGAGCCAGAGCCTGGCCGCCGGTGATCTGAACAAGGACGGCCGCGCCGATCTGGTCGCGGGCGTCGGCACCGGCTACTGGACGCTCTACGGCGTCGGCAGGGGCAGGCCCAGGAAGGTCCACCGGCTCATCGGCACGCCGGTCTTCGGCGGCTCCGAGTGGGACCACGCCGAGCCGGACGGCTACTCCCCCGTCCTCGGCGACTACGACGGCGACGGCCGCCTCGACGCGGTCCTCATCCCCGCGGGCGGCCTCGGCCGGGACATCTCCACCGGGCACGCCAGGGTGTGGCCCTACTCCTACGCCCCGGGCACCCCCACCGGCCTGGACGCCCCTCGTTTCACCGCCCTGTCCGGCGGTGTCGTCGGCAAGGCGGGCGACTTCAACGGCGACGGCCGCACCGACCTCGTCCACGGCGGCGACGTCTACGTCGACGAGGCGCCGTTCGCGGCGGAGGTGTACATCGACTACGGCGGCCTCGGCGGCTTCGGCCGCCATGTCGTCCTGAGCCAGGAGACCAAGGGCGTTCCCGGCAGGCACTTCAGCGACAGCAGCGACAACTTCGGCCGGAGCCTCGCGGTCGCCGACGTCAACGGCGACGGCCGCGCCGACCTCGCCGTGGGGAACCCCACCGACACCGAGGGCCGGACCGAGAGCCCCGGCCGCCGGCTCTTCCGCAACAGCGTGACGGTCCTGTTCGGCGGCCGCACCGGCATCACCACCCGGGGCGTCCGGCGGATCACCGCCGCCTCCCCCGGCATCCCCGGCCCCACCGGCGTCAACGACGAGTTCGGCGCGGCCCTCCGCTTCACCGACGTCAACGGGGACCGGCGGCCCGAACTCGTGATCGGCGCCCCGGGCCCCCACGCCGTCTACACGCTGCGCAACGTCAGGGGCCGGCTCCAGACCGCCCGACCCGGCGTCCTGCGCCCCGGCTCCTTCCATCTGCCCCGCACCTTCTTCTTCGGAGGCATCCTCTGATGACCCGCCACCGCCTGCTGACCGCGGCGGTCGCCGTGACCGCCGCGACCACCGCGATCTCCCTCCCCGCCACCGCCCACGCCGCCCCGAGGAAGCCCGCCAGGGCCCACGACTTCAACGGCGACGGACGGCAGGACATCGCCGTGGGCGTGCCGGCGAAGCGCACCGTCGCCGTCTCCTACGGCCGCAAGAAGCAGAAGCTCACCTCGGGACGGACCGGGTTCGGCACCGCCCTGGCCTCGGCCGACTTCGACCGCGACGGCTACGCCGACCTCGCCGTCGCCGGTCAGGGCGCCGTGACGCTCGTCTACGGCACGAGCAAGGGGCTCGGCAAGCGGAAGCTCATCATCGCCGTGGGCGCCGGGACCATCGCGGCGAAGAGCCTCGCCACCGGCGACTTCGACGGCGACCGGAACATCGACCTCGTCGCGACCGCGGGCGACGCCTACTGGGTCTTCCGCAACACCGGGCGCGGCCGCTTCCAGGGGACCAGGACCGTCCCGGTCGTCCTCGACGCCGAACTCGCGCAGACCTCCACCTACGCGCCGGTCGCGGGCGACTTCAACGGCGACCGGCGCACCGACCTGGTCCTGCTTCCCGGTGGCACGAGCCGCAGCGGCCCCGGCGAGTCCGGCGACCCGATCCTGCGGGCCGACGGCTCCCCCACCGGGCTCGGCCCGGCGGTCGCGACCGGCCGGACGGCGGGGGACACCGGCGTCGCCGGTGACCTCAACGGCGACGGCTACGCCGACCTCGTCCGCGGCGGCAACATGCTCCGCTGGGACTCCCCCGACCGCGGAGACGTGATCATCTCCTACGGCGGGGCGAACGGCTTCACCCGCGAACGGATCTTCAACCAGGACACGCCCGGCGTCCCGTGGGCGGTCCTGCCCGACACGTCCGAGAACTTCGGCGACGCCCTGGCCATCGGCGATCTCAACAAGGACGGCTACGCCGACGTCGTGGTCGGCGACCCCTTCGACAAGGACGGCCGCTACGACCCGAAGAAGGGCTACACCGGCTTCGACCGTCCGGGCTACGGGAGCGTCACCGTCCTGTACGGCTCCCGTTCGGGCCTGACGACGAAGCGGGCCCAGCGGTTCACCCTCGGATCCAGGGGAGTGCCCGGAAAGGGCCGTGACCGCGACGGTTTCGGCACCGCGCTCGCACTCCTCGACCTGGGCGGGGACCGGCGCCCCGAACTGGTCGCCGGGGCCCCCGGCATCGGCACCGTCGTCATCCTCCGCAACCTCAAGGGCCGCCTGAGCGGGCCCGGCTCCACCGCGCTCAGGCCCTCCGCCTTCAAGCTCCGCGCCCCCGCCTTCGGAACGGTCGTCTCCCGATGAAAAGGACCCTGGTCGTCACCGGCGTCATGCTGGCCTCGGCCCTGGCCTCGCCCGCCGCCCACGCCGCCGCGAAGAAGCCCGCCAAGGCCTACGACTTCGACGGCAACGGCAAGCCGGACCTCGCGCTCGGCGCCCCCGGGGCGAAGATCGTCGCCGTCGTCTACAGCGGCCGGAAGAAGAAGAGGAAGCGGCAGGTCACCGGGGGCCGGGCCGGTTTCGGCACCTCCCTGGCCTCGGCCGACTTCGACCGCGACGGCTACGCCGACCTCGCCGTCGCGGGCAGGGGCGCCGTCACGGTCGTCCACGGCTCGAAGAGCGGCCTCGGCAAGCGCAGGAAGACCCTGAAGACCTCCGGCGGGACCCTCACGCGCCGCGGCCTGGCCGTCGGTGACTTCGACGGTGACGGTGATCCCGACCTCGTCGCGACGGCCGGGCCCCGGTACTGGCTGTTCGAGAACGAGGGCGGAGGCCGCTTCCATCGCACCGGGACCACCCCGGGCGGGACCGGCCCCACCGTGATCACCTACGCTCCGGTCGCGGGCGACTTCAACCGCGACAAGCGCACCGACCTGGTGCTCCTCCCGGACGGCGGCCCCGGCGGGGAGCCCGAAATCATGATCGCGATGGGCTCGGCCAAGGGCCTGAAGGCGCCCGCGGGGACCGGCCTCCGCGGCGGTGTCGTGGGCGCGGCCGGCGACCTCGACGGCGACGGGCACGCCGACCTGGTCCGCGGCGGCCCGGCCGGGATCCAGGTCGGCTACGGCGGCCGGAACGGGTTCAGCGCCGGCAGGGTCCTCACCCAGGACAGCCCCGGGATCCCCGGCCGGACCGCCGCCGGGACCGCCGAGAACTTCGGTGACGCCCTCGCCGTCGGCGATCTCGACCACGACGGCAGGGCCGATCTCGTCGTCGGCGACCCCGACGACGCCGCCGCCGGGACCGGCGCCCCCTCTCCCGGGAGCGTCACCGTCCTGTTCGGATCCCGCTCCGGCCTGACGGCCACGGGCGCGCGGCGACTCACGCTGGACTCCCACGGGGTTCCCGCCCGGGCGATGGCCCGCGACGGCTTCGGGAGCGCCCTGGCCGTCCTCGACCTCGCCGCCGACGGACGTCCGGAGATCATCGCCGGGGCTCCCGGGATCGGCCAGGTCCTCACCCTCCGGCTCACCAAGCGCCGCGTCACCGGGGGCTCCGCCCTCACCGCGCGGTTCCTCACCCTCCCCACGTCCTCCCGGTACGGAACGGTGGTCGCCCGATGAAGAAGATCCTCGGAGTCTCCGGGCTCATGCTCACGACCGTCCTGGTCGCCGTTCCCGGCACGGCCCACGCGGCGAAGAAGCCCGCCAGGGCCTACGACTTCAACGGCGACGGCCGCCGCGACGTCCTCGTCGTCTCCGCCAACGGCTTCGCCAAGGGGCAGCTCGCGCAGGGCGTGCTGGGCGTCCTGTACGGCGGCACCGGAAAGAAGCAGGCCTACGGGGCCGACGAGCCCGGCCTGCTGTCTCTTCCGGACGGCGTCTGGCAGGTGAAGGAGGCGGTCTCGGCCGACTTCGACCGGGACGGCTACGCCGACGTCGCCGTGGCCGGCGGCAGCACCTACCCGGTGCGGACGCTCTCCGTCGTGCTGGTCTACGGGTCGAAGAAGGGGCTCTCGCGACGCACGGCCGTCCTGCCGATGCCCTCGCTGCCCGCCCAGGGCTCCGCCTACAAGACGCTGCTGGCCGCGGGCGACTTCGACGGCGACGGGCGTCCCGACCTCGTGGCCGCCCCGACCGAGAGCTTCCAGCTCGGCTGGCGGGTCACGCTGTTCCGCGCCGTCGGCAAGGGCAGGTCGGCCCCAATCGCGGTCCCGGTGTCCGCGGCGGGCTCGGCGTCCCGGCTGGCCTCGGGCGACTTCACCGGCGACGGCCGCACCGACCTGGCCGTCACCACGATCCTCGACGACAACGTCCCCGGGCGGGTCCTGCTGCTCAAGGGCACCGCGACCGGGCTCGGCCCGGCCCGCCAGCTCGACGACTCCTCCACCTGGTACGACGCGGCGGCGGGCGACGTGACCGGTGACGGCCGCGCCGATCTGGTCGTCGGCACGACCATCGGGAAGGCGGGGCTCGTCCGGATCTATCCGGGCACGTCCGCCGGGCTCGGCAGGCCCGTCTCCTTCTCCAAGCGGACCAAGGGCGTCCCGGGCACGACCGAGCCCAACCTCGGCGACCGGTTCGGCTCCTCCATCGCCCTCGGCGACCTCAACGGCGACGGCCGCGCCGACCTCGCCATCGGCGACCCGTCGTACGGGGCCTTCGGCCGGGGCAGCGTCACGGTCCTCTACGGCGCGAAGAAGGGCTACACCACCAGGGGCGCCCGCATGATCACCGAGGACTCCAAGGGGGTCCCGACCGCCTCGCACTCGAACGAGAACTTCGGCGCCGACGTCACGATCCTCGACGTCACCGGCACGCGCGCCGCCGACCTGGTCGTCGGCGCCCCCGGCGAGTCGCGGATCTTCGTCTTCCGCACCGTCAAGGGGAAGGTCGCCACCCCGGTGAGGTCCTACACCGCCGGGAACCTCGGCATCGCCGGCAAGAGCCCCACCGGCTACGACGGCCTCGACTTCGGCTACTTCGGCCGCTGACCCATCCGCTCCCGGACTGGAGGACCCATGAGATCCGCCCCCGTGCTCGTCTCCGCCGCCCTGCTCGCGGCGGCGCTCGCCCCCGCGACGGCCGCGGAGGCCGCCAAGAAGCCCGCCAAGCCCTACGACTTCGACGGCGACGGGCGGCGGGACGTCTCGGTCATCGTCCCGGACGGCGCCCTCCAGGCCACGCCCGGCACCGACCTGATCGCCGTCCGGTACGGGACGGGACGGCGCCAGGTCCTCACCCGGAAGTCGGCCGGGCTGAAGAAGATCCTCCTCAACGACCTCGACCTCAACCCGCAGGCCGTCTCGGCGGACTTCGACCGGGACGGTTACGCCGACCTCGCCGGGATCGCCGGGCCCGAGGGGGTCAACCTCCCGTTCGTGATCTACGGCTCGAAGAAGGGGCTGTCGTCACGGGTCTCGGCGCTGCCCACGCAGGCGGGCATCCTCAGCGCGAACGGGCTGACCGTCGGCGACTTCAACGGCAACGGCCGTCCCGACCTCGCGCTCGGCCTGGGCTGGGGCGCCTCGGTCTTCTACGACGTCCACAAGGGCGGCAGGACCGGGGCCCGGCCCGTCAGCGGCACGAAGGCGGAGTTCACCCAGGTCTCGGCCGGCGACTTCAACGGCGACGGCAAGGCCGACCTGTTCACCATCGGCGACGACGGCCTCGACGAGCCCCGGGTGCTCTTCGGCTCCCGCGACGGTCTCCGCTCCAAGCCGCTGATCCTGCCGATCCCGCTCCCGGAGTACACGCTGAACCGGGAGCTGCGGCTGGCCTCCGCCGACTACGACGGGGACGGCGACCTCGAGGTGGCGATCAGCGTCCCGGGGGCCGTCAAGGTCTACGGCCAGGCCGGCGGCCCGCTCACCGAGCTCACCACGGTCTCCACGTTCCCCGCCGAGGCCGTGTCGCTCGCCACCGGAGACCTCGACAAGGACGGCCGGACGGACCTCGCGATCGGCTTCGCCTCCGAGGACAAGGTCCGCCTCTTCTACGGGAGCCGCAAGGGCCTGCGATACAAGAAGTCCGTCACCCCGTCGACCAAGGGCGTCCCGGGCGGCAAGGGCCGGAGGTTCGGCGTCCAGGTCCGTCTCAGCGACGTCACCGGCGACGGCCGGGCCGATCTCGTGGTCGCGGTGAAGAGCAGCGCCTACATCCTGCGCAGCACCGCCAGGGGCGCGGCCACCGGCCGTGTGACCACGATCACCGGCAGGACCTTCGGACTCAAGCCGTTCCACTTCGACGTGTACTGGGGGGCCAGGCTCCGCTGATCCGCGGCGGTCAGCCGTTGCGCAACGGCATGAGGCCGCCGTCGGAGGTGCCGAGCTGCTTGCGGTTGAAGGTCTTCACGCCCTTCGTCGACAGCCCGGCCTTACCGCCGGAGAACAGGTAGAAGCCCCCGTCGCGCGGGGCGACCGCGGTCAGGTCGGCGTGGCCGTCGCCGGTGACGTCGGCCAGGGAGACCCCGGAGCCGAACAGGTCGTTCTTCTGGGCTGCCCCGGGCACGCCCGGCGTGTTCTCGGTGATCGCCTGGACGCCGTTCGTGGTCACGCCCTGCTTCGAACCGAACAGCAGGTAGACGCCGCCCGCCTCGCGGGCTCCGCCGATGTCCTTGCCGGGGGCCGCCGCCGCGACGTCGGCGAGGCCGTCGCCGTTGACGTCGCCGACCGCGACGGCACCGCCGAAGTCGTCGCCGTCGAACCGGCCGGGCCGGCCCGGGTCGCCCTTGCCGGGCATGCCGGGGCTGTCCTGGGTGAGCGTGGCGGGCGCGGCGAGGCCCTTTCCGCCGCCGGGGAAGACGCGGATGCCGCCCGCACCGGGGCCGTCACCGCCCCACGGGGCCTGGGTGACGAGGTCGGCGTCGCCGTCCCCGTCGACGTCGCCCACGGCTCCGGCCGTCCCGGCGGGCCAGCCGGTGCCCTTGACCGCGCCGAGCCCCTTGGCGGTGCCGAGCGAGATCCGCAGGTTCTGCGAGGCCGTCCAGGGGTCGCCCTTGACGCGTCCCTGCGCGAGGTAGGCGACGTCGGTCTTCCCGTCGCCGGTGAAGTCGCCCGCGACCGGGAACGCCTCGCCCGCGCCCTTGATGACCGCGGTCTTTGGGTTGATCTTGCGCTTGCCGAGGTTGAGGTAGGCCCAGACCCTGCCGTGCCGGACGCCCAGCAGGTCGGCCTTGCCGTTGCCGTCGAAGTCGCCCGAGACGAGCCTGCTCCCGGCCTTCAGCCAGACCGCCCGCCCCGACAGCCCCTTCTTCGATCCGTACAGGACGGTCAGCGCCTGGTTGGAGCCGACGGCGAGGTCGGCGTAGCCGTCGCGGTCGAAGTCGGCGGAGGCGAGGGAGGTGCCGAAGGCCAGGTTGCGGACCGGCTTCTTGGCCTTGATCCGCTGGAGCTTCTTGGTCCTGGAGTAGCGGACGACCACGAGCCCGGCGCGGTTCTTCTTCGCGATCTTGCTTCCGGGGCTGCCGATCGCCAGGTCGCGGCGGCCGTCGCCGTCGAAGTCGCCGGGCTTGGCCGTCTTGGGAGCCTTACGGCCCGCCAGCGCCTCCGACTGGGCTGAGGCCGACACCAGCGGGATCATCAGGAGTGAGGCGGCCAGTACGGCTCCGAGCTTCAAACGACGACCCTTTCACCACGACTGCCACAACGATGATCGCAATAATGCCGAGTCCGGCGGACACCCACCAGTTGTTCACCGTAAATCGGATGAACCTCACCTGATCGGGCCACAGATCGGGGCCGGGCAGCGGGACGCCCGGCAGGTAACCGCACAGGCCGACGGCCAGGCGCGTCTGCATCAGCCCGTCGAGGCGGGTGGGCACCGGCATGAGCACCAGCAACGGGAAGATCAGCACGTCGTACCAGGCGTGCTGGACGGGCGAGGCCATCAGGACCGGCGCGCACACCGCGAACGCCACCCGGGCGGCGGACTCGACGGGGGTCGCCGCGAGCGTCAGCCGCCAGAGCATCAGCACCGCGATCAGGGCGGCGGCGGCGAACCCGAGCCTGGCCATCTGCGGTCCGCTCAGGTCGATCCCCCAGCCCGGCAGGTACCGCCACGGGTTGGTGGGCGCGGTCTGCTCGGACCTGTTCAGAACCGCCTCGACCGACTCCCAGCCGGCGGCCAGGTAGGAGCCGAGCCCCGTCACCAGGGCCCCGCCCAGCAGCCCGCACAGCAGCGGCAGCGAGCGCCGGGCCGCCCAGGCGAAGCCGAACCCGGCGAGCAGGAACGGCGCCTTCGTCCCGCCCGCGGCCCCGACCAGCGCGCCGGTCGCCAGCCCGGTCGCCCAGGCGGGCCACGGCAGCCGGAAGACCGCGAACGCCGCGACGAGCAGGGCCGCGCCGAACACGTCCGCGTGGGCGCCCGCCACGCAGACCCAGAGCATGAGCGGGTTGAGCGTCCACAGCAGGTGGGCGCGGACCCGGTCGGCGGCCAGCCGGTCGAGCAGGACGGCGACGGCCGCGAACGCCCCGAACGACATCAGCTTCAGCAGCACGGTGATCGAGGCCATGGACGCCCCGCCCACGGCCGCCGCGCCCGCGAACATCCAGTTCGCGATCGGCCCGTAGACCGAGGGAACGTTCCGCCAGGACTGCGGCGCGTAGGCGGCGACGGGGTCCCCGGCGTCGATCAGCCGCTGCACGGTGAACTGGTAGGGGTCGTGCCCGAGCCTGCCGATCCGCCCGTAGAGCGCGTAGCTCAGGACGTCGGTGGAGCCGCCGACCGGCACGACCGCCAGCAGCAGCGCCAGCCCCAGCCCACCGAGCAGCAGCGACCGGCCCGACGGCCGCCAGCCCGCGCGGGCCGCCGCGAGTCCGGTCAGGATCCCCGCGAGCCCCGTCCCGGCCATCAGGAAGGTCAGCCACACGACGGCCGGATAACCGGGCCGCGCCCCCAGCGACCAGCCGCCGGTCTCGGGGACGGCGGCCGACGGCCCGAGCAGGCACGCGCAGGCGCCGAGACCGGCCGAGACGGCGATCAGGGCGAGGGCGGCGGACCCCGCCCGGGGGGAAACGTACGACATGGCTGGGCAAGATTAACGGCATATCAGCCGTACCCCGCCCCGCCGGGTCTCGGCGATCTTCCGGAAACCCGCGACGGCACCGGGCCGCAACGCCGGGCTCCGCCGGGCGGCCAGCACGCACCCCACCCGGTACCTCTCGACGATCTTCGCGCGCTGCGCGGGCGTCGTGGCGGGGGCGAAGAAGATCCGGGTGTCCCTGCGCCGGGCGGCCTCGTCGACGAAGGGGTAGGGCCACGGAGGCACGACCGTGTAGGCGCCCCTGGCCACCACCAGGCGCCCGGGCCAGACCTGGTCGCCGAGGACCACGGTCCCCGCCCTGATCCGGCGGACCAGCGGGTCGTAGACCGTCGTGGTGGACCGGCCGCCCCAGGCCGTCAGGGTCCGCGGGTCGAGCGGGCCCTGCCAGGCCCTGACCAGCCCGCCGCTGTTGCCGACGATCCCCGCGGCGCAGGCGGCGACGGCCAGGCCCGCCGTGGCCCGTCGCTTCACCCCGTCGACCGCGCCCGTCCCGGCCAGAGCCGAGGCGAGCGCCAGGTGGAGCGGCAGCACCGCGACGGGCAGCGCCCTGGCCAGGGAGAACGTCCCGGTGGCCAGCCCCAGCCCGACCACGGAGATCGTCAGGCTGAACAGGAGCAGCAGCTCGCGCCCCATCGGCCGCCGGGACGCCCCGGACACCAGCGCGGGCAGCCCGGCGAGCGCCAGCCCGAAGTGGGAGAACCCGAAGTCCCCGCCGAGGTCGAGGGCGAGCCGGCGGTGGATCTCCGAGAGCCCGCCCGCGGCCCCCGCCAGGGCCGCCGGATCCGACCACGGCCACAGCAGCACGAGCCCGGCGGCGGCCGCGGCGGCGGCGTAGGCGCGCCGGTCCTTCAGCCGCCCCGGCCGGGCCAGGGCGAAGGCGGCCAGCCCGAGCCCGGTGTTGAAGGCCGTGAACGGATGGGTCAGCGCGATCAGCGCCAGGACGGGCACCAGCGGCCACCACCGCCGGTCGAGGTAGAGGTCCCAGGCCAGCAGCATCAGCCCGGTGGCCAGCAGGCTCGGGTAGGCCATCGTCCACGACAGCGAGAACAGGCCGGGGAAGCCGCTCCACTCCCGCGGCGACAACCCCCACAGCAGCAGCTCGAAGACGATGGCCAGGACGGCGACCGCCGGACCGCCGAGCCTGCGGCAGAAGCGGGTGAGCGCCCACAGCCAGACCGCGACGTTCACCAGCCCGGACAGCTCCAGGACGGTCTGGACCCGCAGATGGAGCAGCCTGGCCACCGCCGCGAGCGCGACCATCGGCGGCGAGAAGTAGGGGCTGCCCTCGACGGCCCCGACCATCGGGTCGACGGGCGACCAGGTGTCGCGCAGGAGGGCGTGCAGCACCCCTTCGTGCAGCCGCATGTCACCGGCCCAGGTGTGCCTGAGGGTGACCAGCGCGGCCCACGCCAGCACCAGGGCGGGCAGGAGGAGGCGCCTGGTCACCATGGTCACGCATCGTAACAGTGGGTAATCGGCTTCGCTCCGGGCATCTCCGGGCGTGAGTACGGTATGAACCACTGTGCGAATTTCACCGGAATCGTCCCGCGGAGGCCTCGTCTGGGCGCCGCCCGCGGCGGCGGCGCTCGGCTTCGGCCTGTGGGGCGTCACCGGCCCGTCCTTCTGGCGCGACGAGGCCGCCACGGCGGAGGTCGCCCGCCGGACGGTCCCCCGGATCCTCGACCTGCTCGGCCACATCGACGCGGTGCACGGGTTCTACTACCTGGTCGTCCATCTCTTCGGCACCCTCTTCGGAGACGGCGAGCTCGCCCTCCGGTTCCCCTCCGTGCTGGCCGGGGCCGTCACCGCGGCGGGCACCGCCGCGATCGGCCGCCGGCTCGGCGGCGACGCGACCGGGATCGTCGCCGGGCTGCTCACCGCCGCCTCCCCGCTGCTGATCCGGTACGCGCAGGAGGCCAGGCCGTACGCGATGGAGACGGCCGCCGCGGTCGTCGCGACCCTGCTCCTGCTGCGGGCGCTGGAGCTGGACCGGCGACGGGACTGGGCCGGTTACGGCGCCGCGATCGTCCTGCTGGGGCTGTTCAACGTCTTCGGGCTGCTGCTGCTCGGCGCCCATCTGATCACCGCGCTGCCCCGGTGGAGGCCGTGGGCGCTGACCGCGGGC
The DNA here is from genome assembly GCF_039534125.1 of Actinocorallia longicatena. Taxonomy (NCBI): domain Bacteria; kingdom Bacillati; phylum Actinomycetota; class Actinomycetes; order Streptosporangiales; family Thermomonosporaceae; genus Actinocorallia; species Actinocorallia longicatena. Next base: position 20,791 of record NZ_BAAAUV010000036.1, on the reverse strand, counting down.
CCGGCCCTGCTCCCGCTGCTGCCGCTGGTCGCGCTGGCCGCCGGGCAGCGGGACGAGCAGGTCTACTGGCTGGCCAGGCCGACCCTCACCGAGGTCGGCTATCTGGTGAAGATCATGTCGGGGGCCGGGTGGCTGATCGCCCCCGTCCTGATCCTGGCCGTCCTCGGGGCGGCCCTGCCGGACCTGCGGCGGACCGCCCTCGGCTGGCTCCTGGTCCCCCCGGCCGTGCTGATCCTCGTCTCCCTGGTCCACCCGCTCTACACCAGCCGCTACGTCCTGTTCTGCGCACCCGCCCTGTTCCTGCTGGCGGCGGGCGGGCTCACCCGGCTGCCGCGCCCGGTGCCGCTGCTGGGCACGGCCGTGCTGATCGCCGCGGCACTGCCCGTCCATGTGACCCAGCACCGCCAGGACGACCGCGCCGACGACCTGCGGGCGCTCGCCGGGATCCTGCGGCGGCACGAGCACCGGGGCGACGGCCTGCTGTTCGCGATCACGTCCCAGCGGATGATCATGGGCGCCTATCCCGGTCCCTTCGCCCGCCTCGACGATCTGGCCGTGGCCGTCCCGGGCGAGCGGTCGGGCACCCTGGCCGGGATCATGGAGCCGCCCGGGGCGCTGGCCGCGCGGCTCGCCGGGGTCGACCGGGTCTGGCTGGTCTCCCGCCAGGTCAACCCGAACGCCCCCGGCCAGGACGTCGACACGGCCAGGGTCGCCGCACTCCAGCAGGACTTCGGACGGGTCAAGGGCTGGAAGTTCAAGGGCGGCTACGTGTCCCTCTACCGGCGGCGCTGACCCGTCAGCCGGCGGACGATCCGGGGCATCAGCGGCCGGTCGGCGATCTTGATCGCGAGCTTGCCGCCGTTGGTCAGATACGGGATCCCCTTGCGGCGCACGCCCGCCGACCCCGACTCCAGCGAGCCCACCGGCACACAGCTCCCGCGGGCCGCCGCGTCGCCCGCCGCCACCTCGAAGTCCAGCCGCCAGATCCCGATCTGCCAGTCCCTGATCGAGGTCACGGCCGTGAAGGTGCCGTCCTCGGCGAGGGTCGTGCCCAGGCCCCTGGTCGCGCCGTCCCCGCGCAGCCTGCCGACCAGCCGCAGCGTGACCGCCTCGCGGCCCGCGGCCGGGATCCGGCCGTGCACGGTCAGCTCGCCCCGCTCCACCTGGGCGGTCGCCGCGATCTCCTCGGGGCCGCGGGCCCCGCCCGCGTCGATGCTCAGGTTCCGCCAGACCCTGGTGAAGTAGGGCCGGACGGTCGGCTGCCCCGCCCCGGCGACCTGGGCGAACCGCAGTCCGGGCTCACCGGCCTCGCCCTCGGCCAGCCGCTCGGCCAGGGGGATCCCGCGGAAGTCCGCCGTGACGAGGACGTCCCACAGGCCCCGTTCCAGCCGGACGCCCTCCAGGTCCAGCCCGTACCGGAACTCCGCGATCCCCTCCAGCGGGAAGGACAGCTCCCGCTCCGGGTGCCGGCGATCCCGCAGGACGAGGCTCAGCGGGCTCAGGCCGTCATGCGGGAAGTCCAGGACCCCCGTGATCACCAGACGTGATCCGGACCACTCCAGCGCCTTCAGGGCGGGCTTGAAGGGCAGCCGGTCGGTCACGTCGAAGCAGGAGTCCGGCAGGGTGCCGTAGCCGGGCGTCCTCTCGTAGGCGTGCCCGTCCCTGACGTCCAGCGCGGGCACCTCCCCCGACTCGGCGAAGGCGACGATCTCCCTGAGGAGCTCCCGCGACCCGTGCTCCAGGCAGTGGGCGACCTGCCGGACGAACGGGGAGAGCCGTGCCGCGATCCCGGGCGTCATGTGCGCCCTGACCAGGGCGAGTGCGCCCTCCTCCGTCACCCTTCTGTCCGCGTCGTCCGAGGCCAGGTAGCCGGCTCCGAAGCGCGGCATGATCTCCACCCGGAAGTTGCGGCGCAGCATCCGCTCGCGGGCCGGTCCCGGCTCGGTGTGCTCCTCGACGACCCGCATGACGCGCTCGATCGCCGGGAAGAAGTCGTGGTCGGGCGCCCCGCCGCGCTGCAGCACGCTGGTGCCGTCCTCGCGCTCCACCCAGAAGTAGTAGTCGTAGTCGGCCAGGACGGTCACGCCGCGGGCCCGGAAGTAGGCGGTGGCCGTGAACTCCTGGTCCTCGTGGGACAGCAGGCCCTCGATGAACCGCAGATCCTTGATCAGGTCGCGGCGGAACAGCTTCAGCGGCGCCAGGGTCGCGTACAGGTCGGGCACCGGCGCCTCGATCGTGGTCCTGGCCACGGTCTCGCGGAACAGCCTGACCGGGACCTGCCGCCCGACGCCCACGTACCGGCCGATGACGATCTCGGTGTCGTTCTCCCGGGCCGCGGCGACCATCCGCTCCAGGGCCTCGGGCCCGAGCCAGTCGTCGGAGTCGAGGAAGAACACGTACTCGCCGCGGGCCACCTCGAGGGCGGCGTTGCGGGGGGCTCCCGGCCCGCCGGAGTTCGCCTGGTGGACGACGGTCACCCGGGGGTCGGTCAGGGCGTCGAGGAGTGCGCCGCTGCCGTCGGTGGAACCATCGTCGACGCATATGAGTTCAAGGTCGGTGAGGGTCTGTCCGAGCGCGGAATCCACGCAACGGGCGATGGTCGACCGGCAGTTGTACACCGGAACGATCACACTGACTGTCACATCGCTGACCATCGGGTCTGACACAACGAGCAATCCTGTCAACTGGGAGCCCTAGCACGATAGTCGAAGTTCCCGCCATTAAGGTTCTGGCACGTGCGCGCTTTCCCCTTGAAATCTCCTGGACCACGCCCTCTCGACGTGATCATCTTCGCGGTCCCCGGTGCGCTCTGCATAGTCGTCAATCTCCTCGGGCTGGAGCGGCCCCCGATGTGGCGGGACGAGGCCGTCACCGCGGGCATGGCGGCCCGCCCGATCGGCCGGATCTTCACGACGCTGGGCTCGGTCGACGCCGTCCACGGGGCCTACTACCTGCTCATGCACCAGGTCGTCGGGCTGTTCGGCGGATCCGTGACCGTCCTGCGGCTGCCGTCGGTGATCGCCGCCGGGTGCGCCGCGGGACTGACCGCGCTGCTCGGCAGCCGGCTCGCCGGGGCCAGGGCGGGACTGTTCGCCGGGTTCCTGGTCGCGATCGCCCCGGCCGTCACCCGGTACGCCCAGGAGGCGCGCCAGTACACGATCACCACGGCGCTGGCCGTCCTGGCGACGCTGCTGCTGGTCAGGGCCTTCGATCGGGGAAGGGGCTTCCGCTGGTACGCGGTGGCGCTCGTCGCGGTCGGCGCCGTCCACCTGTTCACCCTGCTGCTCCTGCTCGCCCATCTCGTGACCGTGCTCGCCCTCGCGGCCGCCCGCCCGGACGGCCGCAGGCTCCTCCTGCGCTGGGCCCTGGCCACCGCGGCGGCGATGCTCCCCGTCCTGTGCCTGGCCTCCGTCGCGGGCGGGCAGACCGGCCAGGTCGACTGGATCAAGCCTCCCGACGCCACCGAGATCACGATCATGATCGACCGGCTGGCCGGGACCCCCGGCTTCCTCGGCATCTCCCTGGCCGCGATCCTCCTGTGCCGCAGCGCGGACGCCTGGCGGGTGGCGCTGCCCTGGCTGGTCCTGCCGCCGCTGGCCCTGACCCTCTACTCGGTCAACGAGGAGCCGTACTACGTCTTCCGCTACCTGCTGTTCTGCCTGCCGGCCGGGGCGATCCTGGTCGGCGCCGGGCTCGCCCGGATCCGCCTCCTGATCTCCCTGCCGGCGCTGGCCGTCGCGCTGGGGCTGGCCCTGCCCGTCCTGACCGGGCTGCGCGACGGCGACGACCGCCCCGACGATCTGCGCCTTCCGGCCCAAGTGATCGCGGCGGAGCGGCGGCCCGGCGACGCCATCGTCTTCGACCATCCCAACTACCGGCGGATCATGGGCGCCTACCCCGCCGCCTACCGGGGCCTCAAGGACCCCCTCCTGGCGGCGCGGGGCGACGGGCTGGACGGCGACCAGGTCCCGGTCACCGAGTACGCCGCCCGGCTGGAGGGCCTCGACCGGGTCTTCTACGTCCACAGCCGCTCCCCCGACGTCGTCGAGACCGTCGCCACCGACGCCCTCCTGTCCGCCAGCCGCAGGACCTGGTCGCGGATCGGCCAGTGGACCTTCCGCGGCGGCACCCTCTACCTCTTCGAACGCCGTCCGCTCACCCTCAAGTCCGGTCTCATGCGCGAGGACTGGCTCAAGGAGCGCGACGGCTGGATCGAGGACCGCACCGTGTCTTAGAGGGTTCGTCGCCGCCCGTTCACCTGACCTCTCGGACCGGGCCACCTGCACTCCCTAGCTTTTGAGGCCTCTGCCCGACCACCGGGTGAAAAGAGTTGGGAACGGGTGTGCGAGCGGTCTGTGTGATCCCCGCGAGGGGCGGTTCCAAGGGGGTTCCGGGGAAGAACCTGGCCAGGGTCGGCGGCCGTCCGCTGGTGGTCCGCGCCGTCCAGGCGGCGCACGGGGTCGTCGACGAGGTCGTCGTGTCGACCGACGACCCGGAGATCGCGGCGGTGGCCCGTGCCGCCGGCGCCCGGGTCGTGGTCAGGCCGGACGAACTGAGCGGCGACACCGCCACCTCCGAGTCGGCCCTGCTGCACGCGCTGTCCCAGCTCGACGACCAGCCCGACGTCACGGTGTTCGTCCAGTGCACCTCGCCGTTCATCGCCCCCGCCGACCTGGCCGAGGCGATCCGGCGGGTCGCCGACGACGAGGCCGACGTGGTGTTCTCCGCCCTGGAGTCGCACGAGTTCCAGTGGGCCCTGTCCGACGGCCAGGTGTTCGGGGTCGGCCACAGCGCCGCGTTCCGGCCGCGCCGCCAGGACCGGGCCCCGCACTACCGCGAGACCGGGGCGTTCTACGTGATGCGGACGGCCGGGCTGCTGGAGCACGGCCACCGCTTCTTCGGCCGGATCGCGGTCCAGCCCGTCCCCGAGTCCCATGCCGTCGAGGTCGACACCGCCCTCGAACTCGACCTGGTCCGGGCCGTCTCCCGGATCGTCGACCGGCCCGAACCGCTGGACGTCGACGCCCTCGTCACCGACTTCGACGGCGTCCACACCGACGACCGCGCCCAGGTCACCCAGGACGGCCACGAGTCGGTGGCCGTCTCCCGCGAGGACGGCATGGGGGTGGCGCTGCTGAAGAAGGCCGGCGTCCCCGTCCTGATCCTGTCCACCGAGGTCAATCCGGTGGTCCGTGCCCGCGCCGACAAGCTCGGCGTGCCCGTCCTGCACGGGATCGCCGACAAGGCGGCCGTGCTGGAGAAGTGGCTCCACGACGCGGGCTGGGATCCCGCCCGCGTCGCCTACGTCGGCAACGACGTCAACGACCTCGGCTGCCTCGCCCTCGTGGGCTGGCCGATCGCGGTGCCCGACGCGCACCCCTCAGTCCTCGCCGCCGCGCGGCTCGTGCTGTCCCGCCCCGGCGGCGGCGGCGCGGTCCGCGAGGTCTGCGAGCTCATCCTCGACAGCAAGGGTTGAAAAGATATGACCTCGGTAGTTCCCATCGGCGACCTCCTGGTCGGCCAGGACCAGCCGGTCTACGTCATCGGCGAGATCGGCATCAACCACAACGGCGACATGTCGATCTGCCGCCAGCTCATCGACGTCGCCGCGAACGCCGGCTGCAACGCCGTGAAGTTCCAGAAGCGCACCCCGGAGATCTGCGTCCCGGTCGAGCAGCAGTCGAAGATCCGCTCCACCCCGTGGGGCGAGATGACCTACCTCGAGTACAAGCACCGCGTCGAGTTCGGCGCCGACGAGTACCGCGAGATCGCCAAGTACTGCTCCGAGCGCGGCCTGCAGTGGTTCGCCTCCCCCTGGGACGTCCCCTCGGTCGACTTCCTGGAGGAGTACGACGTCGTGACCCACAAGGTGGCGTCCGCGTCGATCACCGACAAGGAGCTGCTGCGCGCCCTCGCCGCGACCGGCAAGCCGATCATCCTGTCGACCGGCATGTCGGTGATCGAGGAGATCGACGAGGCCGTCGAGATCCTCGGCACCTCCAACCTGGTCATCCTCCACGCGACCAGCACCTACCCGCTGCCCGCCGAGGAGGCCAACCTCCGCACCATCGCGACGCTGCAGAGCCGTTACGGCGTCCCGGTCGGCTACTCCGGCCACGAGCGCGGCCTCCAGATCAGCCTCGCCGCCGTCACCCTCGGCGCCTGCGCGATCGAGCGGCACATCACCCTGGACCGCACCATGTGGGGCTCCGACCACGCCGCCTCGCTGGAGCCGACCGGCCTCCAGCACCTGGTCCGCGACATCCGCGTGATCGAGTCCGCCCTCGGCGACGGCGTCAAGCGCGTCTTCCCCGGCGAGGCCGAGCCGCGCGAGCGCCTGCGCCGCACCACGGCCTGAACGCGTCCGGAGCCAGAGGAGAAGGAGTTCGCGGAGTGACTGCCCTGTCGGTCATCGTGCCGATGCGCGACGTCGAGCGGCATGTCGGCGACATGCTGCTCAGCCTGACCCGCAACATCGCGGAGGACATCGAGTTCATCCTGGTCGACGACGGATCCACCGACGGAACGCCGCGGATCATCGACGACCACCGTGCGCGGATCCCCCGGCTGAGCGTGGTCAGGCACGAGAAGGCCGTGGGCCTCAGCGCGGCCCGCAACGCCGGGATGCGGGTGGCCGAGGGCCGTCACTTCACCTTCCTGGACGGCGACGACTACGTGCTGCCCGGCTACTTCCCGAAGCTGGCCGCCTCGATGGACGCCCTCGGCGTCGACTACGTCAAGGCCGACCACATCAAGGTGTACGGGCGGCGGCGCGTCCCGGAACGGGCCCCGATGGGCCTGCGGAACGTCGTGCTCGACCCGCGCGAGGGGATCCTGCCCTCGCACGGCAAGGCCATGGTCGACTACCCGAACGCCTGGTCGGGGGCCTACCGCAGGGAGCTGTACGAGTCGGGCGTCCTGCTGTTCGACGAGCGGCTGCTCACCTGCGAGGACCGGCCGTGGACCTGGCGGCTGCACCTGAAGGCCGCCTCCTACGCCGTGGTCCCCTTCCCCGGCGTGTTCTACCGCCGCGAGGTCGCCGGGTCCCTGACCCAGATCGGCGACGAGCGGCAGCTCCACTTCTTCGACGCCTTCGATCTGGTCCTCGCCGAGCTGGAGCGCGACCACGAGGGGGCCAGGTTCCTGTCCAAGGCCGTCCGCAACTATCTCGCGATGATGGCGTTCCATCTGACCGAGCGGGAACGGCTGCTGCCGCCGCTGCGGCGGCGGCTGGTCGAGCGGGCCCGCACCACCTTCGAGGCGTTCCCCGAGAGCAACCTCCAGGAGGTCATGCCGGGGATCGGGCCCGAACGCCGTCAGCTCTTCGCCGAACTCCTGGGAATCAGCGCGTGACTCAGATCTTCCTCGCCTCGACCCTGTACGGGGCCATGACCGTGACCGCGGCGATCGACGCGGGCCGGTTCGGCCCGCGCGGCCTGCGCCGCAGGATCCTCCTGGTGTCGAACAACGCGGCCATCCCCGAGCTGGTCGACCCGCTCGACGCCGCGCCCGGCTTCGACACCATCGCCGGCCGCTACGACGAGATCATCTCCTGGAACGAGGAGATCGCGCCCCTGCATCCGTCGGGGTGGATGCCGCGGACCGAGGACCTCGTGGTGTGGGAGCGGTTCCTGCGCGGCCGCTGGAATCTCGGCGAGCCCGGCGCCGAGCCGCTGGAACTGGCCGTCGAGACGATCGCCGCGGGTCCCGCCCGCGCCCTCACCTCGATCTTCAGCGACGCGCTGATCACGGTCTACGCCGAGGGCCTCATGAGTTACGGTCCGACCAGAGAGGGACTTCCGGACGGCGTTGGGACCCGGATCACCCGGCTGCTCCATCTCGATCTGGTCCCGGGACTGACGCCGATGCTGCTCTCGGAGCACGGAGTGGCGCCCGAGACCATCCCTGACGAGGCCTTTGTCGACGTGCTCGACAAGATGTCGGGGGCCCTGTCCCCCCTGCTCGGCTCGGTCGGCGAACTCGAGAACCCGGCACTGATCGTCGGTCAGTACCTCGCGGCACTGGAGATCCTCACCGCACAGGAGGAAGATGAACTCCATGTGGCGATGCTGCGTGGCGTCGTGGCCCGAGGGCACACGACGGTGCTGTTCAAGCCCCACCCCGCGAGCCCGGTGCGAGCGACCGAGCACCTCACCGCGGAAGCGGTGCGGCTGGGAGCCGAACTCCTGGTCATCGACCAGCCGGTCCCCGCGGAGTCCTGGTGCGCGAAGGTACGGCCGTCCCTGATCGTCGGCTCGTTCTCCACGGCCCTGGTCACCGCCCGGCACTTCTACGGGATCCCGGCGGCGACCGTCGGCACCCGGAACCTGCTGAAGGTGATCGCGCCGTACCAGAACAGCAACCGCGTCCCGGTGACGATCGTCGACGCGACGCTGCCGCACCTGGCCGAGGACGGGACGCTGTCCGAGCCCGTCCTCGACGACGTGGCGGCGCTCACCGCGCTGCTGACGGCCGTCGGGTACGCGATGCGCGCCGCGTTCCTGCCCGACCGCCGCAAGGAGGCCGAGGCGTGGCTCGCCGAGCACGGGACCGGCCCGCTCAGCCGCTACTTCAAGAAGCGGCGGCTGAGCTCGCTCGGCCTGCCCGGCGGGCTCCCGCCGGCCGCCGCGCGCAAGGCGACGCTCCTGTCGGCGGCCCTGCCGGGCGGCAGCAGGCGCCGCAGGCTGGCGACGCTCGCCGCGACCCGGTTGCCCGGCTCCCCGCTCCGCCCCGCCGGTGAAGACGATTGATGACGGCCCTCTCGGTCGTGATCGCGGTCCGTGACGTCGAGCGCTACGTCACGGACCTGCTCCTCAGCCTGGCCCGCAACACCCGCAACGACATCGAGTTCATCGTCGTGGACGACGGCTCGATCGACCGCACCCCCGAGATCGTGACCGCCGCGAAGATCCCGGGGCTGACCCTGCTGCGCCACGCGCGGCCCCTCGGCCCCGGCGCCGCCCGCAACACCGGCCTCGCCGCCTCGACCGGCCGTCACATCACCTACCTGGACGGCGACGACTGGATCCGGCCCGGCTACCTGTACGAACTCCTGGCCGCGATCGAGGCGCTGGGCTGCGACTTCGTCATGTCCGACCACGTCCGGGTCACCGACACCGGCCGGGTGGTCAGGCGCACCCCGCAGGGCCGGCGCCGGGAGGTCCTGCGCTCCCGCGACGGCATCCTGCCCGTCACCCAGCCCTCGATGGTCGACTACCCCTACACCTGGGCGGGCGTGTACTCCCGCTCGCTGGCCGACCGGGGCCTGCTCACCTTCGATCCGGCCCTGCACACCGCCGAGGACCGTCCGTGGTTCTGGCGGCTGTACCGCGAACCGGCGACCTACGCCACGGTCGCGCTGCGCGGCGTCTTCTACCGGCGCACCCCCGGCTCGCTCACCCAGCGCGGTGACGCCCGGATGCTGCACTTCTTCGACGCCTTCGACCGCGTCCTGCGCGACCTGGACGACGACCCCGAGCCCGACCGCTACCGGGCGAAGGCCCTCACCACCTACTTCGCGATGATCGCCTTCCATCTGAGCCGCCGCGACCGCCTCCCCGCGGAGCTCCAGCGCGTCCTCACCGCCCGGGCCCGATCGACGATCTCCGCCGTGCCCCCGGAGACCAGGACCCAGCTCCTGCCCTCGATGACCGAGTACCGCCAGGACCTGTTCGCCAGCCTCCTCGGCATCCGCGTCTGAGCGTCAGCGCCGGAAGGCCCACCCGAGCTCCGGCTCCATGACCGGCCGGAAGACCCGGACGACCGGAGGCAGGGACAGCGCGACGGCCAGCGCCGCCGCCCCGGCCGCCAGGACGAGGGCCCCGGGCATCGTGTGCGTCCAGTCCTCCTCGAACAGCCCCTGGTAGCGGGCGAAGTACACGACGAACCCGTGCAGCAGGTAGACGTAGAGGGTGTTCGCGCCGAGCCGGGTGAACCAGGTGTGCCGCCGGGGCACGACCGCCAGGACCGCGAAGGAGATGACCGTGCAGGCGGCCAGCAGGCCGAGCTTGACGGTCATGCCCTCGAGCGCGGTGAACCGCATCTCCTTGTAGGGGTCGCCCCAGAACAGCGGCTTGATCGACACCTCGCGCACCCAGAGCCAGCAGGCGACCGCGACGGCCGCCAGCAGCGCCGCCGACCCGATCCGCACCCCGCGCTCCCTCAGCACCTCGAAGTGCGACGGCCGCAGGCAGAGCCCCAGCACGTAGAACGGGATCATCCCGATGGTGTTGTGCAGGTCGAACTCCCCCGGCAGCGGGAACAGCCCCGACGTCACCGAGACCACGACCGCGATCGCCAGCGGCCGGCGGACCCTCTGCCAGAACGGCGTCGAGGCCCGCCACACCACGAGCGCGAGGATGAACCACATCAGCCCGTACGGGTCGTAGAGGCTGAACCGCACGTGCGCCCCGCCGACGTACCGCTCGAAGCAGATGTAGGCCGTCTGGAAGATCAGGTAGGGCACGACCAGCGACGTCACCAGCTTCACCGACCGGTCCTTCGCGACCCCGAAGGACCGCGAGAAGTAGCCGGTGACGATGATGAACAGCGGCATGTGGAACAGGTAGATGAAGGTGTAGGCGGCGAGCGTCCCGTGGATGTCGCGGACCTGCTCCAGGGTGTGGCCGACGACGACCAGGACGATCAGAAGGAACTTGGCGTTGTCGAAGAGCGGGTCCCGCGCAGGGCGTTCCTGGCCTTGACGAGGCGCCGGTAGGCCACCGGCGGGAGCTCCACCCGCAGTCCCGCCCTGGCCCGTCCCCAGCGGGACGGGCTGTGCAACACCACCGGCGGCAGTTCCGTGCATGCGAGCTCCTCGAGCCGTCGCACCCAGTCGTTCTCCGCCGCCGGGTGGAAGTAGTTGGCGGCGCGCCACGCGGGATCGGGCGCGCGGAAGGTCCCCTGGGCGAGGTCGCCGAGCGTGCCGAGCACGCCGCTGTCCTCGAACACGAGATTGATCATTTCGGCGCTGACGCCGAAGTCGGACAGCACGTTGACCGGGACCCCGGCGGCGATCGCCTCGAGCGCGGCCGTCGAGCTGACCGTGACGAACCCCGCGGCGTGCGCGAGCTGGGCGTGCATCGGCCCGGCGTCGAAGGTCAGCAGCGAACGATCGACGTCGAGCTCGCCCCAGAGGGTCTCGTAGTGCAGGAACTCCCGGTGGGTCTGCTCCTCGTGGGCGCGGGCCCGGAGCTTGACGACCACCCGGAGATCGGGGCGCGCGGCCGCGAGACCGGCCAGGGCGAACAGGATCCGCTCCCGCTCCTCGCGCAGGACCGGCACCTTGGCCTGGGTCGCGAAGACCACCCGGTCCCGCTCCCCGTCGTCGTCCGCGGGGGCCCCGGCCAGGAACGGCAGCGTCGCCTTCACGACCCGGCCGGGGATGCCCAGCCCGGCGGCGATCTCCGTGAACTCGGCGACCTCCCGGGTGCTGTGCACGATGAACAGGTCGCAGCTCGAACGGAACCGCCACGCCTTGGGGCTGGCGGGCACCGAGATGCCGGGCAGCCCGGTCAGCAGGATCCGGCGGCGGTCCCTGCACACGTACTCCGACAGCACCCGGACGACGGGCCCGGTCGAGGCCAGCAGCACGGCGTCGGGGTCGTAGGACCGCAGCAGGGCGCGCAGGGCCCGGCCGCTGAGCACCGGCGGGACGTCCTGGCCGCTGCCGCTGACGGCCGCCGCCCGCTGCTCCCGCGAGGGGGCGATCGGCGACCGGACGACCACGAGCCGGTGCTCGTACCCCGCCGGGAGCCCGCGCAGCAGCGCTGCCGCCCACTTCAGATAGGAGTCCGAATCGGCGATGGCGAGCAGCTTCACACGAGCTCCGGTCCGAGGGTGAACAGGCTGAGGTGGGTCCGGAGCGACTGGTCGGCGCGGTCGGTCCACCAGGCCGACGGGACCGTGACGCCCTCGATCGCGGGGCCGTCCGGCCCGAGCAGGACGCGCAGCGAGGTCAGCGCGGTCGACGGCAGGCTGAGGACCCGGTGGCGCGGGCTCAGCCCGCGCAGGCTCAGCTCCACCGGAAGACCGCGTTCGACGAGCGTCACCCGGGGGTCGTCGCGCAGCATCGCCAGGATCTCCGGGTCCTCGCGCCGGTGCGGGTAGTAGGCGACCCGCTCCCCGGCGAGGATCCCGTTGATCCAGCCCAGGAACGAGCCCCGGTCGACGAGCCCGTTGGCGACCAGCGAGGTGCCGAGCACGACGGTCCGCTCGGCCGGCGCCGGGTCGGCGGCCAGCGACCGCAGGTAGGGGAAGTCGTGCTGGACGACCTCGATCCCGGCCCGGTGCGCCCTGGCCAGCACGGCGGAGGGGACCGGAAGCCCGGTGAACACGGTGACCCTGCCCTCGCGGGCGGCCGAGCGCAGCCGCGCCCCCGCCGCCGATCCGAGGATCCGCCGGACCCGCCCCGCCCGGGCCCTCGCCCTGATCAGCGGCTGACGCCAGGGCCCGGCCAGCAGCCCGAGCAGGTGGATCGTGGCCAGGCCGTCGTCGACGAGCACGATCCTGGACGGCAGCGAGGTCAGCAGCTTGGCCTGCACCTGCCCGGAGAACGCGTCGCCGACCGCCCAGACCCGGCGGCCCGCACGGGCACGGGAGGCGAACTCCAGGGTGGTGCCGGCGGGCGGCCCCAGCCGGACCAGCTCGGCGGCGGTCGCCGTCAGCGCGTCGCTCCCGGCGCGCACCAGGATCTCGGCGGGGCCGAGCAGCCCGGCATGGCGGGCCTCGACGGCCGACAGCAACTGGAGCGGTGACTCCGCCCAGGCCAGATCAGTCATGGGAAAGGTCTCGATCCTGACGCTCAGTGAGGAATCAGCCTCACATGCGAGCATGAACGCGAGACCAACATGAGCTGACGCGGGAGGTTCGGAATCCCCAGGGCTTGAAGTGTCGGTAGAGTTTCCTCCCGGTCCCCCCGGATTCCCCATTGGAGTGCTCCCTTGACTGACAGACGCCGATTTCTGTTCGGTGCGGGAGCACTGGCCGTCGGGGCCTCGGCCTGCGCGGCCGTCTGGCCGACCTCGAGCTCACCGCGGAAGGCGCAGAGCGCGGCCCCGCCGCCGGCCCCGACCGAGGCCTCCACGGCCGACGCCGTGGTCACCCCGCAGAGCGATCTCCAGCGCCCGGTGGAGCCCAAGCCCGGTACGACGGGCGGCAAGAGCGGCCTCCCCAGCTTCATCCTGATCGTCGCCGACGACCTCGGCTGGAGCGAGGTCGGCTGCTACGGCCAGAAGAAGATCAAGACTCCGCGGATCGACGCGATGGCCTCCCAGGGCCTGCGCTTCACCGACGCCTACTCCTCCGCCCCGGTCTGCGCCCCGGCCCGCTCGTCCCTGCTGACGGGCCTGCACACCGGGCACACCACGGTCCGCAGGAACCCACCGCCCGCCGGCGACATCCCGCTCGGCCCCCAGGACGTCACGATCGGCCAGATGCTCCGCGACCGCGGCTACCGCACGGGCCTGTTCGGCAAGTGGGGCTTCGGGCCCGACCGCTCCGGCCAGCCGAGCCACCCCAACGAGAAGGGCTTCACCGACTTCTTCGGGTACCTGACCCACCACCAGTCGAAGAGCTACTTCCCGACCCACCTGTGGGACAACCAGCGCAAGGTGATCCTGCCCGGCAACACCGGGGACTTCGGCGCGATCTACGGCCCCGACCTGATCATGCAGCGGGTGGCGGACTTCCTGCGCCAGGAGAACGGCCAGGCGCCCTTCTTCCTCATGCTGTCCCTGCCGCTGCCGCACGCGCCGAGCGTGGTGCCGTCCTTCGGGCAGTACGCGGGCAAGGACTGGAAGCCCCAGAACAAGGCGCACGCCGAGCAGATCACGACGCTCGACGGCTACGTCGGCCTGATCATCGACCAGCTCAGGCGGCAGGGCCTCGACGACAACACGATCGTCATGTTCTCCGGCGACAACGGCCCGCACGAGGAGGACGGCGTCAGCGTCGGCTTCTTCAACGCCAACGGCCCCTACCGGGGGATCAAGCGCAACCTCTACGAGGGCGGCATCCGGGTCCCCTTCATCGTCTGGTCGCCCCGGCTGCTCCAGCACACCGCGGGCAAGAAGACCGCCCACGCGACCGCCCACTACGACCTGATGGCCACCCTGGCCGACTTCTCCGGCGCCCAGGCCCCGGCCAACGACGGCCTGTCGCTGCGCCGGGTCTTCACCGGCAAGGGCAAGGCCCCGCAGCACAAGTTCCTCTACTGGGCCAGGACCCATGCCGGGCAGACCCCCACGCACCGGAAAGAAGATCACAATCGGGGCCGGAGGGCTGCCGTTGCGGTCCGGTTCAAGGGACACTGGAAACTCGTCGGATTCGCCCCCGGCAAGGAGTACAGCAAGCCCGGACGGCGCTGGAAGTTCGAGCTCTACGACCTCAAGAAGGACCCCGGCGAGAAGCGCAACCTCGCCGCCGACCGTCCTGACCTGGTGAAAGAGGCCAAGGCCTACGCGATCAGCTCCTGGCGACACCCGAAGTGACGCTGAGGTTGCATCTTTCTTAGTTAATATTCAGCAACAGTGGTCCGAAATACCACCATCTGTCGCTATCGTCGCTAGGACGCGCCGTCTAACCGGGATCTGAGGATGCAGGAAGCACAACGCAGCACTGCCATGAAGCGGGCCATCCGACGCCGTAGCGAGCACCTGGCCGAGGCCCTGCGTCCGCCCGGCGTGAAGACCAAGAAGAAGGTGCTGCTCCCGGACCGGAGCGCCGAGCGGCTCGTCCCCTCGCCCGTCTTCGTGCTGTCGTCCGTGCGGGCGGGATCGACGCTCCTGCGCGTCCTGATGAACACCCACTCGGAGATCCGCGCCCCGCACGAGCTGCACCTGCGCACCCTCGAGGTCCGGCCCAACCGGGACTACACCGAGGACGTCATGCAGGCGCTCGGGCTCTCCCGCAAGGAACTGGAGCACCTGCTCTGGGACCGCGTCCTCCACCACGAGCTGGAGCGCAGCGGCAAGAAGATCGTCGTCGACAAGACGCCCGCGAACGCGATGATCTGGCGGCGGATCTCCTCCGCCTGGCCCGACGCCCGCTACATCTTCCTGCTGCGCCACCCGCAGTCCGTCGTGGAGTCGGTCCTGACCCGCCGCAAGGGCAGCGAGCCCGACGCGGTCGTCAAGGAGATCCTCGGCTACATCACCGGCGTCGAGGAGGCCCGCCAGCACCTGGAGGGCCTGACCGTCCGCTACGAGGACCTGACCGCCGACCCGGCCGCCCAGACCCGCCGTATCTGCGACTACCTCGGGGTCGAGTGGGAGCCGGAGATGCTCGACTACGGCAAGCAGGACCACGGCCCCATCAAGCCGGTCTTCGGCGACTGGAGCGCCAACATCAAGTCCGGCGAGGTCAAGGCCGCGCGCCCCCTCCCCAAGGCCGGCGAGATCGCCGAGCCCCTCCTGGAGATCACCCGATCCTGGGGATACCTGGACTAAACGGCCCGGATGGCCGGGGTTCAGCTCCCGGCCATATCCGCAGGTCACAATGCCCGGCATGCGCGTATGTGTCTGCACCGCCGGGCAGCACCCCGAGGACGCCCGGATCCTGCACCGCCAGATCCGGGCCCTGCTCGACGCGGGCCACCAGGTCACCTATCTCGCCCCCTTCCGCGCCCACAACGTGACGCCCTGGCCCGGCCTCACCCCGGTCGACGTGCCCCGGCTCTCCGACCGGTTCCGGGCCCTGCGGCTCGTCCGGCGGGCGTTCAACGAGCACGCCCCGCACGCCGACCTCGTCCTGCTGCACGACCCCGAGCTCGGGGTGGTCGCGCCGCGCCGGGTCCCGGTGGTCATGGACGGGCGGAGCACCCGCAGGGCGGCCGGCACCGTGGACTCGCCCACCCTCACGCCCGTCCCGCCGACGCCGCTGCGCTCCCCCGACGACCGCCGGGTCGTCCACCTCGGGCGGCTGAGCCTCGACGGCGGCGCCGAGGAGATCATCGAGCTGGCGGACCTGCTGTCCGGGCAGGGCGTGGCGACCGAGCTGATCGGCCCCGCCGACGAGGCGGTCAGGCCCCTGCTCCGCGACGCCCAGCGGCGGGGCGTCCTGCGCTGGTACGGATACGTGCCGAACGACCGGGCCCTGAGGATCATCTCCGGCGCCTCCGCCGGGCTCTCCTTCCCCCGTACCGCCCGCGGCGAGGCGCCGACCCGGGTCCTGGAGTACATGGCCCACGGTGTCCCGGTGATCTCGACGCCCGAGCCGTCCACGGCCTTCCTGCTGGAGGAGATCGGCTCCGGCCTGATCGTCCGCGACGTCGCGCACGCCCACGCGGCCGTCACCCGCCTGCTCGGTAACGCCTCCGAGCGGGCCGACCTCGCCAAGCGCGGCCACGAGGCCGCGGGACGCCGCTTCGACTGGGCCGACGAGGCCCCCCGGTTCGTCGCCGGGCTAGAGGCCCTGGCCCGCGCCTGAGCCGGCCCAGGCCGCGAACCACGGCCCGAAGAACGGATGGCCCTCCGCGAGCGGCATCACGTAGATCGTGGTCTCCGCCGCGTAGCGCTGCCGGAAGTCCTTCGGCATGTTCGCCAGGGTCTGGACGTTGCTCGCCCGGTCGGCGAGCTTGATCCAGATCGCCTGCTCGGGGGCGTCGCGGAGCCGGCGCAGATAGGAGACCTTCGCGGCGCGCTTGTCCTTCCTGGACGCGGCCGGCGGCTTGGTCACCCAGTCCACGTACTCGGCGACGACCGGCCCGAACTCGGCCTCCACCTCGGCGAGCGTGACCGGGGTGTCCTCCACGACGTCGTGGAGCAGCACGGCCGCGAGCACCTCCCCGTCGGTGACGCCCGCGCCCCTGACCATGATCTCCAGCGCCTCGAGCAGATGCACCGTGTAGGGCTCGCCGGTGGGCCGCTTCTGGTCCCCGTGCCAGCGCTCGGCCGCCCTCGCCGCCCGGCTGACGAGGGCGAACGTCTCCGGATCGAGCTCCCTTCGGAGATCGTTCTCGGCCTCGCCGACGGTCCGCCAGCTCAGGTAGTCCATGGACCCCACCGTATGCGGGATGATCTGTCCCGTGGAACGTGAATGGGTCATCGAGGAGAGCGTCCTGATCGAGGCGCCGGTCGCGGACGTCTACGCGGCGGTGGCCGATCCCCGGCGGGCCGTCGAGTGGTCGCCGGAGGTCTTCCGGGTCTGGGTCCGCGACGAGCCGATCGAGGTCGACAGCCGTTTCGTCGGGTTCAACCGGCGCGGCCCCTTCCTGTGGTTCACCAACTGCGACGTGACCGCGGCCGTCCCGGACACCGCCTTCGCCTTCCGCGTCTACAGCTTCGGCATGGAGGTCGCCCTGTGGGGCTACCGTCTGGAGCCCGTCGGCGACGGCACCCGGCTGACCGAGTACTGGCAGGACCTGCGCCGCGACTACCGGGCCGCGTGGTTCGTGACGCTGCTCGGCCGGATCTTCACGGGGGTGAAGGGCGAGGACAGGTCCGCGCTCAACCGCGAGGGGATGCGCACCACCCTGAACCGCATCAAGACAGCCCTTGAGACTCGAGTCTAGAACCTGTTCTACTAGAGGCATGCACGTGATCCAGGGCCAGAAGATCACCATGCCGGTCGAGATCCGCCGCGCCCGTGTGGCGTCCGCGATGTTCCCGGTACCCGCCCGCACCGCCCAGCGGATCGTCGACTACAGCGGCCTCACGGTCTCCGCGGCCCTCGGCCGCTCCCTGTGCTCCCTGGCGTTCGTCGAGTACATCGACGGCGACCTCGGGCCCTACCACGAGCTCGCCGTCGCCTTCCTGGTGAGGCAGGACGACACGCCCGCCCCCGGAGCGTTCATCCACTGGCTCCCGGTCGACGGCGAGTTCACCCTCGCCGCCGGGCGCGGGATCTGGGGCTTCCCCAAGGTCCTCACCCACCTCCCGATCGACTGGTCGGCCCCGAACCGCGCCGCCGTCTGGCAGGACGGCCGCCATGTGCTGTCCGTCCAGGTGAAGCCGGGCCTGCCCGTCCCCGACGGGGCGGGCGCACCCAAGATCGACGCCTACTCCTGCCTGGACGGCGTCACCCGCCGCACCCCCTGGACCATGGCGCCCTCCTCGGTCCGGATGCGCCCCGGCGGCGCGACGGTCAGCCTCGGCGACCACCCCGCCGCCGAAGATCTCCGCCGCCTCGGCCTCGACCGCACTCCCGCGCTCAGCAGCACGACCGTCGGCCATCTGACCATGAGCTTCGGCGACGCCGTCCCGATCTGAGCCCGGACGGTCGCGCGGCGCCGCCGGGCGCCCCGTGACCAGTGATCTACCTCCGTGACGGCAGACTTCGAGGAGGAGTCAGGGAGGACACCGCCCCCGGCGTCCGCCGTGAGGAATCCGCGCGGTGGCGGACGAGGGTTGTGCGCCTGTGCAGGGCGACTGAGCGAGCCGTGGCGATTAAGCTTGCTCTCTGCCCGAATTGAAGGAGATCGATGTCTGCGACCGGTACTGCCAACGGGCAGGTCAAGGATGCGGAGATCGCAGCCGAGCAGGAGCGCGTGGACGTCGCCTACGTGCGCCTCGAGGAGATGCGCGAGGACGCCCACCGGATGCTCCAGGAGGGCTTCCGGACGGCCCAGGCGGGCACCAAGAGCTCCCTGGTCGACCGCGACGCCATGGTCTACCAGGCGTCCCTGCGGGCCGAGGCGCTGAACGTCGCCGACGACGGCCTCGTCTTCGGGCGCCTCGACCTCACCGCCCACGCGCCCCTGTACGTGGGCCGGATCGGCGTCCGCACCAAGGACCACGACTCGCTGGTGATCGACTGGCGGGCGCCGGCCGCCGAGGCCTTCTACCGCGCGACCCCGGAGGACCCGCACTCGGTGATCCGCCGCCGGGTCCTGCACTCCCGCGGCCACCGCGTGATCGACATCGAGGACGATCTGCTGCAGCCGTCGCTCTCCGACGGCCTGACGGTCGTCGGCGACGGCGCGTTCCTCGCCTCCCTCGCCCGGACCCGCGAGGGCTCCATGCGGGACATCGTCTCCACCATCCAGCGCGAACAGGACATGGTCATCCGGGCCCCCGCCGACGGCACGGTGATCGTCCGGGGCGGTCCCGGCACCGGCAAGACCGCGGTCGCCCTGCACCGGGTGGCCTACCTGCTGTTCCGGCACCGCCGCAGGTTCGGCGGCCGCGGCGTCCTGATCGTCGGCCCCAACGCGCGGTTCACCGCCTACATCGAACGGGTCCTGCCCTCGCTCGGCGAGGGCTCCGCCGTGCTGCGCTCGCTCGGCGATCTGGTCCCCGGCGCGGCCGCCACCCGGCACGACTCCCCCGAGCTCACCCGGATCAAGGGCGCCGGCTCGATGACCCGGCTGCTGCGCAGGGCCGTCACCGACCACCCGCCCGGCGCCCCCGACCTGCTGACGGTCGTCCACGCGGGCGTCGTGGTCCGCCTCGACCGCCCCCGCCTCGACAAGATCCGCAACCAGGTCCACCAGCGCAGCCAGGGCACCGCGAACACCGCCCGCCGCAAGGCCGCCGACGCCCTCATGGACGCCCTGTGGGACCGGTTCGTCGAGATCGGCGGCCTCGTCGACGCCCCCGGCATCAAGAAGCACGAGTTCGTCGCGAACGCCCGCGACCAGTTCGGCGGTTTCCTCACCGCCTGGTGGCCCATCCGCACCCCCGCAGAGGTACTGCGCTCCCTCGCCGACCCCGACCGGCTCGGCCGGGCCGCGGGCCGCGACCTCAAGCCCGCCCAGATCGGCCGGCTCGCCTCCTCGTTCGCGCACGAGACCGACTGGTCCTACCAGGACGTCGCCCTGCTCGACGAGATCGACTCCCTGCTCGGCAAGCCACCGCGCCCCACCCGTCAGGTCCGCGAGGACGACCCGTACGTCATCGACGGCGTCAACATCATCACCGGTGAGGAGGTCGCCGACTGGGAGCCCGAGATGCGTGAGCTGTCGATGTCGATCGACCGCTACGACCGGGCCCGCCGGGTCGACGACGAGGCCGAGGAGGCCACCGACTACGGCCATGTGGTCGTCGACGAGGCCCAGGACCTGTCCCCCATGCAGTGGCGGATGCTCGGCCGCCGCGGCCGCCAGGCCACCTGGACCGTCGTCGAGGATCCCGCCCAGAGCGCGTGGGAGGACCTCAACTCCTCCCGCCAGGCCATGGCCGCCGCCCTCGGCACCGCGGGGAACCGCAAGAACGTCCGGCCGCAGCACGCCTTCGAGCTGACCACGAACTACCGCAACACCGTGGAGATCGCGGCCGTCGCCACCCGGGTCCTGGCACGCGCCGTCCCCGAGGCCCGGCCCGCCCGTGCCGTCCGCACCTCGGGACACGACGCCGCCGTGCTGACCTTTCCCGACGCCTCACAGGCCGCCCTGCTGCACTCGGCCCGCGACGCCGTCATCGACCTCCTCGGCCAGGTCGAGGGCACCATCGGCGTGATCCTCCCGCTCGGCTGGCCGCAGGAGGAATGGGACGTCCCCGATCGTGTCCAGCTCCTGGACGTCCTCGAGGCCAAGGGCCTGGAGTTCGACGCCGCGGTGATCGTCTCCCCGGAGGAGATCGCCACCCAGTCGCCCATGGGCCTGCGCACCCTCTATGTGGCCGTCTCCCGCGCCACCCAGCGCCTGACCGTCCTCACCACCTCCAAGGAATGGCACACCACCCTCACCGAGGACTGACCGGCTCCACGCCACGGCCTGATCCATCTGGATCGGGCCGTTTCTCGGCACCGGAAAGCCCACAGAAATGCGAAAGGCCCCGGACATTTGTCCGGGGCCTTTCAGCATGTTGATTGCGGCGGTGTCCTACTCTCCCACACAGTCTCCCGTGCAGTACCA